>DXIC01000184.1 GCA_019113065.1 Candidatus Agathobaculum stercoravium
AATAAAACCACCCCTTTCGAGATGGTTTTATTATACGTGATACATATGGATTCATCCATTTATCGGGAATTGCAGGCCGCCGCCGAGCGCGCCTACCCTTTTGCCGACGGCCCGGCATGGGAAATCCTTTCCCGCATGCAGGACGAACTGGACGCGCTTTTGCCGCCCGTCCTGCACCGCCGCTTCCGCCGCCTGTGCGACCAGTCCAATGCCGCGGCGGCCGAGCACGGCGAGTCCTGCTTCCGGCTCGGGCTGCATTGCGGCCTTATGCTGATGGCGGACGTATACCGGCCCGGCAGCGAGTAAGGAAACAGGATTTGACCTCGACTTTGCCCGTCCGGTTTGCTATAATAGGGGCATATCAAAACCCACGGAGGAATACGGTTATGACCGATC
Organism: Candidatus Agathobaculum stercoravium; assembly: GCA_019113065.1. Classification (GTDB taxonomy): domain Bacteria; phylum Bacillota; class Clostridia; order Oscillospirales; family Butyricicoccaceae; genus Agathobaculum; species Agathobaculum stercoravium. Next base: position 397 of record DXIC01000184.1, read on the forward strand.
AGAAAATCGCGCGCATCAACGAACTGGCGAAAAAGGCCAAGGCCGAGGGCCTGACTCCGGCGGAGCAGGCCGAGCAGAAGGCGCTGCGCGCGGAATATATCGCAGGCTTCCGCCGGAGCCTCAAGGCACAACTGGACAACACGGTCGTCCTCAACCCGGACGGCACCTCGTACCGCCTGCGCCAGAAAAAGGGCGGCCACTGATGCGCCTGCCGGAGCACGCCGCCCGCGCCATCGCGCAGCTGGAGGCGGCAGGGTTTGAAACGTGGGCGGTCGGTGGGTGCGTGCGCGACAGCCTGCGCGGTACAGAGCCGCATGACTGGGACTTATGCACCGCCGCACGCCCCGCGCAGATGCAGACCGTGTTCGCAGGAGAACGTGTGCTCGAAACCGGGCTCAGGCACGGCACCCTGACCCTGCTCACGGACGGCGGGCCGCTCGAGATCACGACCTTCCGCGCGGACGGCGGCTATTCGGACGGCCGCCACCCGGATGGGGTGCGCTTTGTGGGCAGGATCGAGGACGACCTTGCGCGGCGCGACTTTACGGTCGGCGCGATGGCATGGCACCCGGAACGCGGCCTGTGCGACCCCTTCGGCGGACGGGACGACCTGCAAAACGGCATCCTGCGCGCAGTCGGTGACCCGGACACGCGATTTCAGGAGGACGCGCTACGCATCCTGCGCGCGGTGCGGTTCGCATCCAAGCTGGGGTTCACAGTCGAACCGGAAACCGCGGCCGCCATGCGGCGGCAGGTTGCGCGGCTGGACTGCATCGCGGCCGAGCGCGTGCGCGAGGAGCTGACCGGCATGCTGTGCGGCCGATTCGTGCAGCGTGCGCTGATGGAGTTTGCGGACGTGATCGGGTATGTACTGCCTGAGCTCACACCGATGTTCGGCTGCAACCAGCAAAACCCGCACCATCGGTATGATGTATGGGAGCACAGCGTGCGCGCCACCGGGCAGGTGCCCGCGGAGCCGGTACTGCGCTGGTCCATGCTGCTGCATGACTGCGGCAAGCCCGCCTGCAAAACTGTGGATGAAAAGGGTATCGGCCACTTTTACGGCCATCCGGCGGTCAGCCGCGAACTTGCGGAAGGCATTTTGACCCGGCTGCGCTTTTCGAATGAGGACAGTGCGCGCATTTTGCTGCTGGTCGAGCAGCATGACCGCCCGTTTGGCGACACGGATAAGCTGCTGCGCCGCCGCCTGTCCCGTATCGGGGAAGCGCGCTTCCGCGACCTGCTCGCCATCAAAAAGGGCGATGTGGTCGGCCAGGGTACGCACCCCGGGGATATCGCGTGGCTTTACGATATGGAACAGCGCCTGAACCGCGTGCTGGCGGAGGACGCCTGCCTTTCATTGCGGCAGCTCGCCGTGGACGGCAACGACATGGGGGCGCTCGGGCTGTCCGGCCCGGCCGTCGGGGAGATGCTGCAAGCCCTGCTCGACGCGGTAATAGACGAACAGACAGACAACACGCGGGAAGCGCTGCTCGCATGCGCCCGCGCCCGAATGGAGGAACGACATGACGAATAAAGAGCTGTTTATCGAAACATTCCACAAGAATATCCACCGTCCGGGTGCGGAAAAGCTGCTCGCGTGGATGGAGTCGACCGACTTTTTTACTGCTCCGGCCTCCACCCGCTTCCATGCGGCGTATGAGGGCGGGCTGCTCGACCACTCGCTCAACGTATATAATGTGCTGATCTCCAAGCACTTCAACCCGGAGACCGACGACCTCGAAAGCTATACCATTGTGTCCCTGCTGCACGACCTGTGCAAGGCGGGCTTTTACAAGACCGAGCTGCGCAATCGCAAGAACGACCGCGGCGAGTGGGAAAAGGTGCCGGTCTATGCGATCGACGACCAGTTCCCCTACGGCCACGGCGAGAAATCCGTCTACCTGATCGAGCGGTTCATGCGTCTGAAAACCGAGGAAGCCATGGCGGTGCGCTGGCACATGGGCGGGTTCGACGACTCGGTGCGCGGCGGCAGCTTTTCGCTTGCGCACGCGTTCGAGAAGTACCCGCTGGCGGTCAAGCTGCATTTGTCCGACCTGGAAGCGACCTATCTGCATGAGAACAGGAGTGAATAAGCCATGAAAACCAGGGAATTTACCCTGCGCACCGACCACGAGGGCATGTATAACGTGACTGCGCAGATGCGCGAAACGATCCGCGAGAGCGGCGTGGAGAGCGGGATCGCCATTGTCTACTGCCCGCACACGACCGCGGGCATCACGATCAACGAAAACGCCGACCCGGACGTGCAGCACGACCTGCTGCTCGGCCTGCGCGAAGCGTTTCCCGACCGGCGGGCGTTCCGCCACATGGAGGGCAATTCGGCTGCGCACCTCAAGTCGAGCTGCGTCGGCGCAAGCCAGACCGTGTTGATCGAGGACGGCCGCCCGCTGCTCGGCACCTGGCAGGGCGTATATTTCTGCGAGTTCGACGGACCGCGCACGCGCCGGTTTCAGGTCAAGGTGCTGGAGGACAGCACGGTAAAGTAACCATATTTTGGTGATATTTTTGTGATATTCAGTTGCTTTGTTTGCGTTGTTTTGATACAATGAGGACAACAAACAACAAAGGAGCGAATACACATGGAAGCACTCGAGTGCATAAAAACGCGCCGCAGCGTGCGGAAATTCACCGAACAGCCTGTTACCCGCGAAGAGCTGGCACAGGTTGTGGAAGCCGCTGCGTTTGCGCCGAGCTGGAAGAACACCCAGATTGCGCGCTACATCGTAGTGACCGACAAGGAGAAAAAGCAGCGTCTGGCAGACGACTGCATGATGGATTTTGCGTTCAACCAGAAGACCGCTTCCCATGCGCCTGCACTGGTGGTGCTGACCATGCTCACCAGCCGCTCGGGCTATGAGCGGGACGGCTCGTTCTCTACCTCGCAGGGCACGCACTGGCAGTCGTTCGACGCGGGCATTGCCGCGCAGACATTCTGCCTTGCCGCACACGCACTGGGGTTGGGCACGGTCATTATGGGTATTTTCGACGAGGACAAGGTCAAGCAGGTTGTCGATATCCCCGAGGGCCAGAAGGTCGCGGCGCTGATCGCCGTCGGCCATCCGGCAGAGGAACCGATGTGCCCCAAGCGCAAGGATGTGGAAACGCTTCTCAGCTTTGATTGAACGCGCGGCGCGGAAAATACGTTTTCCGTAAACTGGAGGTTTTAATATGCGTATCCGGCCGATCGAACAAGCCGACCGCGATTACTTTATCCGCAGTGTGAACGAGTTTTACCACTCCCCTGCCGTATGCCATGAAATTTCCCCGCGCAACGCTGAGCGCACCTTTGAACTGCTCATGCACGGCTCCCCCTACGCGGACTGTCTGATTGCAGAGGACGAGGGCGGTGCGCCCTGCGCGTATCTGCTGATTGCGCTGACGTGGTCGAACGAGGCGGGCGGCCTGTGCGTCTGGATGGAAGAGCTGATGGTAAACGAGTCCATGCGCGGCAAGGGCATCGGCAGCAAGATGGTCGCCGCGGTGCATGAGAAATACAACAACGCCGCGCGTTTCCGCCTGGAAGTAACCGCAGAAAACCCGCGCGCCGCCGCGCTCTACCGTATCCTCGGCTTTGAGGATCTGCCCTACCGGCAGATGATCATGGATACTCCGCCGGATTGAGCCATACAGCTTCAGAAAAGGACTGCAATGCAGTCCTTTTCTTTTTTCATACGCCTCTGTTCCCTATGGCGCGGCGCGCGTTTTTCTGCTATGATAACAATAAGAATCGAGGTGCAGGCCATGGCGGCGGAAAATAAGATGGGAACCCTGCCCGAGGGGCGGCTGATCGTGACAATGTCCTTCCCGATCATGCTGTCCATGCTGGTGCAGGCGCTGTACAACATCGTGGACAGCGCGTTTGTCGCTCGTATCAGCGAGGACGCGCTGACCGCGGTCTCGCTTGCGTTCCCGGTGCAGCTGCTGATGATCGCGGTCGCGACCGGCGCGGGCGTGGGCGTCAACGCCCTTCTTTCGCGGCGGCTCGGACAGAAAAAGCAGGACGAGGCCAATGCGGTTGCCGTCAACGGCATATTCCTGTCGGTCTGCTTCTGGCTGGTGTTCGCGGTACTCGGCCTGCTGTTCGGACAGCAGTTCATCGCGATGTTCACCGACTCGCCCGCGGTGATCGACATGGGCACAGGGTATGTGACGGTTGTCACCGTCGCATCGTGCGGCGTGTTCCTGCTGTTTGTCGCCGAGCGGCTGATGCAGGCGACCGGCAACACGGTCTATCACATGGTCACCCAGCTGATCGGCGCGGTGCTCAACTGCATCCTGGACCCCATCATGATCTTCGGCCTGTTCGGCTTCCCCGCCCTCGGCACAACAGGCGCGGCGCTTGCCACCGTGATCTCCCAGATCATTGCCATGATGATCGGATTTGCCATCAACGTACGCTTCAACCACGATGTACGCATCCATGTGCGCGGCTTCCGGCCGGACGGCAAAATCATCGCGGAAATCGTGCGCATCGGCCTGCCCGCTGCGGTGCAGCAATCGCTGCTGAGCGTGCTCACAGTTGGCCTCAACCGCATCCTGATGCCGTTTTCGCAGACCGCGGTCAGCTTTTACGGCGTATACTACAAATTGCAGAATTTCCTGTTCATGCCGGTCTACGGGCTGAACAACGCACTCATCCCCATGATCGGCTACAACTTCGGCGCGAAAAACCGCCGCCGTATCGAACGCATCACGCGTTACGCGCTGCTGCTCGCGCTGGGCATCATGGCCGCGGGAACCGTGCTGTTTGAGCTGCTGCCCGTGCCGCTCCTGCGGCTGTTCGACGCTTCAGACGCAATGCTCGCCATCGGTGTGCCCGCTATCCGCATTATTTCGGCTTCCTTCTGTTTTGCAGGTATCTCGGTCATCCTGTGCGGCTGCATGCAGGGCCTTGGGCGGGGAAGCGAATCGCTCTGGGTTGCGCTGCTGCGGCAGCTCATTGTCATCCTGCCCGCCGCTGTGCTGCTGTCCCGCATCAGCCTGACTGCGGTCTGGTTTGCCTTCCTGCTCGCGGAAGCGGCCGGCCTTGCAGCCGCAGTCGCGCTGCACCATCAGGTGCGGCGTCGGCTTCTTGACAAATTATCGTAAGAAATGTCACAATTATGTAACAAATATCCTCTTGCCTTTGTGCAACCTGTGGCATATAATAGAGACAGAAACAAAGAAAGGGGTGAGTCCAATGGACAGCGAGATCCAGCAGCTTGCCGGGGATATTCTGGAGCATCCCAGTTTCCAGCAGCTGCGCACCTTTCAGCACCATGGCGAAAGCAATTCGGTCTATGACCATTCCGTCGCCGTGGCGGAAGCGGCCTATGCCATCGCCCGCCGGATGCGTCTGTCCGGGGACGAGACCGCTTCGGTGATACGCGCAGCGCTGCTGCACGATTTCTTCGGCTACGATTGGCGCGGCGAACGCTTCCGCCGCTATCTGCACCGCTATTCCGGCGTGGGGCGCGTGATGCGGATGCACGCTTTCGTGCACGGCCATATCGCGGCCGGCCGCGCGAAACAAGTGTTCGGCCTGACCGAGCGCGAGTGCGAGGCCATCGCGCGGCACATGTTCCCGCTCGCGGCCATGCCGCGCACGCGGATCGCATGGATCGTGACGCTGGCGGATAAAGCCGTCGCTTCCAGAGAGATGACCGCCGCGATCGGCGGCTATCTGTCCCTCGCTTATCGGAAAGTAACTGCATAAAAAGAACCGCCGTTCCGGTTGCGTCTGTCCGGAACAGCGGTTTTTTTGTTGTCATAAGTCCTGTATGTTCATCTTCTCGAGCAGCTTTTCGCGCCGGAGCTTCTCCCGGCCGATGTAATAGGCGCCCAGCAGCACAAAAGTCGGGATGTTGCCGACCAGCAGAACCAGGCCGAGCTGCGCGGTGTCGCCCAGCGTCCAATCCTGCTCCGTTTCGACGGTCTGCTCCTGATAGACGACCTCGCCGGTCTCCTCGTCGACCACCTGCACCTCTGTGGCCGCGCCGCCCACCGAGAACAGCGCCACGCCCAGCGCCAGGAACAGCGAAACCATAAATGTGATCGCCGGCATGATCAGCCCCGGCCAGCGGCTCTTGCGCCGCGACAGCCAAACCTCCAGCGCGATGATGCCGACAAAGACCGCCGCGATGATCAGCGTATTGAGCAGCGTGACAATAATTGACGTTGCGGATAAAAACGCCACAATAATTCCCCCCTTACAAATCCTGTATCTTCATCTTGTTAAGCTGCTTTTTGCGGCGGATGCGGCGGCAGATGAAGTAAATCGCCAGCAGCACATAGGTTGGAATGTTGTACAGCAGCACGTTTGCAGCCAGCAGCCAAAGCGGCCCGGTTCCGCGCCAGATCGTCGCTACCATGAACAACGAGCAGAGAAAGGTATATACCGGTAGGATAACGCCCGGCCACCATCTCTTGCGGCAGGACAGGAACACCTGCAAAAGTGCAAGGATCAGCAGCCCACTTCCCGAAAACGGCAGGGAAACCAGTATATTGGTCAAAATATACGACAACTCCTACACCCCCTTACAGATCCTGCACCTGCATCCTGTCCAGCAGCTTTTTGCGGCGGCGGCCCGAGCGGCAGAACAAGTACGCTGCCAACAGCACATATGTTGGGACGTTCGCCCGAATCAGGCTGACCAGAGCACTCCACACCAGCTCAAAGGACAGCGGGAGCGGCTCGCCGTATGCCTGATAATAGCCCACAACGGCGGCTATAACCGCAAACGCCGTATAGGCAAACCACAACGCAGGCAGTACCAGCCCCAGCCACCATGCCTTGCGCTTTGCCAGAAATACCTCGAGCACGCACGCTGCCGCCATGAATGCCAAAAACACAAACAGACCGATCGGATTCATACGCCATCACCTTTCTTCAGTTTCTTGTATTCGTTGATCAGGATCTTTGCCGTGTCAAAGTCCAGCTTGTCGTTGACGGCGAGCCGCTTGATCAGCGCGATGTACGGCTCCTCGCCCTCGCGCTCGCCGATCTCGATCTTCTGGATCAGCCGGTCGAGCCGCAGCCGAACGGTCGGATAGGTCACGCCGTATACGCCCGCGACCTCCTTGAGCGAACCGGAAGCAAGGATAAACTTCTTGATAAACGACACGTCCTCATCGTCGAGCTGGGCCATCCACTCGGGTACGACTTCTATCGCCACGCCATCACTTCCTTTCTTCTGTCTTTAGTATAATATTCAATTTTATTAAAGTCAATATT
>DXIC01000185.1 GCA_019113065.1 Candidatus Agathobaculum stercoravium
GCTGCCATCCGTGGTGCCGCTGCCCGCGTCCCCTCCGGCGCTGCTGAGGTCGGCCGGGGTCTCGCTGGCCGTCTCCGTCCCGGCCGCCGATGCCGCGACGTTTTCCGCCGTATCCGGCACAAAATGCAGCCGGTTATCCGCGTCCCAGTACAGCCGCCCGGTATCCGAGGGCGACAGCCGCTCATCGATCACGGTTTTGGCAAAGCGCAGCCGGTAGGCAAGCTCGTCCATCGTGCCGATGCGGATATCGAACCGCCCCTCATAACCGATGCGGATGTCGGTCAGGTCCTGAAGGTTGATAAACCGCAGTCCCGTGAGCATATCACCCGCGTCCATGGTCTGCAAAATCTCCAGCAACGCGTCCGCGTAAGCGTCCTGCGCCGGCTGGACCATCTGCCCGGGCGTCAGGCCGGAAAGCGTCACGCCGGTGACGAGCGGCAGGCCGCCGTCCGCCGTGCTCTGCTCAAGCAGCTTGCCCTGCTCGCTCAGGTAATAGTACCCGCCGTCCGCCGGGACAGCGACCGCGGCCATGCACTCGGTCACTGTGACCACCAGCGTATCCGGCAGGTGCCGCCTGATCTGCACGGTTTCCAGATACGGGAACCGCTCAAGCAAAGCATCCGTCACCTTGATCTTGTTCCACAGGTAAAGGTTGTCGCCCTGTTTGACGTCCAGGCCTGCGGCGATCTCCTCCGGGCTGTACCGCGCCGCGCCTTCCACTGAAATCGTGTCCACCCGAAAAAAAACGGTCAGCGCGAGCACGGCCGCCGCCAGCAGCACGCCGATAAACAGCACGCGCCCGGCCGCACGGAAAAGCCGGTGCCGCCGGCCCGCATGCCGCCGCTGCTGCTCAGGCGTTTTCTGTTTTCGCCTTCTGCGTCTCATGCCAACGTCCCTTCATGTTACTTTTTATGATGCTCGACCGCCCACATGATCTCGCGGTAGATCTTCTCGCTTGCGTCATGCGCCGCGAGCCTGGTCGCGTCCTGCCCCATGCGGCGCAGGCGCTCCCGGTCGGAGAGCAAATCCTGTATCTCGTCGTACAGGCGCTGCGGCGCCGCGTCCTTTTCCAGCAGCACCCGGCATCCGCCGGCCGCTTCCAGGGCGCGTGCGTTTTTCTCCTGATGGTTCTCCGCGACAAACGGCGAGGGCACCAGCAGGGCCGGACGGCCGAGCATGCACAGCTCGCCCAGCGTCGCCGCGCCCGCGCGGCAGACGATCAGGTCGGCCGCTGCCATGCGGTCGGCCATGTCGTAGATATACTCGGTCACCTGGATATTGGGGTGGTTTTCAAAATCCGCCCCCTGCTCGGCCGCGCGCTGCGGCAGCCAGTCGCGCGCTGCCGCACCCGTTGCATGGATGTGGTGGTACGGCACGTTGTTTTTGCACTCGAGTGCGAGCGCGCCCGCCATATGCTCATTCATATATTTCGCGCCCATCGAGCCCCAGAACGAGACGACCATCTGGTCGTCCGCGCCCAGCCCGAACCTGGCGCGCGCCTTTTCGCGGTCTGCCGCGAGGATCTCCCCGCGCACCGGCGCGCCGGTCAGCACGATCTTGTCGCCCCCGCCGAGCAGTTCCTTCGCCTGTTCAAAGCAGACCAGCACGCGGTCGGCCTTTTTGGCGAGCATCTTGGTCACCTTGCCCGGCAGCGCGTTCACCTCGAGCAGCACGGTCGGGATGCCCATTTGCTGCGCCGCACGCACGACCGCAAACGACGCATAGCCGCCGCAGCCGATCACGCAGTCCGGCCGCGCCTTTTGCAGCAGCCTTTTCGCCTTGCCGACCGCAGAAACCGCAAGCTGCGCCGCCTTGACGTTGTGCACCAGCCCCTTCGGGCTCATCGAACGCGACAGGCCGATGATCTCGATGGTGTCCAGCGGATAGCCCTCACGCGGGACGAGCTTGTTTTCAATGCCGCGCGCCGACCCCGCAAACCGGACGACAGTGTCCGGATGCCTGTGCTCGAAATACCGTGCAATCGCCAGCCCGGGCGTGACATGGCCGCCCGTGCCGCCGCCGGTGATGTACAGTCTCAAAGATGTGTTCCCCCTCCTGTGCGCGCCGTGCGCGCCTCCTGTCAAAAATAGCAGGGGGGCCGGATACCCCCTATGCGCATGTCATTCCTCCTGCTTCGCCTCCGCCCGCATATACCGCGATATATTGAGCAGTATGCCCATCTCGCCGAGCTGGAGCAGCAGCGCCGTGCCGCCGTAGCTGAAAAACGGCAGCGCCGCGCCCGTGACCGGGAAAATGCCGGTGACAACGAACAGGTTCATCAGCGTCTGGATGGCGAGCTTGGCGGTGATGCCGGTCGCCAGCAGGCAGCCGAACTTATCCGGCGCCGCCCGCGCCACGCGGAAGCCGCGGAAAATCAGGTAGGCGAACAGCAAAATCACGAACAGCGCGCCGATCAGCCCCATCTCCTCGCACCAGATGGCGAAGATGAAGTCGTTCTGCGGCTCGGGCAGGTAGAGGTGCTTCTGGATGCTCTGCCCCAGCCCTTTGCCGAACAGCCCGCCCGAGCCGATGGCAATCTGCCCCATCGCGCTCTGGTAGCCGTTGCCCGACAGGTCGGAAAACGGGTCGAGCCATACGGAAAAGCGCTCCTGCACATGCTCGAACATGAAATAGAACGCGGTCAGCGCGCCCGCGCCAAGCACCGCGATCGGGCCGAAGTACCACAGGCGCATACCGCCCGCGATCAGGATGACAACGCCGATGCCGCAGATGATCATCATGGCCGAGGTATGCGGCTCAAGCGCCAGCAGTATGATATACGCCGCCAGCAGGTAGCCGTATGGCCGCACCATGCTTTTCAGGCTGCGCACGCTTTGCGGGTCGCGCGCGACCCACTTGGCAAAGCAGATGATAACCGTGATCTTGGCCAGCTCGGACGGCTGGAAGCCGAACAGCCATCGGCGCGCACCGCCGCTGACCGTGCCGATGCCCGGTATTGCAACCAGGACCAGCAGGATGAGCGAGCCGATCATGATGATGTTGCTGAAATGCGCATAGACTTTGTAGTTGATTTTGGAAATCACGATCATCGCAACCACGCCTGCGGCTGCGAACATGCCCTGCCTTGCGATAAAGTGCGTCGCGCTGCCCTGATAGAACAGCGCGTTGGAATAGCTTGCGGAAAACAGTGCAATCAGGCCGATGATCAGCAGCAGCATGACCGAAAAAAACACCCCGGTGTCCCACGCATGGGCACGCACGCGCGCATGCGCATTGCTCCGCGGGCGCGTACCCGGCTGCGGCCGCATTGCCTGCTCGCGCGGGATGACCGCGCTCGACGCACGCGGCACAGGCCGCGGCGCGGGGCGGCGCGGGGCAGGGCTTACACGGCGCGTCGGCCGTGTCTGTCTGCTTGTCGAAGCCATGGGCATACCTCCATAAGGTTAAGGGGAATTACAAAACCGGCCCGAGCGCAACAAAGTACGCCAGCAGGCACAGAAGGGCGGTCAGGCCGGAAAAGGTCAGCACGATCTTTTTCTCGCCCCAGCCGCACATTTCAAAATGATGGTGGATGGGCGCCATCTTGAACAGGCGCTTGCCGCCCGAAGCCTTGAAATAGGTCACCTGCAGGATGACCGACAGGGTCTCAATAATATAGATCAGGCCGACGAGCAGCAGGATCAGCGGCATATCGCACGCGAACGCCAGGCCCGCGACCGCGCCGCCGAGGAAGAGCGAACCGGTGTCGCCCATGAACACCTTGGCGGGGTTGAAGTTATAAATCAGGAATGCCGCAAGGCCACCCGCGAGCGCCGCTGCAAAGATCATCACGCCCGCGTCCTGCCGCGCGATGCCGACAGCCACAAAGAAAACCGCAACCGGCAGGGTCACGCCCGCGGCAAGGCCGTCGATGCCGTCGGTCAGATTGACCGCGTTATCCGCGCCGACAATGACGAATGCGGCAAAGATGATGTACAGCGGCCACGGCAGCGGGATTGCGATATCCGTAAACGGGATCCAGATAACGGGCAGGCCGTCCGACTGGAGGAACAGCACCAGCACAAACACCGCCGCCACAAGGATCTGAAGCACCAGCTTCTGCTTGGGGCTGAGGCCGGCGTTTTCCTTTTTCCTGATCTTGGCGTAGTCGTCCACCAGGCCGACCGCGCCGTACGCCGCCGCAAGGCCGAGCACCGCAACCGACGGCACTGCCAGCCCGCCCAGCAGCAGGTTGCCCGCCGCAACGGCGATTGCAATGCCGATGATGAACATGAAGCCGCCCATCGTCGGGATATTCTGCTTGTTCATGTGCCATTTCGGCCCGATCTCCAGGATCTTCTGGCCGAACTTCATCTTGCGCAGATATCGGATCACCGACGGCCCGATCGCCGCGGTAATCACAAACGCGACCGCGCAGACAATCAGCGCATTCCTGATATTGATTGGTGTCATTCTTCTACGTCCTCCCCTAAGAACAGCTGGAGCGCCCGTTCCATCCGCATGCCGCGGCTTCCCTTGAACAGCAGCGCATCGCCTTTCCTGGCATCCTGCCGCAGCGCCGCAACCAGCGCGGCCTGGTCGTCAAATGCATATGCCCTGTCCATACCTTTTTCCTTTGCGCCCGCGACCATTGCGTCTGCGTCCGGCCCGTAGGCATAGAGCGCATCCGCGTGCTGCGCGGCGGCGCGTCCCGCGCGCCGGTGGCCTTCTTCCGCATAAGCGCCCAGCTCAAGCATCGAGCCGAGCACGGCAAAGCGGCGTCCCCCGGGCGCCATTGTGCCGAGCACGGCGAGCGTGGCTTCCATCGCGTCCGGGCTGGCGTTGTAGCAGTCCGCGTAGATCTGGTAGCCGTCCTGCTCATAGATATTCTGCCGCATGCCGCTCGCTTCATAGGAGGCAAGCCCGGCGGCGATCTGCCCGGGCGTTTCGCCCAGCAGCAGGCCGGCCGCGGCGGCCGCAAGGGCGTTGAGCACATTGTGCGCGCCCGGGATCGCGAGCTTTGCGGTAAATTTCCCGCCCACCGGCAGTGTTTCCGCCGGAAGGCTGTTATTTACTATATCAAATGCGCCGTCCGGATGCAAGTATGCCGTCAAATCGCATTTGCTGTTTTCCATGCCATAGGTGACGACGCGGCAGCCGAGCTGCCCGCGTTTGTCCCATAAAAGCGGCTCGTCGCCGCACAGGACGGCCGTGCCGCCCTCCCGCAGGCCCTCGAGGATCTCGAGCTTGGCCTTGCAGATGCCCTCGCGCGAACCGAGGAACTCGATATGCGAGGTGCCGATGTTGGTGATGACCGCGATATCCGGCCTTGCTGCGGCGGTCATGCGGGAGATCTCCCCGAAATGGTTCATGCCCATCTCGGCCACCATGACCTCGGTATCCCGCGTCATGCGGAAAAGCGTCAGCGGCAGGCCGATCTCGTTGTTCAAGTTGCCCTCGGTCTTTTGGGCGTTGAATTTCTGCTTCAGGACCGCGTACAGCAGCTCCTTGGTGGTGGTCTTGCCGACCGAACCGGTCACGCCGACCACCTTGCCGCCGCACAGCTGCCGGTAGCCGCCCGCAAGGTCGAGCAGCGCCTGCGCGGTGTCCTCCACATACAGCGAAGGCACCGGGTATTCCTCATTCTGACGGTGGGAAACGACCGCCGCCGCCCCGTTTTCGATCGCCTTTGCGATAAAATCGTGTGCGTCGAAGCGCTCGCCCCTGATCGGCACGAACAGCGCATCCGCCGGGATCTGCCGGGAGTCGGTCGAGACCGCGGCCAGTTCGGCCGCGCCCCGCGCTTCCCCCTTTGTCCATGCCGCAGCCTGTGCGAGCGTAAAGCGTTCCATGTCATTTTCCCCCGTCCAAAATTTTGTATTCTTCAGGCCCCCGGCTTTACCGGGTGCCCCCTGCCCTCAGCGGGCAAAGTAGTCCGCGACGATCTCGCGCTCATCCATGTGGTGCTTCACATGGTTGACTTCCTGATAGGTCTCGTGCCCCTTGCCCATGAGGACGATAATGTCGTCCTTTTTCGCATGGGCGAGCGCCCAGTGGATGGCCTCCGGCCGGTCGACGATCACCTGCATGGGCGTTTTGGTGCCCTTCATGCCCTCGAGGATGTCGTCGATGATCGCCTTCGGGTCCTCGGTGCGCGGGTTGTCGCTCGTGACGATGCAGAAGTCCGCAAGGTCGGCCGCGATCTTGCCCATTTTCGGGCGCTTGGTGCGGTCGCGGTCGCCGCCGCAGCCGAACAGCGCAACAACCCTGCCCCTGGCAAAGCCGCGCACCGCGCGCAGCACGTTCTCCACACCGTCCGGCGAATGCGCGTAGTCGATGAGCACGGTGTAATCCGTGTCAGTCGGCACGACCTCGACGCGGCCCTTGACGCCGGTCGCGGTCGCAAGCGATCTCGCCGCATCTGCGAGCGGCATGCCGAGCTGGAGCACGATGCCGAGCGCCGTCAGCGCGTTTTCGACCGAGAAATGCCCCGGGATGGGCAGCTTGACGCGCGCGAGGCCGCCCTTTGTGGTGGCGACGAACTCCACGCCGTCCGCGTGCAGCCTGATGTTCTTTGCCGTCAGGTCGGCGGCGTCCTTCTCGCAGGAGAAGGTCATGCACGGGCACTGCGCGTCCGCGAGCATGGCCTTTGCCGCCGGATCGTCCAGGTTGATGACGCCTTTATCGCTGATGGTGAACAGGATCGCCTTGGCCTTGCGGTATTCCTCCATGGTCTTGTGGAAGTCCAGATGGTCCTGCGTCAGGTTGGTGAACGCGCCCACCGCAAAGCGGATGCCGTGCACGCGGTCGAGCACGAGCGAGTGCGAGGACACCTCCATGATCACATGCGTGCAGCCCGCGTCGCGCATGCGCGCGAACAGTGCGTGCAGCTCGTAGGACTCGGGCGTGGTGCGCTCGGTCTCGATCATCTCGTCGCCGATCAGGTTCTGGTTGGTGCCGATCAGGCCGACCTTGTGCCCCGCGTCCTCGAGCATATGTTTGACCAGATAGGTGGTCGTGGTCTTGCCGTTCGTGCCGGTCACGCCCAGCATCACCATGCTGTCCGCCGGGTGGCCGAAGCGGTTTGCCGCGATTTCCGCCAGCGCGCGGCGGGCGTTTTCCACCACGACGCACGGCGCGCCCGCGGGCGCCTCTTCGCAGACAATGGCTGCTGCGCCCTGCTCGAGCGCTTTGCCGATATACTGGTGCCCGTCGGTCGCGTAGCCGCGGATGGCGACAAACAGGTCGCCCGGCTGCACGGCGCGCGAATCATAACGGACCTCTTTGATTTCCATATCCTCCGCCGCGGTGCTGCTCTTTACCGCGACGCCCTTGAGCAATTCCTGTAATTTCATCCGTTTCCTCCTATCGGTCGTTGACGCTCGTGGTATCCGAGAATTCGACGGTCACGACCGCGCCAATGCTCACCTTTGTGCCCGCTGTGGGGCTCTGACGGCTTGCCGTCGTGTTGCCCGTTACCTGCGAGCTTGCAACGCCCGTCTGCCTGAGGTACAGGCCGTACTGTTCCAGTGTATCGCGGCACTCGTCCGGTGTCAAGCCGGTCAGGTCGGGTACTTCGATCTGTTCAGTCGGTTTTTCCTCGCCCATATACAGGATCACGCTGCCGCTTGCCGGGATTCGCATGCCGCTTGCCGGCACCTGGTCGGTGACGGTGTCGCCGTCGCCCACGACGCGGTAGTCAAAGCCCGCCTGTGCGAGCGTTGCCGCCGCCTGCTCCTCGGTCGAACCGATCACGCCGGGCACGGTCAGCTCGCGGCGGTCGTTCTCCTCATCCGAATAGACCGCGGTCACGCCAATATACGGGAGCACTTCCTCCATGATGCGGCCGACAACCGGCGCGGCAATCGCGCCGCCGCCGTGCGGGGAGGATTCCGGGATGTCGTTGATGGCAACCAGCACCGCAATCTGCGGGTCGTCCATCGGCGCCACGCCGATGAAGGAGGCAGTGTAGCGCGCCTCTTCGTCGCCCTCTTCCGAAAGGATCTCCGAGGTCGCGGTCTTGCCGCCGATGCGGTAGCCGGAAACATAAGCGTTTTTGCCCGTACCGCTTGCGACGACCTGCTCCATCGCCTCGCGCATATACGCCGAGGTATCCTCGGAAATGACCTGGCGGACAACCGTTGTCTCGGTCGTCGACTGGACCGAGCCGTCCTCGTTCAGCACCTGCTTGACAACATAGGGCTGCTTGAGCTTGCCGTCGTCCACGATCGCACAGACCATGTTCAGCTCCTGGAGCGGGGTGACGGTAAAGCGCTGGCCGAAGGACGCGGTCGCCAGAGAAACCTCGTTCCATGCGTCCGAATCCGGATCATGGAACTGGCCCTTGCTTTCGCCCGGCAGGTCGATGCCGGTCGGTTCGGTCATGCCGAACGCCTTGTGGAACTCGTAGAACCGCTCCAAACCGGTCTTGGCCGCAATCTGCATCATTGCCACGTTGCACGAGTTCATCAGCGCCTCGGTCAGCGTCTGCGTGCCGTGGCCGCCGGTGTTGTGGCAGCTGATCGTCCAGTTTTCCACCTGCATCGAGCCGCCGCAGTAGAACGTATCTTCCTTATGCACCACGCCCAGCTCATAGGCGGAAGCGACAGTCATCAGCTTGTAGGTCGAGCCTGGCTCATAGTTATCCATAATGACCGGATTGCGCCAGCTTTTCGTCAGGATGTTGACACGCGCATCGCCCAGCGCGTCGACCAGTTCGTCGTTCTCCTGGACGCTTTCGGGCAGGTTGGACAGCCCGCCCTCCTGATACCATTTATCCGGGATGGTTGCGCTGACGCCTGCATCCGTAAGGATTTCTGCCACATCTTCCTTCAGTTCGCTGATATAGCGGTCATTTGTCAGCAGGTACGCATTGTTGGGGTCAAAGTCGGGCAGGTTGGCCATTGCCGGCACCTCGCCGGTCTTGACATTCATCACAATGCCGGAAACGCCGTCGCGGGCGTTCGGGTTATCCGCGAGCGCGGTCTCCAGATGTTTTTCCAGGATGTTCTGGATATCGCTGTCGATGGTCAGCACGAGCGAATTGCCGTCCTGCGCGGGGATCTCGGTCGACGCCTCGGGCGTGATATCCTGGTTCTGGTTGTTCTGCACGCGCACGATGCGGCCCGCCGTGCCGGAAAGCTCGTCGTTATACTGCGCTTCGACGCCGTAAACGCCGTTGTTGTCGCTGCTGACATAGCCCAGCACCGCCGAAAGGAACGCGCCCTGCTGGTAATACCGCTTGGTATCCGGCTCGGAATACACGCCTGTGCAGCCCGAAGCCTCCAGCTTTGCATACAGCTCGCGGGAGACGTCCTTATCCACCTTCTGCGCGATGATCTCGTAGCCGGAGTCCGTGTTCCGGATCTTGCCCAGCACGGTATCATAATCCACATCCAGCGTATCGGACAGGATGGTCGCGAGCGTCTGCTGCTGGCTCTCCGCCGAAATGCCTTTGTTGATCTTGCTTTCGCTGACCACGGCGCCCGGGGTGATGCAGATGCGCTCGACCGACGCCGACTCCGCCAGCACCTGCATGTTCGCATCGTAGATCGCGCCGCGGTTCGGGGTCAGGAAGCTGTCGCGCGTTTGCAGCGCGGTCGCCTGCTGGACATAAAAGTCGTTATGGAACACCTGCATATAGAGCAGGCGGACCCCGACCAGCCCGAAGCCGCCCAGGATAAACGCCAGCGTCAGCGCGCCAATGCGCGAGCGCATCCGCGGGTTAGGTCCTTTTGCCGCCATATTGTTTCATTCCTCCACTGTAACTTTGCCGTAAAAAGCGTAAGGAGTCAGAAGCATTCCACCTCTCACTCCCCTATACGCAATCCTATTCATTCCCTTACCGGATATATTCCACAATCGCGGAAAAGCTGTGCGCCAGCCCGGCAAACAGCGTATCGAGCGAAACGCCGCTGTCTGCAACGGTAACGCTGTCCGGGTTGGTGAGTTCGACGTATTCGATCTGTGAATTGTCCATCTTTACCATACCCAGCTGGTTGACCGCGTATTCCTCTACCGCTTCCATGTCCACGCTGTTCGCCTGCTTGGTGCTCAGGGCAACGTTCTCCGCCGCCAGCTCGTCGAGGGTATCGCTCTGCTTGCTCACCTCTGCGGTCACCTGGGTCAGCTGCATCTGGCAGAACAGGATATAAACCGAGGTCACCGCGAGGATTGCGATGCACGCGACCAGGCTCGGCCGCACGCCGGCCCTTCTGCGGCGGCGCGGCGCGGGCGCAACGCGCAGGTCGCGCCTTTGCTCCTGCTTTACCGGGAAACGCTCCTCATATTGCTTATATGCTACGCTTTCCCTGCTGGCAGACATCATTGCATTTCCTTTCTCCGGTAATTATCGTTCATATCTTTTCGCATACGCGCAGCTTCGCGCTGCGCGCCCTTGGGTTTTCCCCGATCTCTTTCTCGTCCGGCAGAATAGGCTTGCGCGGTGTGAGCCGCACCTTTGGCTTTTTCCCGCATACACACACCGGAAAATCCTTCGGGCAGGTGCACCCCTGCGCCGCCTGCTGGAATGCCGCCTTGACAATGCGGTCCTCCAGGCTGTGAAATGTGATGACCGCCAGCCGTCCGCCCGGGTTTAAGCAGTCAATCGCTTTGTCCATTGCCTCGCGCACCGCCCCAAGCTCATCGTTTACCGCAATCCGGATCGCCTGGAAGCTGCGTTTGGCTGGATGCTGTTTTTCGCGCTTTGCCTTGCCCGGCATTGCGCCCTTGATCACGTCGACCAGCTGAAGCGTGGTCTCGATCGGTTTCTTCTTGCGCTCGCGCTCGATCGCCGCGGCGATCAGCGGCGCGTAGCGTTCTTCGCCGTACTCGAACAGGATGCGGCGGATCTCTTCGCGGCTCCAGGAGTTGACTACGTCATATGCGGTCAGCTTCTGCGTCCGGTCCATGCGCATATCGAGCGGCGCGTCCTGCATGTAGGAAAAGCCGCGCTCCGCATGGTCAAGCTGCGGCGAGGATACGCCGAGGTCAAACAGGATGCCGTCCGCGCCCGCAAGGCCGAGGCTTTCGAGCACCTTGTCGATGTCGCGGAAGTCGCTCTTGACCGTGGTCACGCGCTGCCAGACATCTTTCAGCCGGGTTTTGGCGTTTTCTAGTGCCTCGTCGTCGCGGTCGATGCAGATCAGGCGGCCGGTATCATGCAAACGCTCCGCAATGCGGAGCGAATGTCCGGCGCCGCCGGTCGTAGCGTCAACATAAACGCCGTCCGGTTTGATCTCGAGCGCCGCAAGGCACGGTTCAAGCAGGATGGATACATGATGAAATTCCATACTTGCCTCCTGCCGGTAAATCAAAAGTCCATATCTTCCACGTCGGCGGCCACGCTCTCCGCGTCGATCGCCTCGTTGTAGATACGCCATTTTTCACTGTTCCAGATTTCTGCGTGGTCGAGCTGGCCGATGACGACAACGTCCTTTTGCAGATCGGCAAACTCGCGCAGCCCTGCGGGGATGAGGATACGCCCCTGTGCATCCAGCTGGGCGTCGAATGCGTTGGCAAAGTAGTAACGCTTGACGCGGCGCGCCTTTTCGCCGTTGCCCAGGCCGCGGATGCGGTCCTCGAGCGCTTCCCACTCTTTTTCGGGATAAACAGACAGGCAGCCGTCCAGGCCCTTTGTGACGGTGAAGCGCTCGCCCAGCTCCTCACGCAGCTTGGCAGGCATCGCCAGACGCCCCTTGGCATCTATGGAATGCTTGTATTCGCCCTTCACCGGATTCACACCACACTTTCACTTTGGTGGAATCTGTGACACTTTGCCCCACTTCTCACCACCTTGCTTCCATTATAGCGGTATGCCCAAAAGATTGCAAGGTTTTTTTCGCATTATTTTACAGAAGATTCTCGGCTTAAATTTGTGATTTCGACGATTTTTCGAATTTTTACGAACACTTGTTTGCTTTCGGTTTTTCCCCATTCCACCCCCTTCCTGTGGGGGAAAATCCCACCACATCCCCATGCCGTGGGAGTATGGCGACCCCTTCCGCCACCTGCCGCCCCTGCGGCGCTGGCAGTAGTGGGTCAAAGTGGGAACCGGTGTTTCCCATCCCGTTTTCCCGGGTAATAAAAAAAGCAGCCGCCCTCCGGCAGCTGTTTTTTTATTACGCTGAAATTCACTTGTTGGCGATGCTCTTGAACCGCTGGCGCGCCTTGCGCACCTCTTCCAGCGAGAGCGCAACCGCTTCCTCGGTGCGTTTGAGCGTATCCTCGCAGTACTCGTTCGCCACGCGGCGCAGTTCGCGCGCCTGGATCTCGGCATTGCCCTGTACTTCCTTGGCCTTGCGGCGCGCGGCTACGACAATCTCGGTCTCCGCGACCATCTGGCGCGCATCCTCTTCGGCCTGGCGGCGGATCGCTTCCGCCTCACGCTTGCCCGAGGCAAGCATCTCGCTCCGTTTGGCTACGATATCCTGTGCGGCCTGCAGGTCGCCCGGCAGGGTCGCGCGCAGCTCATCGAGCAGATCGAGCATGTGGTCGCGTTCGATGATACACTTTTCACCGGCCAGCGGGATACCCTTCGCATCCTGCACCATGTCGTACATGCTGTTGATCAGTTCGTCCAAAGTTGCCATCGTTTAGCCTTCCTTTCTTGTGCGGCGCACAATATCCTGCATGATCCCGTCGGGGACAAACCCGGCGACGCTGCCGCCGTGTACCGCGATGTCCTTCACCACAGAGGAGGACAGGTACATGTATTCCGCGCTTGTCATCAGGAACACGGTATCCAGTTCCGGGTTCAGTTTCCTGTTGGCAAGCGCCATTTGAAACTCGTATTCAAAATCCGAGACTGCGCGCAGCCCTTTTACGACCGCGCAGGCGCCCTGCTGCCTGGCATAGTCGGCAAGCAGGCCGCCAAAGGAGGTGATCTCTACGTTTGGCAGGCCTTCCGTTGTCCGCCGGAGGAATTCCATGCGTTCCTCTACCGAAAACATCGGCTGTTTGTTCTGGTTATGCATCACCGCAACGATCAGCCGGTCGAACATGACCGACGCGCGGCGTATAATATCCAGATGCCCCAAGGTGACCGGGTCAAAGCTGCCCGGATAAATCGCAGTTCTCATGTCGTTCATCCGTTCCGCCGTCCTGCCTGCGCAGAACGGTAATCATAGTCGCACCGTAGCGGCGCTCGCGGACGACTTCGAACCCGTGCGCAAACCGATCCCCTACTGCACTTTCGCATATTATTATACCATTTGCAGACAGAATGTCAAACCTTTCTATCTGCAATAACGCATTTTCTAAAATTTTGCCGCCGTAGGGCGGGTCGAGAAAAATCAGGTCATAGCCCTGTTTCGCGGCGCGGGAAACGAACTGCTCCGCCTCCGCGCGGTGCAGCGCGGCGCGGTCCGCCACGCGGGCGGCCTGCGCATTTTTATACACGATATTGTATGCCGTTTTGTTATGCTCCACAAAATCGCAGTGCTGCGCCCCGCGGGACAGTGCCTCGATCCCGAGCTGGCCCGTTCCCGCAAACAGGTCGAGCACCCGCGCCCCGCGGATATGCTCCTGGATCAGGTTGAACACATTTTCCTTGACGCGGTCGGTCGTCGGACGGGTGTTCATGCCGGGCACGGGCTGCAATTTACAGCCCCGCGCCGTGCCGGAAACCACGCGCATGGCTCAGTCCTCCTTATGGAAATAGTCGTACACCGCCTGCGCGGTGTTGCGCGGCACGATGCGCGCCAGCTCCTGCTCGCTCGCCTGTTTGATGTTCTCAATGCTGCCGAAATGGCGGAGCAGGTCGGTGCGGCGTTTGTCGCCCACGCCCTCGATCTTGTCAAGCGTCGAGCCGCGCACCTTCCTGCCGCCCAGCTTGCGGTTGTACTCAATGGCGAACCGGTGCACTTCCTCCTGGATGCGGCCGATCAGGGCAAACAGCGCGGGCGTGGCCGAAATGCCGAACTCGCGGCCGTCCGGCGCGACCAGCGCGCGGGTGCGGTGATGGTCGTCCTTGACCATGCCGAAGCAGGGCGTGGAAAGCCCGAACGAGTCGAGCACCTCCTTGCACACGCGCACATGGCCCAGGCCGCCGTCGATCAGGAACGCGTTCGGCAGGGGCGAAAACTTCTCGTCCCCGTCCACATAGCGCTGCACGCGGCGGGTGAGCATTTCACGCATGGACGCATAGTCGTCCTGCCCGTTTGCCGCGCATTCGATCTTAAACTTGCGGTAATCGCTCTTTTTCGGCTGCCCCTCGACGAATACCACCATCGAGCCGACCGTATCCTGCCCCGCGAAGTTGGAAATATCGTATGCTTCCAGCCGCAGCGGCAGGGCGATCATGCCGGTGACGTTTTGCAGCAGCTCAAGCGACTTGTGCCGCCGTTCGGACTGCTTTTCGCGGCGCTCGATTTCCTCGCGCGCGTTCTTTTCCGCCAGCCGCGTGAGCACGCGCCGCTCACCGCGCTGCGGCACCGCCAGCTCGACCCTGCGCTCGGCAATCGAGGACAGGTATTCCGCAACCGCGTCCTGTTCTTCGAGTTCGTGCGAGAGCAGCACCGCCTTGGGCACCGCGTTCCGCTGCGCATAATACTGCTTGACGAACGAAGAAAGCACCTCCGCCGGGTCGCTCTCCGTGAGGTGGAACAGGCTGTACTCCTTGTCCTGCAAGGCGCCGCCCGCATAGTGCAGCACGCACACGCAGGCGCGCGTCTGCCCCTGTACAAAAGCGACCACGTCCAGATCGGCAAACGCGCCCGCCACCACATGCTGGCGCGTACCCAGCCGCTGCACCGCGCGCAGGCGGTCGCGCAGCAGCGCCGCGCGCTCGAACTGCAATTCCTCCGCGGCCTCGTTCATCTTTTCGGTCAGCTCTTTTTCCAGCTTTTTCGCGTCGCCCTCGAACAGCGCGACCGCCTGGTCGATGAGCGCATGGTACTCCGCCGGGCTGACCTTGCCCGTGCACGGCGCGCAGCAGCGGCCGAGGTGCTGGTTGAGGCACGGGCGGTCCTTGCCGATGTCGCGCGGGAATACCCGCGAACAGGTCTTGAGGTGCAGCGCTTCGCTGATCGTGTCGATCGCGCGGCGCGCGGCTACGCGGCCCGGGTAGGGGCCGAAGTACCGCGCCCCGTCATGCGCCGGCTTGGAGACCACGGTAAACGCCGGGTAGGGCGCGTCCGTGTTCAGCCGGATATAGGGATAGCCCTTGTCGTCCTTGAGCAGGATGTTGTACTTGGGCTTGTATTTTTTGATCATCGAGTTCTCGAGCACCAGCGCCTCGAACTCGGTTTCGGTCACAATGATGTCGAAATCGTCAATGCGGCTGACCAGCTGCCGCGTTTTGGCATTCAGCCGTTCGGGGGGCTGAAAATAGTTGGAAACGCGGTTGCGCAGCAGCTTTGCCTTGCCGACATAGATCACCTTGCCGGTCTTGTCCTTGTGCAGGTATACGCCCGGCTGCATGGGCAGCTTGCGCACGCGTTCCTTCAGTTGTTCTCTCGTCATGGCAAACCGCCTCCTTCCCTCATCTGTTCTGCACATTTTTTGTGCAATCCCCGCGCCGCAGGCGCGTATCCCGCGGCGCGAAGCGGCGCTCCATGAAATCCACGGCTTTGCCGCGGATTTCATACCCCGACCCAGCCGCCTTGGGCGGCGCCATTCGGGTATCGAAAACAAGTTTCTCCGGAACTTGTTTTCGTATATAGGGGGCTTTTGAAGCCCCCTATA
>DXIC01000186.1 GCA_019113065.1 Candidatus Agathobaculum stercoravium
AATTTCCGCAAAGCGCCGCAGACATAATTGTGCGGTGTTGCCTAAGGGTTACTATTTCAGGAGAGAGAGGGATCGGAAATGCAAAAGCTGCGCGGGCACGACCTGCTGTTTGTCGGCTTTACGCTGTTTTCCATGTTTTTCGGGGCGGGCAACCTGATCTTCCCGCCCTTCCTCGGCGCGCAGGCGGGCACAAACGCCTGGTTCGCCTTTATCGGCTTCGCGGCGAGCGCGATCGGCCTGCCGGTGCTCGGGGTCATCGCCATTGCGCGGGCAGGCGGGCTTTCCACGCTCGCGGGCCGGGTGCATCCGCGCTTTGCGGCGGTGTTTACCATGCTGTGCTACCTGTCCATCGGCCCGTGCCTTGCCATCCCGCGCACGGCGAGCACCTCGTTTGAGATGTTCGCGCCGCTGGTCGGCGGCGGGGCAGCCAAGCAGCTCATCTACTCGGTGGTGTTTTTCGCGGCGGCGTTCCTTGTGGCGCTGAAACCCGAGAAGCTGACCGACCGCCTGGGCAAGATCCTTTGCCCGACGCTCATCGTGCTCATCCTCGTGCTGTTCGGCGCGTGCCTCATCCATCCGGTGTCGGCGCAGTACGGCGCGCCTTCCGCGGCTTACGC
This sequence comes from Candidatus Agathobaculum stercoravium, assembly GCA_019113065.1. GTDB lineage: Bacteria > Bacillota > Clostridia > Oscillospirales > Butyricicoccaceae > Agathobaculum > Agathobaculum stercoravium. Next base: position 618 of record DXIC01000186.1, read on the forward strand.
CTCCCTGCCTGCGGCCGAAGGCTTCATTGCGGGCTACCAGACCATGGACACCATTGCGGCGCTCAACTTCGGCGCGGTCATTGCGCTCAACGTCCGCGCCAAGGGCGTCAGCGAGGACAGGCAGGTCGTGCGCGGCACGATCCGCGCGGGCTGGATCGCGGGCGCAGTGCTGCTGGCGGTATACGCGATGCTGACGCATGCAGGCGCGCTGTCGGGCGCGGCCTTCCCCGGCGGCGAGACCGGCGCGGACACGCTGACCAGCCTTGCGCACGCGCTGTTCGGCACGCCCGGGCAGGTGCTGCTCGCGGCAATTTTCCTGATCGCGTGCCTCAATACCTGCATCGGCCTGATTTCGTGCGTGAGCGAGTATTTCCACGGCCTGTTCCCGCGCATCCCGTATGCAGCGTTCGCGGCGTTCTTCGCATTGGCAAGCACGGTTGTGTCCAACATCGGCCTTGCGGGCATCATCCGCCTGTCCACCCCTGTGCTGAACGCCATCTACCCCGCGGCGATCGTGCTGATCGCGCTGTCGTTTGTGCCGCAGCTGGAGCAGCACCGCTGGGTGTACCCGCTCGCGGCCGGATTTACCTGCGTGCAGAGCGTGGTTGCCGCGCTCGCGCAGAGCGGGCTGCGTATCCCGGGCATCGCCGCACTGCTGGACAAGCTGCCGCTTGCCGCGCTCGGCTTCGGCTGGGTCGCGCCTGCCCTTGCGGGGCTGGCGCTCGGGCTGTTCCTGTCCCTGCGGACGGAAAAACTGGAAAAAACGAAATAAAAGGCAAATTGAAACGCCGGACGGATAACCCGTCCGGCGTTTGCTGTTTTGGCTGTTTGCATTACTTTTGCTTGACTGCGCCGTCCTTGATGATGTCCCAGTTCTTGCGCAGGTAGTCAAAGCCCGAGTAGATGGTGACGAGGGTGACCACCCAGCCGACAGCGGCAAGCAGCGTGAACGCCTGCATCTCTCCGGGCAGCTGCTGCACATACTGCGGCGGCATGAGCCAAGCCGGCAGGTCCATCGCAACGCTGGGATAGATGATGTAATACAGGTAGATCGCAATGATGCCGCCGATCTGCACGCAGGTCTTGACCTTGCCTGTCCACGTTGCGGCGAGCACGCGGCCCTTGTTGGCCGCGACCACGCGCAGCGAGGTGATGATGAGCTCGCGCGCGATGATGACGCACACCATCCAGCCCGCCAGCGCGCCCTGCTCGACAAACAGCACGAGCGCCGAAGTCACGAGCAGCTTATCCGCGAGCGGGTCGACGAACTTGCCGAAGTCGGTCACCTGGTTGTACTTGCGGGCGACGTAGCCGTCCAGAAAATCGGTAAACGACGCCACGCAGAACAGCACAAGCGCGATGACGGTATTGGTCGGGAAATTCACAATAGCGTGCTCAAAATCGCCTGACAGCATCGGCTGTGAGGCAAAATACAGGAAAAACGGGATCATGCAGATGCGCGTCAGCGTGATCTTGTTTGCGGTGGTCACTTTTTATTCCCCCTTTTGTTGTACGCCGAGCAGGTCGGGCCCCAGGCTTTCGGTGATGAGCACGGGCACAAATTCGCCCGCCTGCGGCTCCCCGTCGCTTTCAAAATACACATGGCCGTCCACTTCAACCGAGTCGGCATAGGTGCGGCCGAACCAGAGCTGCTGCTCGTCGTCAAAGCCCTCGCAGAGCACGTCCATCACTTCGCCGTGGCGCGAGGTGTTGTAGTCGTCCAGCACGCCCGACTGCAATTCCTCGACGATCAGGCGGCGGTTGGCTTTGGTCTCCGCGTCGATCTGGTCGGGCAGCCCGGCGGCCTCGGTGCCCTCCTCGGGCGAAAACTCGAACACACCCACGCGCTCGATCCGGGTCTCCTGCAAGAACGTGCACAGCTCGGCGAATTCCTCCTCGGTCTCGCCCGGCAGGCCGACGATCAGGCTGGTGCGCAGCACAAGGCCGGGGATGCGCGCGCGCAGATTCTCAATCAGCGCGGCGAATTCCTCCCCGTCGCCCGGGCGGTGCATGGCGCGCAGAATGCGCTTTGACACATGCTGGAGCGGGATGTCCAGATAGTTGACGATCTTGGGCTCGGATGCAATAACATCAATTAATTCATCCGTGATCTGGTCGGGATAGAGATAGTGCAGGCGCACCCAGGTAAAGTCCATTTCGCACAGCTTCCGCAGCAGTTCGGGCAGCAGGCGCCTGTGCTCCGGCAGGTCCATACCGTACTTGGTGATGTCCTGCGCAATGACGATCAGCTCCTTGACGCCTGCATCGCTCAGCGCTTTTGCCTCCTTGAGCAGCGCTTCCATCCCGCGCGAGCGGTACGGCCCGCGCAGCTTGGGGATGATGCAGTAGCCGCAGCGGTTGGAGCAGCCTTCCGCGATTTTGAAGTAGGCGGTATAGGGCGGGGTCAGGCGCGAGCGGTCGCCCTCGAGCGCGGCGGACGCCATATCCGCCATATAGGCTGCCTTGTGCCCCCCGAGCGCGGCGGCAGCCGCGTCCACGATGTTCTCATAGCTGCCCGTGCCGCAGAGCGCGTCGATCTCGGGCAGTTCGGTCTTCATCTCTTCCGCGTAGCGCTGCACGAGGCACCCGGTCACGACAAGGCCCTTCATCTTGCCGGTCTGCTTGTACTGCGCCACATCGAGGATGGTCTCGATGGCTTCGCTCTTGGCGGCCTCGATAAACCCGCAGGTGTTGACCACGCCCACGTCGGCCTCGGCCATGTCCTCGGTCACTTCCCAGCCCGCCGCGCGCAGCAGGGCGAGCATGTGCTCGCTGTCGACCAGGTTTTTGGCGCAGCCGAGCGAAATCAGTCCTATTTTCGGCATGGATATCTCCTTTTTTGTCCCGTTGTTATCGGGAATATTATACACCACAAACCGGGGTTTGTCATCTGCACAATTTCCGGAATCTGTTACAACTGCCCCAAGCCGGCCTTCCCCTTGCATGTTTGCCCGGGTTGGGGTATCATAATAAGGAAAGGGAAAACACACCTGAAAGGAAGGATTTCCATGGAAATGACCAGGATCCCGGCGCGCGCCGACGTGCCGGACAAGGACAAATGGGCGATCGGCGACCTGTTCGCAACAGACGACGACTGGCGGGCCGCGCTCGCCGCTGCAAAGGAATACGTGCCGCGCGTCGCAGCCTACCGCGGCCGGCTGGGGGAGGGCGGCGAGACCCTGCTCGCGTTCTTCCGGCTGGACGACGAGATCAGCCTTGCGTTTGACGCGCTCGTGCACTACGCCCAGCGCAAAAGCGACGAGGACACCCGCGTTGCAGCCTATCAGGAGATGGTCAGCCAGGTGACGCGCCTTGCGGTCGAACTCCAGTCCGCGGCCGCGTTCGAGACCCCCGAGCTGCTTGCGATCGACGACGAAACGCTCGCGCGCTTCTATCAGGAGGCGCCCGCGCTCGAAAACTACCGGCTGTGTATCGACCGTGTGCGCCGCCGCAGGGAGCATGTGCTCTCGGACAAGGAAGAAGCCCTGCTCGCCGCGGCGGGCGAGATGGCTGCCAGCCCGGACGACATTTACTCGATGCTGAACGACGCCGACCTGCGCTTCCCGGACGCAGTCGACAAGGACGGGAACCGGCACCCGGTCACCCACGGCACCTATATCCCGCTTATGCAGTCCTGTGACCGCGTGCTGCGCAAGTCCGCGTTCGATTCGCTCTATTCGGTGTACGGCCAGTTCCGCAACACCGCAGCCGCGACCCTGTCCGCGCAGATGAAACAGCTGCTGTTCTTCGCAAACGCGCGCCGCTACCCCTCCACGCTGGACGCGGCGCTCGACGGCACCGAAGTCCCGCCCGCGATCTATAACAACCTGATCGACGCGGTGCACCGCTCGTTCGCGCCCATGTACCGCTACGTCGGCCTGCGCCGCCGCCTGCTCGGGCTGGACGAGCTGCACATGTACGATCTGTACGTCCCGGTGGTCGAGGGCGTGGAGATGAAGTTCACCTTCGAGGAAGCCAAGGAGATCGCGCTGAAGGCGCTCGCCCCGCTGGGCGAGGATTACCTTGCCATCCTGCGCGAAGGTTTCGAGAACGGCTGGATCGACGTATATGAGAACGAGGGCAAGCGCTCGGGCGCGTACTCCGCGGGCGCGCGCGTGCACCCCTATGTGCTGTTAAATTTCAAGGGCACGCTGGACGATGTATTCACGCTCGTGCACGAGATGGGCCACGCGATCCACTCGTATCTGTCCAACAAGACCCAGCCGACCGCGTATCAGGACTATGTGATCTTTGTCGCCGAGGTCGCCTCGACCTGCAACGAAGCCCTGCTGATGGAGTACCTGCTGTCCGTCACGACGGACAAAAAGCAGCGCGCCTACCTCATCAACCACTTTTTGGAGCAGTTCCGCGGCACGCTGTACCGCCAGACCATGTTCGCGGAGTTCGAGCTGAGGGCCAACGAGATGACCCAGTGCGGCGAGGGCACGACCGCCGAGGCGCTCTGCGCGCTGTACAGGCAGCTGAACGAGCAGTATTTCGGCCCGGATATGGTCGTGGACGACGAGATCGCGCTCGAGTGGGCGCGTATCCCGCATTTCTACTATGATTATTATGTTTATCAGTACGCCACCGGCTACGCTGCGGCGATCGCGCTGTCGCGCCGCATCCTGCGCGAGGGCGAGACGGCGGTAAAGGACTACCTCGCCTTCCTGTCCGGCGGCTGCTCGGCCGACCCGATCACGCTGCTGCGCGGCGCGGGTGTGGATATGGCAAGCCCCGCGCCCATCGAGGACGCGACAAAGCTGTTCGATGAGCTGATTACCGAAATGGAAGCGCTGCTGGCGTAAAACACCGCAAAAAAGGGAACGGAAAAATCCGTTCCCTTTTCTATTGCGTGATCACCGGCAGCTCGCTTTCCGGTGCGGGCGCCGCGGGCGCTTCGCAGTCGTACCAGATCTGTTCCAGATTGGTCAATGTCCAGCGCCGCCCGGCATCTGTCCGGTACAGGCTGCGCGGCGGGCTGTAAACGACCTCATATGCCAAGCCGTCCGCCAGATGGAAGCGGAAGCTGGCACACCCGCCGCCTTCATAGGACTCGGGTTCAAAAGGCCACGGGAACGCCCAGACCGACAGCCTGCTGCACACCCATGCAACCTGCGCCGGTTCGGTGACCGTCTTTTTCTCCGCCGCTGCCGGGACATCGAACCGGTACAGCTCGGCGTATTCCACCTCGTCCGCTGCAAACGGCAGGGTCGAGGGCGCGCCCCAGCCATTGACCACAGCGCCCGCAAGCAGCACCACCGCTGCGGCGCAGCACAGATACCGTAAAACCGACCGTTTTTTCATACCGACCGCCTCCCTTTTCCCGCCAACAACGGCTTCCTTCTATCCGGTTGGACGGAACGGAGGACGGGATGGTTCCCGCCCGTGCGGTAGCCTTTATTCCCACTCGTCGGGCAGGCTGCGCCCGTATTCCGCCAGCGCGTCGCGGATATCGCCCCAGGAGAACCCGCGCCGCTGGAGCGCCGCGACCGCCTTATCGATCTCCTTCTTGTCGGACACGTCGCCGCGCAGGCGCTTGTCCAGCAGGGCGTGCAGCTGCGCCCGGTCGGGCGAAAACTGCTTCATCGCGGCTTCCGCTGTCTCGCGGTCCACGCCGCGGCGCCCCAGCTCCTGCCGGATGCGCATTTCGCCGTAGCCCTTGCGCGTATACCCGCGCACCACGCTCTCCGCATAGGCCGCGTCATCCAGCAGCCTGCGCTCGGTGAGCCACGCGAGCGCGTAATCCGCCGCTTGCTCGTCGTGGCCTTTATCGAGCAGCTTGTCCCGCAGCATTTTCGCACTCAGCGCGCGGTAGGACAGCTGTTTTGCCGCTGCGTCAAGCGCCGCGCGGTATTTATCCTCGCTCATTCTTCGTCAAGGTCGTCAAAATCGTCCGCGTCGATCGAAACCGCCTTGGCCGAGCTGACCTTGGGCGCGGCGGGCTTTGCCGCAGGCTCCGCTGCCGCAGCCGCCGGTTTGGCCGCCGCCATCTGGTGCGCCTTTTTGCGCTCCTCCTCGACCTTATCCATGATCTGCTTCTGCACGTCGTCTGCAACGTCCGGATGGTCCTTGAAATACTGCTTGGCAGCGTCGCGGCCCTGGCCGAGACGGGTCTCGCCCATCGAGAACCACGCGCCCGACTTATTGACAATGCCGTACTTGACGCCGAGGTCGACCAGCTCGCTGGTGCGCGAGATGCCCTCGCCGTACATGATATCGAACTCGGCCTCCTTGAACGGGGGCGCGACCTTGTTCTTGACCACCTTGACACGGGTGTGGCTGCCGATCATCTCGGTGCCGCTCTTGAGGTGTTCCATGCGGCGCACGTCTAGGCGCACGGACGCATAGAACTTGAGCGCGCGGCCGCCGGTCGTGACCTCGGGGCTGCCGTAGATGACGCCCACCTTTTCACGCAGCTGGTTGATGAAAATTGCCACGCAGTTGGACTTGGAGATCGAGCCCGCCAGCTTGCGCATGGCCTGGCTCATCATGCGGGCATGCAGGCCGACGAACGAGTCGCCCATTTCGCCCTCGATCTCGGCGCGCGGGGTGAGCGCGGCGACCGAGTCGATGACCACAATATCGATCGCGCCCGAACGGACAAGCGCCTCCGCGATGTCGAGGCCCTGCTCGCCGGTGTCCGGCTGGGAGACCAGCAGGCTGTCGATGTCCACGCCGAGCGCCTTGGCATACACCGGGTCGAGCGCGTGCTCCGCGTCGATAAACGCGGCCGTGCCGCCCATCTTCTGCGCCTCTGCGACGCAATGCAGGGCGACCGTGGTCTTGCCCGAGGACTCCGGCCCGTAGATCTCGACGATACGGCCGCGCGGCAGGCCGCCGATGCCCAGCGCAAGGTCAAGCCCGATCGAGCCGGTCGGGATATGGTCGATATTCATGCCGGCGTTCTCGCCCAGACGCATGACCGAGCCCTTGCCGAACTGCTTTTCGATCTGGCCGAGCGCGGCCTCGAGCGCCTTCTTTTTATCGGCCGCAGGCGCGACCGGTTCAAGCTGTTTCTTGGTAGCCATAAGAAACCTCCTGCAAGATTCAAAAATTCCTGTTCCCATTATACCAGTGCCAAAAAATAAAAGCAAGAAAAATCGAAAATTTGTTCGATATTTTTCCCGCTTTATTTTGTTCAGTTTTTCGTTTCATCCCGGTCCTGTGCCAGCCGCTCGCTCAGCGGCGGCTCGGACGGCGGCGGGGCTTCGCCGCGGATTTCGCGGCGCAATCCGTCGATTTCCGCCACGATCAGGCGCGTGCAGTATGCGATCACACCCACCAGCAGGGTCAGCCACCAGACCAGCGCCCCGCTCTGGAACAGCATCATACCGATGATGCCAATGATAAAATACACTGCCATTGCGGCCAGCGCCACTTTCATATATCATTCTCCCTTTTCGGCGGGGCGTACTTACCGAACACGATGCGCGGCACGCCCGAGAGATCCTCGGTAATGCCCACGCCGGTGTAATGGGTTTCCTCCATGATCGCCGCGACATCGGCCGCCTGCTGCCAGCCGCACTCAAACAGCGCCACGCCGCCCGGCACGAGCAGGCTGCTCCACTTTGCGCAGATGGCGCGGTAAAAATCCAGCCCGTCCGGGCCGCCGTACAGCGCCTCATGCGGCTCAAATTCGGAGACGCTCCTGTCCAGCTCCTGCATTTCCTGACGGGTGACGTAGGGCGGGTTGGAGACCAGAATATCGTATTCCCCCATGCCGCCCGGCGGGTCCTCGAGCACGTCCGCCTTGAGCGCGACAAAACGGGGCTGGACGCCCAGCCGCCGCGCGTTTTCGCGTGTAACGCGCAAAGCGCCGTCTGAAAAGTCCACCGCGGTGACGCGGGCGTCCTCCACCTCGTGCGCGGCAGCAATGCCGATGCAGCCCGAGCCGCAGCACAGGTCAAGGATGCGCGGCGAGACCTTGTCCCGCGCCCGCCCGATCGTGAGCTCACACAGGCGCTCGGTATCCGCGCGCGGGATGAGCACGTTTTTGTCCACCTGGAAGGTCAGCCCGTAAAAGTCCCACTCGCCTAATATGTAAGCCAGCGGCTCGCCGTACAGACACCGGTCGCACAGCAGGTGCGCGTAATCCACGGTTGCATCGTCCAGATAGGTATGCCCCCATTCGGCGGTTTTGTCCTTGTCCACGCGGCAGGCGTAGGCGGTCAGCTCGCGCGCGGCAAGCGACGGCTGCGGGTCATCCGCGTCCCTGAAACGCTTGTACAGCTGCATGTAGACGTCGTTGATGGTCTTGGTCAAGTGGGGTCACCTCTTTTCAATTATTTGTGCTTTACGGGCTGGGGGTCGCCTTGAAAAGGCGGACGAAGTGCGCGTTCTACACAGGCAGGAATGCGGCCACCGACTCGCTAAGAGCCGCCCTTCGGGCGGTTGCTCGCTGGACGCCCGCTGCGGCGGGTGTGCGCGGCCGCACTGCGGACAAGAGGGGGCGCTTCACCCCCTCTTGTGGGTCACCCCCGCCGGGGGATGCTCACGGCTGCCGCGACCGCAAACAAATTTGTCCACA
>DXIC01000187.1 GCA_019113065.1 Candidatus Agathobaculum stercoravium
AAAGGGGGGTAAAAGAGAAATAAAAGATCGGTAGGCTGTCGGTTCGGGATTGCGGCTTCCCTTATCGACATGCTTAGTATACCCTATTTCCCCACCCGATATATGAACAGACTTTGAACGGCCTGTGAAAGATTTGTTTACATCTTCTTTTTGAGCAGGCGGATGTCGTCGCCGAAAAAGCGCAGCGCCATAAACTCGCCCAGCAGGCGCGACGCGACGGCGGGCGAATACTTCTCGCTCAGCGTCTCGGGCAGCAGGTTGGTGTTGACGATCATGGGGCGCTTTGCCATCAGGCGGTTGTTGATCAGGTTGTACAGCGCGGACACGGTGAACGCCGTGCCCATCTCGGTGCCCATGTCGTCGATGATGAGCAGGTCGGCGCGTTCATAGCGTGCGGCGCGCTCCGCGGCCGCCGCGCCGTCGCCGTTGCCGAACTTGATGGTCTCATAGGCGGAAACGATGTTGATCGCCGTGTCGTACGCGACCGAAAACCCGCGCGCGGACACCGCCTCTGCGATGCAGGTCGAAAGGAAGGTCTTGCCCAGCCCGGTCGAGCCGTACAGCAGCAGGTTGGGCGAATCCTTGCCGAAGTTTGCTGCGTACGCCTTGCATTCGTCCAGATTGTACTCCATATTCTCGCGCGGGGACACGCCGAGGCGCGCGTCCGGGCGGGTGGAGTAGTAGTTCAGGTTAAACCGGCTGAAATTCTGGTCCTGGATGGGAAGGACGGCGGAAAGCTGCTCTTTGAGCAGGCGCGCATACCGCGTTTTGACGCAGTCGCACATCGCGCTGCCGTTATAGCCGGTGTCGCCGCACTTCGCGCACAGCGGCCTGTCCGACAGGTAATCCTCCGGCAGCCCCAGCTGCCCCAGCAGCCGCGCGCGCTCCTCCTGCAAGGACAGGTTGCGGTCGCGCAGCTGTTCAATGGCCGCCGTGGGGTCGCCGCCCGACTCGAGCGCCGCTTTGAGCACGCCCGCCGCGGTCGAGGACAGCTCGCGGTCGATCGCGCGGATGCGCGGCTCGCGCGCATACACCGCCCGGCGGCGCTCCTCCAGCTCGTCCGTGCGGGCGGCGCGGTCGCGCTCCAGCTCGCGCCGCGCGGCGGCCAGCAGTTTTTTATCATATGCCATGGCTTATTCCTCCGTTTTGCGGCGGTGGTTCTTAACGCGCGCCGCCCAGTCCTGCTCCCACGCGGCGAGGGTCGCGCTGTCGGTCGGCTGCGCCGCCGTCTGCCCGACTGCGGCCCTTGTCTCCGGCTCGAGCGCGGTGATCTCGCTGACCGTATGTACGCCCGCGGCGTCCCAGCGCCGCAGGATGCCGAGCGTGTAATCCAGGCTCTTGTGCCCCTGGTGCTTGTCCGTGCGCGCCGCGGCCAGCGCGACCGCCTCGGGCGGGAACCCGTACGCGAGCGCGAACCGGCACACGCGCTGCTCCTTGGGCGCGGGCTGCGCGGGGTCGGCGCCGAGCGCCTTGTAGACCGCCTCGCTGAGCGGCTTTTCATTCGCCCGGCGCTTGACGTACTGCTGCGCGTCCTGCGCGGAAATAATGCCCATATCCGCCCACTGGTAGGCTTCGCGGCGCAGGTCCGCCAGCCGCACCGTGCCCTTCTCGCCCTTGAGGTAGGACAGCAGCTCGACGATCGCCTCCGCGCTCAGCCCCAGATGGTCGTAGGCGGTCAGCAGGCAGCGCAGCTGCCCCTCGGTCAGCGTGCGGCCGAGCACGCCCTCCGCGGCCTCGCACACCCCGGCGAACGTGTGGTCGTCCAGCCGCGCGCGGCGCAGCTCGTCCGCCGTGTACTGCGGCGCGCCCTCGGGCTTGTCCTCTTTTTGCGGCTGGGCGGGCGCGGTGAGCTGGTTCAGCGTAAACGCCGCGCGCTCGTACCGCTCCGCGGACAGGTGCAGCGCCCGCGCGGCCGCCGTGCCGTCCGCCGCGCCGCCGTGGCGCAGGATATACAGATACAGCAGCGCCGCGTCGCCGTCGCCGACCGCGATCAGCTTGTCCAGCATATCGCAGCGCGCGACACGCAGCTCGCCTTCGGGGAGCAGTACGGAGGTGGGCATGGCTTCAATTCCTTTCCAAATGGGTATCGGTTTTTATTATAGCATACGGGACGCAAAGGGGCAAACAAAAAGGGGGGCGCGCCGCCCTCCATATTTTCCCTATATTTTGCCAATCCGCCCTTGCGCACCCTGCCGGCAGATGCTATACTATAAGCAAGGAAAACAAAAAATGCGGCAGTCACGGGGTGCTGCAACACCCCATGACCTGCGCAGGTGCTGACACCACCATACACAACGGCATAACGCCGCACCGCACTCTTATTATATAAGATGCCCCATCCGAATACAAGACTTCCCGCGTATTCTGTCCCTGTGCGTTATGCTTTTTTTGCATTTTCACATACCCCGCTTTCGTGTGAAATTCCGTGTATGGACGGCTTTTTTGCCGCGCCTGCACGGATTTTTTGTTTTCCGGAGGTGTGGAAAAGGGCGGCCCCCCGCCGCCCTGCTCCCCCGCTCTCTGGAAAACTTTTTCACACAAGGAGGCTGAAAACATGGGGAAATCGATCCTCAGGCGGCTGGCGGCGCTGGCGCTGTGCGCCGCGCTGACCGGCGGCACCGCGCTTGCGGCGAGCACGGTGTACCGCACCATCACCGTGCAGTACAGCGGCATCAAGCTCGTGGTGGACGGCGTGGAGGTCACGCCGAGGGACGCGAACGGCACAACGGTCGAGCCGTTCATCTACAACGGCACCACCTATCTGCCGGTGCGCGCGGTGGGCAACGCCATCGGCAAGCAGGTGACGTGGGACGGCGGGAGCCAGACCGTGTATCTGGGCGAAGCGCCGGGCAGCCGGACATGGCTGCTGGACGTCTGCCCGCCGTATGAGACACGCGCTCTTGAAACAGATGCTGCTAGTTTCAAGATGGATGGCAATACCTATACGCATGGATTTTATTCGACGTGGACTGGCTATGCTCTTTTTAACCTGAACGGTCAATACAACACGTTAAGTTGTGATATTGGACATCGAGAAGGCTATGCCAACTATGACAGACAAGTTGAAATTTATCTGGACGGTGACTTGTCTCAGGTTATTGAAATTCCTGCCGAAGCAATGGTAGAGCATTTCGAAATTCCACTACACAGCGCCCTGCAATTGAAAATCGAGACAGACGCTTATATCGGCTTCGCCAACTGCGAACTTTCCTGACACCCCCAATCTCCCGCCCCGGCGGGGGATTTTTCTGCCCTTCTTTCAAAAATTATAACATTCAACCTTTATCCCCTGTTGCCGCCCCTCTGCCGCCGTGTTAAAATTAAGTTAAGCCCATGTGCTGCATTACATTGTAAAGGAGAATGCAAAATGAAAAAGCGCACCCTTTCCCTGTTCCTCGCACTGGTCATGTCCCTTTCCCTGATGGCCGTCCCGGCGTTTGCCGCCGACACGACCATACCGGATCACAGCTGGATCGGCTGTTCGAACGCGCCCATCCGCACCGAAGACTACACCGCCGTCAACGGCCTAAAGGATACCCTGTACGTCTTCCCCGAAGGCACAACCTTCTTCGTTGCCTTCCGTTCCGCCGACTGGTCCGCCCTGACCGCTTATGACCCCAGCGAAGTCGGTGTCACTACCATCGGCCAGGATTATGTATTTTACTCCGAAACCGAGCGCTTTGCACCCGAACCCGGCAAGGTTTACCACCTTGTGGTCAGCGATACCATGGACGGTCAGGAGTGCTATATCGAGTTGGAAGCGGGCGCCGGCTCCTCCAGCGAGCCGGAAGAGCCCGAACCCGCGTCGGACGTCCCGGAATGGCTTGCCGGCAAGGCGGATCAGGCCTCTACCGGCACTACAACCACCACTGTCAACGGCGAGCAGCAGACCGTTTACCTGTTCCCCGCAGGAACCAAGATCTTTTTAAGTGACGGCGACGGCTATGCTTCCGCCACCAACATCGCTACCGGCGAGGTCGTTGCGCGCGGCGACGGGTACCCGCTCGAGCTGACCCTGCCCGCCGACGGCATTTTTGAAATCAAGTACCTGTATGTCATGTGGAACGATTACGATTACTACTACGTTTCCGCCAGCGGCACCAGCTCCACCGAGCCCTCCGAACCCGAACAGCCCACCGAACCCACCGAGCAGCCTTCCTCCTGGGCGGCTGAGCAGGTAACGGCCGGCATCGAGGCGGGCATCGTGCCCGATGCGCTCCAGTCCAAATACGGGCAGGCGACCACCCGCGCGGAGTTCTGCGCACTGGCGACCGGCCTGTATGAGACCGTGACCGGCTCGGAGATCACCGACCGCGCCACCTTCACCGACACCACGGACGAAAATGTCGAGAAAATGGCCGCGCTCGGCGTGGTAAACGGCACGGGCGGCGGCAAGTTTGAGCCGGACGCCCAGCTGACCCGCGAGGAAGCGGCGACCATGCTGTCCCGTCTGGCGGGCGCGCTCGACAAGCCGCTGACCGGACAGGCGCCCACCTTTGCGGACAATGCTTCGATCTCCTCCTGGGCGGTTGACGCTGTCGGCCAGATGCAAGCCACGGGCGTGATGAACGGCGTGGGCGAAAACACCTTTGCCCCGGACGAGGATTATACCCGCGAGCAGAGCATCGTCACCATCATGCGTCTGTATGACATTGTAAAATAAGCAACACACAGCAAAAAGGCTGTCAGGCATTGCCTGACAGCCTTTTTCTTATGCTTACGAGCCGGAATTACTTGATCTTCTCTTCCGGCTTTACGTCCTTCATGGACAGGTTGACGCGGCCCTTGTCGTCGATCTCCATGACCTTGACCCAGACCATGTCGCCTTCCTTGACAGCGTCCTCTACCTTCTCGATGCGGTGGTCGGCCATCTTGGAGATGTGCACCATGCCGTCCTTGCCCGGCAGCAGGTTGACGAACGCGCCGAAGTTCATCAGGCGCACGACCTTGCCGTAGTAGATTTCGCCCGGCTCCGGCTCCTTGACGATCGCTTCGATCATCTTCTGCGCCTTCTCCGCGTCGGCCGCCTTGACCGCCGCGATGGTGACCGTGCCGTCGTCGTCGATATCGACCTTTGCGCCGGACTCGGCAACGATGTTCTGGATCACGCTGCCGCCCTTGCCGATGACCTCACGGATCTTGTCCGGATGGATGTGCATGGTGGTCATCTTGGGCGCCCACTCGGATACGTCCGCGCGCGGCTTGTCAATCGCCTTGAGCATGATCTCGTCCAGAATGCCGTAGCGCGCCACGCGGCACTTCTCAAACGCCTGCTTGATGATGTTCGGGGTCAGGCCGTCCACCTTGATGTCGACCTGGATCGCGGTGATGCCCTTCTTGGTGCCTGCGACCTTGAAGTCCATGTCGCCGTAGAAGTCCTCAACGCCCTGGATGTCGGTGAAGGTGGTCTCCTGGCCGCCGTCCGTGATCAGGCCGCAGGAGATGCCCGCAACCGGCGCCTTGATCGGCACGCCGGCGTCCATCAGCGCGAGGGTCGAGCCGCAGACCGAGCCCTGCGAGGTCGAACCGTTGGAGGAAATGACCTCGGAAACCAGACGCAGCGCGTACGGGAACTCGCTCACCGGCGGGATGACCGGCAGCAGCGCGCGCTCCGCGAGCGCACCGTGGCCGATCTCGCGGCGGCCGGGGCCGCGGGACGGGCGGGTCTCGCCGACCGAGAAGGACGGGAAGTTGTAGTGGTGGATATAGCGCTTTTCGGTCTCTTCGAAGATGGTGTCCAGCTCCTGCGCATCGCCCAGCGTGCCCAGCGTGCAGGTGGTCAGTACCTGGGTCTGGCCGCGGGTGAAC
>DXIC01000188.1 GCA_019113065.1 Candidatus Agathobaculum stercoravium
GCAATACATCAAGTATTGCTGCAAAAACGCGCCGCATCCGGAGGCAAAATATTTCCGCAAATCGCTCTTGCCAAATTATGCGGTATTGCCTTAACAAAAAATGAGCTGCAAAAATGGTAAAAGTGACAAAAGTATAAGAGTATTTTAACATGGTTTATGCAAGATGCAAATGACTATTTCTGTGCTTCCTTCCGTTTTTGACATTTCGGATAATTTTGAGACGTTGTATCTTTGGCGCACAGTCGAAATGCACAAAACGGCGGGGAGGGGGTTGAATGAGCATGACATCAAAAGAAAGAGTGGCAATGGCAATCGCGCACGAGGAGCCGGGCAGGGGACCGATCCGCGCAACGTATACCCCGAAAACCGAGGCGAAGCTGCGGGGGGAAATACCACCCGGACGGGGATCTGGGCGTTGCCACCGGCAACGATATGGTGAAGATTGCCTCGGGGCTGGAAAACAGCTTTTACTGCAAGGGCACGCCCGAGTACGCCTGCCCATACGGCATTACATGGCGCAATGTGGAAAATGAGACAGGCCATTTCCCCTCAATCGTCCGCTCCACGCAGGCAGATGGCGTCGATCCTGATACGCTTTGCAGAAAATCGAAATCAGACAATGTGTGCCCCAAACTGTGCGGCGTTTTTTGATATTTCGCGCACACTCGAATGCAGTCTGGCATGGTATACTGAAATCCAGGCATACACCTGCAACAAAATACCCGGAGCAACCGGGCGCTTGTCCCGGGGCTTCCTGCGCTGTCAACATTGCGGTAATCAGCCGGGAGCCCCGGGAAAAGAAAAGGAGGAAATGAAGATGAAGAAAAGATTGACAAGCCTGCTGCTTACAGTGGCCATGGTGTTCGGACTGGCCGGGCCGCTGGGCGGATTGCTGCCCGAAGCCGGGGCGGCATATACGACACGCTATCAGGATGGATGGTTTGAATATATACTCGATGACTCCGGCAACGCTGTTTTAACGGCAATTTGGGGAAATGAGGGATCGGATATAGTGATTCCTGATACGCTTGGCGGACATCGGGTCACCCGTATTTCAGGCCTTTCGTATGACAATTTATCGGCGATAGAAACCATTGAGATCCCCGGCGGCATAAAAACTATTGGAGAAGGGGCCTTTGATAACCTTCCCAATTTGAAAAAAGTCACAATGCACAGCGGCATATTGGAGATAGGCGCACGAGCTTTTGAAGACTGCGAGGCATTGACCGAGGTTACACTTCCGGATACTGTCACAAGTATTGGAAAAGGTGCTTTTGAAAATACGGGGATAATCAGTGTTTCCTTGCCGAGCAGCATAACAACATTGGAAAGTTTTGTTTTTAATCGTTGCACGAGCTTGACCAGGGTAAACCTGCCGTCAAATTTGAAAAATGTTTTAAACAACATGTTTTCCGGTTGTTCCGCCCTGACAGACATTGATATCCCGGACGGAGTGCAGTCAATCGGTTCTTCGGCATTTTCCAATACAGGGCTGGTTAGCATTGATATCCCGGACAGTGTTACATCAATAGGAAGCCACGCCTTTCTAGGTTGCGAGCAGCTGAAAAGTGTTAATTTGCCGGAAAATATTACGGAAATTTCCGATTATACTTTTAATAGTTGTACAGCCTTGGACAGCATCACCATCCCGGATGGCGTAACCAGTATAGGCGATTATGCATTTAAGAACTGCGACAATCTGAAAACGCTCACAATTCCTGCAAGCGTTACTCAACTGGGAAAGGACACGTTTGCGTTTTGCTACAATTTATCTGATGTGTATTTTGGCGGCGATGAAGAAGATTGGGAAGAGCTGATGGGGTCCTATATAGAGTATAGCAATCATAACCCCTTTGCGGAAGGTAGAGAGGATGCGCCAACGGTTCATTACAACGCTGATCAGCCGGGACGTGATCCGGATGGGGGTACGGAGTCTGACGGCCCGATCCAATCCATCCCGACCCCTGTCTGGGAGGAAGCGCGATACACCGCGGATGGAGTAGTTCAGCTTGACTGGACCATCCCGCTGAGCTCGGTGGGCCATGATAATGATATGGAAGGGGTGAAGATCCTTCGCAAATCCGATGGCGGCAGCTTTTCCGTAGTCGGTACGGAGATGGGCGATGTCACGTTTGGCTATACGGACACGAATGTTCAGTATGGACAAACCTATACTTACGCCTTGCAGGGATTCTATCAGGGGCAGGATGGCGCGGTTTCGGAAGAGCGCGTCGTCGTCTGCCTGGGGCTGGAGGAGCTTTATGATATCCCCACACCCAAATTGGGGGCAGTACAGAATCAGCCTAATGGCATCCGCATCGAATGGGAGCTCCCCGAAGACCTGCCCGCAGGGATCGAGGAGGTTTCGGCGGGGTTCCATATCCTGCGCAAAACCGAAGGCGGCGAATATACGCGGATTTATACGAGTAATGATCCGGAATCGAATGCGTACTTGGATCGCACTGCATCGAACGGTGAGACGTACACCTATACCGTGCAGATGTTTGTCGTCGACCATGTAGGCGGATATGACGAGACAGGCCGCACAATAACACGAAAAGCTGTTGACAGCAATTATCCGAATGATGAAATCGGTTGGAGCGTAATCAACTCGATGAAATACTTCGGCCATGAAAATGATTACAAAATACCAAAGGAACGCTTCGATGAGACGCTGGGCACTTCTCTGCCGCAGCAAGCGTATAACAAGCTGAAATCTGGCCTTAAAGCAGGTGGATACTGTTACGGATTGTCGGTTCTGGCTGCCGCAGAATATGAAGGGTTGATTGACCTGTCTACGCATTTTGCTGATGCAGCATTTACTGATACGCTGGCAGATTACGGTATGACAGCAATAGAATCGGGCCAAAACGGCAGCTACCATGCAGTCATCAAAGATCAGGATATCATTGGGTTAATTGAACGCGCCCATGTGCTGCAATATGCGGAAGAATTCCGGGACTGTGAGGTATTCGCCGGACAGAAGGATTATCACGGATTGATCGAGTATCTCGAGGAGGATAGCAGCAAGCCGCTGCTCGTCGGCCTGTCTACTGCGTCTTCGGGTCATGCAGTTGTGACATACCCCAATATGCCGCCAGAGGACCTGGGGGATGGTTGGTATAAAATATATCTTTACGATCCCAATGTGCCTCAAATCGGGCTGAACAGCCAGTTATACAAATACGGTATGAATGGGCAGCTTGAGTCCGCTTATTCAGCAGGCCAGTCCTACCTGCTCCTCAATACAAATGAGACAGGGGTCTATGGAGGCATTTGGCAATATTATAATCCAGCTCTGGGACAAAACGCAAATATGGAGAGCTTGTATTATTATCCGCTCCAAAGCATTATGTTTTACGATCTGACCAAACTTCCGGCGCACACGCTTGATAGAACCGGCACGGTGCAGCTGCGTAATTTTATGGTGGTTCGTGCCAAATCGCCTACCGTGCGTGCGGCAGACGCAAAAGGTAACACAACAACGCTCTTTTCCGTCACGCCGGACAGTTCTGCACAGGGCTTTTCCTTTACTGCAAATAATGAATTGGTCAAGCATTATTCCTTTGACGGAGAGAATCAGGATACAATACTGCTCTGGCTGGAAGATGACTGTGGCGATATCACGCTGCAAGGTGATGATATCGAAGCCATGTACATCGTTGAAGATACTCTCTTTGATGTAACCGCAACCGGAAAGGCAGAAATCACAATCGATTCTGCAAACGCTGCCATGTCTTATCACACGGATGAAGACGCTGAAATCGAGCTGACTGTGCAGCGTAATTCCCACAGCGAACAGGATGCAGTAGCCGCTACCATCTCCACCGATCTGGACGCGGGCGACAGTGCCACGCTGACCTTGCAGGAGGATGGCATACCGAAGATTTCCGGTCCGGAGGGGCAGCGGTATGATGTCACCATAGAAAAAGAGAACAGCAGCAGCGGGATTCCCAATGCCACGGTGGAAGACTTGATGGAGTTCTTCGGGGAAGAACCGTTGCCTTCCTTCCGCGATGTTCCTTCCGATGCTTATTATTACGACGCCGTTCAGTGGGCGGTCGAGCAGGGCATCACGACCGGCACAAGCGCGACCCGTTTTTCTCCCGACGAGCCCTGTACCCGTGCGCAGGTGGTCACCTTCATCTGGCGCGCACTCGGTTTGGATGAGTTGGACAGCCGCTCGACAGACAACCCGTTCCGGGATGTGCCCTCGGGCGCCTACTACCGCGATGCTGTCCTCTGGGCTGCGGAGAATGGCATTACAACAGGCACGGATGCAAACGAGTTCTCACCAGACGAGGCATGCACGCGTGCGCAGGTCGTCACCTTCCTGTGGCGCACGGATTTCCCGCCCAAATATTATGAGTCCGATCAGGTATTTCGGGACGTGCACGTCAACGATTATTATTGGTTCCCCGTGCAGTGGGCAGTGGAACGCAATATCACAACAGGCACGGATGCAAACGAGTTTTCCCCCAATGAGGCATGTACACGTGCCCAGGTGGTTACCTTCCTGTACCGCGATTTCGCATAACAGCACGAATAAGCAAGAGGCCTTCTCCGGAAGGCCTCTTGCAATGTATCAGAGCTGCTTTCGGCGGCATTGCAGCAGCAACAGTACGGTAATCCCGGCCCGGCGGCCGGCGCAGTACAGCGGGCACATGTCCTGGAACCAGCAGGGGCCGTATCGCAAATTGCCGAAATATTGGAACAAACAGGATGTTATAAAGGCGCATGAAGCGGGGAAATACGAAATATAATGAATTATCCTTCTGCAACGCTTCCTTCGAGCAGGGTCGCCATAAACCAGTCCAGGTTAAGCACGAACATTTCGCGCATGCGAGCATCCTTTTTGCTGTCCGAGGGCAGCTTTTCCGCGCGGCGGCAGGTGGCAAGATAGTGCTCACGGACAAACTCAGCGCCGCCCTGCACCACATCCGGCGCAAGCAGGCTGAGCCGCAGGCCGACCGACCGCGACCACGGGAAAGTGTCCTCGAACAGGATCTCCTCGCGGTGGTACCATGGGTAGCCGCCGAACAGCTCGTCGGCGCATTCGCCGGACAGGCACACGGTCGCGCCCTTTTTGACCTCTGCGCAGAACAGCAGCAGGGAGGAGTCCACATCCGCCATGCCGGGCAGGTCGCGCGCGTCCGTTGCGGGCAGCAGGGCGGCGCACAGCGCTTCGGGTTCGATGACCACGTTGTGGTGCGCCGTGCCCAGCGCCTCGACCATCATTTTGATATACGCATTGTCACTGTTTGGCTGAAAACTACTTTTTGTAAAGTATTTATCATTGTCGCGGTAATCCACTGACCAGGTGTGCAGGGTCTCGCCGCGCGCGGCGTAGTCTTTGGCCGCGAGCATGGACAAAATGGATGAATCCAGTCCGCCGGACAGGAAACAGGACAGCGGCACGTCGCTCACCAGCTGTCGCTGCGCGGCGTCGCAGATCAGCTCATGCGTGCGCGCGATGGTGGCGGGCAGGTCGTCCGGGTGCTCGTGCGCTTCGAGCTTCCAGTAGGCCTCGTCGGTGTAGCGCTCCGGCGTGAGGACGGCATAGTGCCCGGGCAGCAGGGACTCGATCTGCCGGAACACGCCCGCGGCCGGCGGGCGCGCCGGGCCGAGCAGCAGCAATGTGCGCAGGCCGTCCGCATCGATCGCCGGTTCGACGTCCGGGTGGCACAGCACCGTGCCGATCGTCGAGCCGAACACCAGCCCGCCGTCCGTCCGCGCGAGGAACAGCGGCTTGACGCCCAGCCGGTCGCGGCACAGGGTCAGCCGCCGTTCGGCCTTCTGCCAGATGGCGAAGGCGAAAATGCCGTTCAGCCGCGGAAAGGCATCCGTTCCCCACTCGAGAAAGGCGTGCAGCAGCACCTCAGTGTCCGAGTGGCCGGTGAAATGGTGCCCGCGCAGCACGAGGTCGCTGCGGATGTCCTCTGTGTTGTATAACTCTCCGTTGTAAATAAGAATTGTATTACCATCGGGCGAATACATGGGCTGTCTGCCGCCGTCCGGGTCAATGACAATCAGGCGGCGGTGGACGAGCAGCGCGTCCGGGCTGCTGAATCCCCCCTCCGCATCCGGGCCGCGCGGGGTGAGCGTCCGTTTCATGCGCTGCGCGGCCGGCAGGAACTGCCGTGCGTCGCGCTGATAATCGACAAACCCGCCGATTCCACACATAGGCTTTTTCCTCCTTTGATCTGTTGGCCTTCCATGCTTTTTATGCGTGCATTGCGTGCAATATGTGTCGGGAACGGGCGGGGATGATTACAAAATGGAGTGAATCACAGGGATTTCACACGGTGTAAAAAGGCTGGGCGGAAGCACAAAAAAAGTGGGTAGAAATTCTCAGGCAAAAGTCTGTTAAATCCTTGACATATTCCCGCCAAACAGTATAATAGAGATAGACATGCTCCAAAGTAGGGTGTCGGCAGTTGCGCGGCGCTCGGGGCCTATGGGCGTCCGGCGCTGTGTTTTTCTGTACACCCGAGAATAATTTTTGGGAGGTATATGGCATGGATTTTAGGCTTACAAAAGAAGAAGCACTGTTCCAGAAGATGTGCCGTGAGTTCGCGCTCAACGAAGTAGAGCCGCTCGCAGCAGAGATCGACGAGCAGGAGCGCTATCCGGAAGAGACCGTCCAGAAGCTGATGAAGTACGGCCTCATGGGCATCCAGTTCCCGAAGGAAGTCGGCGGCTCCGGCGGCAACTACATCTGCTACTCGATCGCGATCGAGGAGATGAGCCGCGTTTGCGCTACCACCGGCGGCATCATGTCCGCACACGGCACCTTGGGCGCCTGGCCGATCTACGCGTTCGGCACCGAGGAACAGAAGGAAAAGTGGCTCCGCCCGCTGATCGAGCCCCATGAAGGCGCGAAGATCGGCGCGTTCGGCCTGACCGAGCCTAACGCCGGTACGGACTCCGCTGCGCAGCAGACCGTTGCTGTCAAGCAGGAGGACGGCTCCTACATCCTCAACGGCACCAAGGTGTTCATCACCGGCGGCGGCCGTGCGGACACCTATGTTGTATTTGCAATGACCGACAAGTCCAAGGGCAACAAGGGCATTTCCGCCTTCATCGTTGACAAGGACGACCCGGGCTTCTCGATCGGCAAGATCGAGCATAAGATGGGCATCCGCGGTTCCCAGACCGCTGAGCTGATCTTCGAAGACGTCCATCTGCCGGCAGACCGCCTGCTGGGCAAGGAGAACGGCGGCTTCAAGATCGCAATGATGACCCTGGACGGCGGCCGTATCGG
>DXIC01000189.1 GCA_019113065.1 Candidatus Agathobaculum stercoravium
CAGGATGGCCGCCATCTGCTCGCGGGTGATCGGGTCATCCGGCGCGAAGGCTGTTTCGCTGACGCCGTTGACAATGCCATTTGCCGCCGCCCAGTCTACTGCATCCGCATAATACATGCCTGCTGCTACATCCGTGAAGCCGGAAGCTGCCGATGGCGGTGCATTCTCCAGACGGTGCAGGATGGTGACAATCATCGCACGGGTGACGGTTGCGTCCGGACTGAACAGCGTATCCGACGTGCCGTTCATCATGCCGTTCTCGTAAACGTACTGCACTGCATCGTGGTACCAGGACGCAGGCGCAACGTCAGCAAACGGCAAACCGGTATCGTCTGTAATCCGCTCAAAGGCAACAGTTACTTCGTCATCTGAATCCAAGCCGGTCAAAATGCCGTCTGTTGGGATTTCAACTTCTTCTCCGTTTACGGTAACAGAGCCGATCCGATAGCCCTCGTCCGGCGTAATGGTCACCGTGCCGTCACCGGCAGTGACCGTGCCGCCTTCGCCGGTGGATACGGACGGACGGTTGTCCGCGGCAAGGCCTCCTCCCCCACCGCCGCCGGAGGACGAACCGCCGCTGCCGCCGGGGTCATCCGGGTTTTCCGGCTCTTCCGTGCCGTTCGCAACCGTCAGCTCCAGCCGGATCGTGTCGCTGTACACGCCGTCCAGCAGCGCCGCCACGCGGAGCACGGTGTTTTCGGTGATCGTGATGGGGCCGGTGTACGTCAGCGCCGCATCCTTGCACGGGCAGGTGTCGTCCAGCGTATAGCGGATCACCGCGCCTTCCGTGGCCGTGCTGAGCGTAATCTGTGCGCCGCCCTCCAGCGTCATGCCGGGGGTTACCGGCGTGCCGTCTGACAACGTCGCTGTAACGGGCGCGGGCTTTTCTGCGTCAGTCAGGCCGTCCGCTGACAGGACGATCGGTATGGAAATGGTTTCGCTCAGGCCGGATTCCGGTTCGGTGACACGGATCAGGCCGTCACCGGGCAACAGGCCGGTGAGCGTCACCGCAGCTGTACCGTCCGCGCCGGTAGTGACGGTTTCCGTGGCAGACAGCAGGCTGGGCGTCAGACTTTCCACCTCCAGCGTTTTGCCGGCAATGCCCGGCTGGAGCGTCAGGGCAACGGTTGCGGAACCGCCATAGACGACCCCAAGCTGTCCGCTCACTGCGATACCCGTGGGACGCTGGGCAGGTGCGGTCAGTTCGGCGGTATGCGCCGCTTCCAGTGCTGTGCCTGCATAGTTTTTAGCACCTGTGGATACGGTGATTGTGCCGGTGCAGACCCCGTCTGCCGGGATAACCGCAAAGCGGGTGGCGTACTGCGTGCTGCCGTCCAGCGTGTCCTCCGCGTCCAATGCCGTAACGGTAACCGTTGCAGGCTGGCCGCCGCGGCTGAGCGAAACTGCCGCCTGCACACTTTCGATGTCCATGTACTGGCTGAACGCAACCTCGATCCGGTCGGTGTAGGCCACGGCCCGCTCGACCGCCGGCGCGGCGGTCGATACCATGCCCACGTTGACCTCAAACTGCGGCGGCGGTACAGGGAGCCAGCCATCCACAGAAGCAGGCACATTGCTGCTGTCGGCGGGCTGATAGCCGTCCTTCGTGAACATAACCTTCCAGTTGCCGTCCGGCACGAACCACGTATACATGCCGGTCGAGTCGGTTACCTGCGGGTTGATCTGGTCGTAGGCGGCGGCGTCCCATGCCGCATCGCTGCCCTGCCGGTAAACCGTCGCGGTCACGCCTTCCAGCCGGTTGGAGGGCACGGCCTCGTAGACGAAGCCCGCGGGGTCGTAAACCGGTTTCAGATGGCGCTTTTGCGTTTCCGTCCCTGTGCCGCCGGAACCGCCGGAACCGCCGCCCCCACCGGAACCGCCGCTCCCGCCGGAACCTCCTGCGCCGCCAGGACCGGGTCCAGGATCTTCACATATGCTGCTGCGCAGCGCGCGGCTGATTTCTATGCCCAGATCAGTGATCCTCTGATCGAGCTTTTCGGCATTCCCGTTTATTTGCTGTTCGACAGCATCGATCGACAGCCACTCTATGCCCAGATCGGTTAGTTTTTGGGTAAGATAGCTTACGCCGCCGTGTAAAGCGTTTGCCGCACCGACTACCTCCGTGACGACCTTTGTCCCCGTAACTGATTCGATAACAGTTAAGGTAACGCGCTCCATCCAGTTGCCTAACCCCTCTGTCAGGTGAGGCGTATATTTATAATTGACAGAAACTGTGTTTTTGACGGATTTCCATTCGTTATATTTCTCCAATGCACTGAACATTCCCTGCATTTTGAGCTTGACATTATCCGGGATGGTCTGCATGACCTTGTTGTAGACAGCCGTGTCGGCCTTGTCATACCAGTTCTTGAGCGCTTCCCATTTTGAAAAAACAGTGGTGACGACTTTCAACAGCATACATAAGATGGATTGATTGACTGTATTTTCGCTTTCCTCCACATATGCAGCCAGGTCGCTGTTGAGCATATTCAGCATACCCAAATAATAGTTATATTGACTGCCCAGCTTCGGGCTGCCGTCGCCGCATCGGCTTTCGGCCAACTGGACGAGCTGCTGGATTCGTTCGTCAAACATCGCCTGGTTGTCCGTAATGAGATTGCGCCAATCTTTCTGCTTGCCAAGGAACAGGACACCTTCGTTGGTGAGGCTGACGACGTCTCCCCAGCCGGGGAGGAAAGACGCGATCGTCATGACGGAATTGAGGTACGGCGACAGGGACTCTGCACTTAATTCAAACGAACGGGCAACAGGCAACGCCGCGGCTTGCCGCAACTGCTCCGGGCGGTTGTCCACAAACTGGATTGTCTCTGTGATGCAGATATGTTCTTCCGTATTTACATAAATGTTGGAGAATGTGGTGGCATCTTCGGAAAACTCGAATTTATGGTAAAGCGTCTCCTGGATCGGTTGATAGCCCGCATTGGCCAGCTCCAGCTCCGTACGACTGTCTGATACCTGGGTAACCGTATAGTCGCCGACTTTCTGCTCGTCGCCCTCGCCGGTGTACTCCAACTCCAAGGATACGCTGAGGTCATCCTCGCCGCCTTCATCATCAATGATGATTTTTTCACTGTCATCACTGACAGAAAAGTCATCCGGGTCGATGATGTCATCCAGCGCGCCAGACTCGACCGCATCCTCAATGGATTGGAATGCTTCTATCGATTCAGTGGAGTAATCGATAAAGCGCTGCGCGTCAAACTGCCCGACGCTGCTCTCCCCGCCCGTAAACTCCGCGCCGACGGCAACGGGCACGTTATGCGTGTTATATTCACAGGTTGCGAGCCAGCAGCCGGTTGCCTGGTCATATTCCGCCGGGATGCGCACAACTTCCCCATTCTGTCCCTCGGTTACAACGGTCACGGTATCCAGCGCGGCGGCGTTCCCGTCAAATTCCACCTTGAACGTAAAATCCATGAAGTCCGGGCAGTAGTAATAGAACGGCTGCACGGTGGAAGCGCTGGTGAAATCGAGCACGGTTTCGCCGGTGCCGATCACGTTGTTGACGTTATAGGTATTGTAGACTGTGATCTTGGACAGCGTGGCCGCAGCCGCGTCATAGACCAGCAGCCTGCTGTCCGTTGTAATGGAGGCAGCGCCGCTTTCTATTACCGCATTAATGTTGTGGTAGGAATAGTTATACAGGGTATCCTCGTCCAGACGGGCATCCAGCGACCAGCTGCCCACCGCGTTTGCAGTCGTGCTGCCCAGCGCTGCGCCGTTGTCATATACCGTAACCGTGCTGTCCGGCAGCGCGGTACCCGTAACCGGGACGGCCGTGAGCGCGGTTTTCTCCGGCAGGTTCAGATCGGCCTCGCCTACGGTCAGGCCGGCTGTGCCGATCGGCTGGAGCGCGCCATCTGCAAAGGCAAGATACGCGTTGACGCTGCAGTCGCCTGCCGCTGCCCCCGCGGCGCAATAGACAATTACCGTGCCTGCGCTCTGTCCGCCCAGCAAAATGTCGAGCGAGGAAGAGCCGGTATAAGACGCCGGCCGTCCGTCCAGGAATATGCGGCCGGGAAGGGCCTCGATCCCTTCCGGCAGGTCGATGCGCATGCTCTGCGCCGCGCTGCCGTCCGGGTCGCTGAGGGCGTAGTCCGCCCGCAGATAGAACTGCGTGCCCTGCGCGGGGGTCTGCGTGCTGACGGAAAGGCCGGTGCCGTCCGCATCCGTGCGGATGAGCGCGTCCAGATCCAGGGCAGGAACATTGATATTCGTCAGGCTGCTGACCCTTCCTGCCTCGATCATGACCCCGCTGATCCTGACATGCTCCACCTGCAAATCATCCAGCATATCCAGATCCGTCACGCCCGGCAGCATGCTGTTCTTTTCCAGAAAAACCATGGTATAGCTGCCCGGCTGCATGGGGTCGCTCTGCATGCCCGGACAAGCGTCCATGCTTTCCAGCAGTGCGCCGTCCTCCCCGAATACCAGCAGGCGCGCCTCATTGGTATTCATGGAGCCGATGCGGAACCCGCCGTTTTCCAAAAGCGTAACCGCTGCGCGGCCGATTTTATCCTTATCCAGCGTTACGCCGGCATTGGCGCCGCCATAACGGCCTTCCCGGTCGGAAACCGCAATGGAAATTTGTTCGTTTGCATGGACTGCGCCCGGGTGGAACACAATCGCCGTGCCCTGCACTTCAAAATCCGTAATGGCGCGCCCGTTATCGCCGGTCAGGGTAAATTCCAGGCCGTCCAGCGCGTACAGCGGCTCGGTCAGGGGTGTTTCGTCCGCAGGGGCGGCCCGCTGTACAGTAACATCCAGCGCGATCCGGTCCGCAATCGTTTCGTGCAGCGTCACAGCGCCCACTTCATAGGCGGTGGCGTCTGCATCCGGATAGATGGAGAACCGCCTGGAATAGTATCCGTCTGCTGAAATACGGATTTGCGAAGCTATGGCGGGTATGGTTGCGGTAAAGCGGCTGCCCTCCATCTGCGCGGCAACCGGTTCGCGGTTTTCGGGCGTAATGTTTACCGACGCGTTCATAACCGGCGCTTCCGCGCTGTCCTGCACACTGCCGGTCAGCGTCAGCATGACGGCCGGCGCAAGCGTCACCGTGATGGCCGCGTCTTCCGTACCCGCTGCAACGGTTTGCCGCGCCGGCTGCTGGTACCGCGCTGCAAGTTCCGCGCCGAGGACGATTTCGACTGCATAAGGCTGCGTGGTGCCGGCGTTGTTCAGAACGGTACCGGCGACCGGCAGCGGCTCTGCGCTGCCGCCCTCGTACCAGCGGACCGTAAAGCCGTCTGTGATGGGTTCGCCGTCGGGGCCTGAGACGGCGACGGTCAGCGTGCGCGTTTCGGCGGCGGACTCGATCGGCAGGAATTCGATGCCGCGTTCTTCCGCGTAGGATTGCGTTGTGCTGCCGGGCACGCCGTAAATGACAAACGTATCAGGGGTATTGTAAAAGATGTGGCGGGATACCAGCTCCGTATAATCATCCGTCCATCCGTAAACATCGTCGCCGAACGACACTTCTTCGCCCCGGATGGTCGCCGACTGGAGGCTGGTGCACTCGGCGAATGCGAGCGAGCGTATGCCGGTCACGGAGGCGGGGATATCGATTGCAGCCAACCCGGTGCAGCCCGCAAAGGCGCTGTCACCGATCAGGGTGACAACCGGAGGGATGGTGATGCTTTGCAAAGCGGTGCAGCCCGCAAACATCCCGTCCGGTATCGGATAGGAGTAGACGTCAGGCAGGGCTGCGGAGGAAAGGGAGGTGCAGTCTGCGAAAGCATTATCGCCGATGCCGCTGACGCTGTCCGGGATGGTGACAGCCGTCAGGCTGGTGCAGGCGCTGAACATGTTTTCGCCGATCCGCGACAGGCCGTCGGCCAGCGTGACCGACGTCAGGCCGGTGCAGCCGGCAAAGACGAACGCCCCGTTGACGCGCGCTTCGGCAGGCACAACGATACTGTCAAGGCCGGTGCAGCCGCTGAATGCAGAATCATCCAGAGTGACGCGCTCCGGCAGTTCGACCGAGGTCAGGCCGGTGCAGCCGCGGAAGGCATATGGACCGATATCGGTTCTGTTATCTGCGGACAGCCGGATCGAAGTCAAACCGGTGCAGCCGTAAAACGCATATTCGTCGATCTGCCTAATACCGGACGGAATGGAAATTTCATCTAATGCCGAGCAGCCATAAAACGCGCGGGCGTAAATTGCCTCCACGCCCGCCGGAATGTCAATCCTTTGCAGGCTGGTGCAGTTTTCAAACATGCTGATTTGAATTCCTTCCGCTGCCGCCGGCAGGGAGACTGCGGTCAGCCCGGTGCAGTCTTTGAATACGCCGCGCCCGATGCCCGTTACGCTGTCCGGGAGGGCGACGGATTCCAGCGCCGTGCACCCGTCAAACATGGATTCGCCGACCGTGGTGACGCCGTCTGCCAGCGTGACCGTTTCCAGCGCGGTGCAGCCGGCGAAAAGGGAGGAACCCGTGCCGTTAGAGTCCAAAGCCGCCCGGATCTCCACGCTTTCGAGGTTTTCGCAGTCGCGGAAAGCGCTGTCGCCCAGACTGGTCACCGACGCGGGGATGGTAACCGTGGTCAGGCCGGTCCTCTCAAAGGCGGAATAGCCGATGCTCTGCACGCCGTCCGGCAAAGCGGTATCCAATAACACACAGCCTTCAAAGGCGCAGTACCCGATCGTTTCCAGCCTTTCGGGCAGCGCAAACGGGCTGGCGGGCTGCCCGCCGGTCGCGTCGGCACTGTACTGCAAGCTGGTGCAGTCCGAAAAGGCATTGTAGCCGATGCTGGTGATGCCGTCGTGCAGGCTGACATATTGCAGGTTCTCACAGCCGCTGAACATCCCATCCGGTATTTCGGTGACGGTTTCCGGAACGGCAAAGCCCGTCAGGGCTGAGCAGGATGAGAACGCATAATCGCCGATCGTTTGCAGCGCGTCAGTGAAAGAAATTGTATTCAAAGCCGAACATGCTTGAAATGCGTACTCGCCGATCGACACCATTTCCTGGGCAAGCACCTCAACCAATTTTGAACAGTAGGAAAAGGCGTAATCGCCCACCGTTTCGAGCGAGTCCGGTGGAGATACAAAGTCGAGATTTTCACAACCCCAAAAAGCGCGTTCTCCAATGCTTTTTAAGCCTTCCGGCAGGTATAATGATCCTCCGTAGCTTCCGAACGGAAAATGGGGCATAATACTAATCAGAGAATCATTTCCGGCGAATACCCCTTCCCCGATCGCCACAACGTCCACACCGTTGATCTGTTCCGGGATCGTCACGCCGCTTATACCCAGAACATGATCCGGGTCGTCAAACGCCGTGATCGTGCCGGTTTCCTCATCGAATGTCACGGTTACTCTGGTGTCCGGATCCAGAGTATAGACCGTTCCGGTCCTCGCGGTAGGCCCGGCAGATACCGGCTCCATCACATGCGCCACGGCTTCGGTTACCCAATCCGCGGCCGAAGCGGCTGCCTCAGCCGCCTTTGCTGCGCCTTCGCCAGCCGCACCGGCCAGCACCGTCCCGCCCGGCTGAGTCATAAACAGCGCCGCCGCCAGAACGGTAGAGAGTAATCGTTTCCCGTTTTTCATTTCTCCTGCCTCCCTTTGTTGGCATTTCTTACAAAAAGTATAACACAACAGAGGGGCCTTTTTGACGGCTGAAACCGTATGGCATTCCTAAAAATTATAGGAATGTAGAGTATTTAAGTATGTTTTTTGAAAACGAAAAAACACCGGGGACCTGTGTATGGATCCCCGATGTTTGCAAATGGAAGCTTTGTTTGAAAAATCAGGCGCTTGCCTCAAAAGCCATATCCCTGTCCCGGTATCATCAGACCATGCAGTCCTGCAGCAGGCGCGCGGTTTTCCCGAGCGCTGCGAGCGTATCCATGGTATAGTCCTCGTGCTCGATGGATAAGACGCCGTCATACCCCATCATTTTCAGGGTGACGAGGAATTCCCTCCACCAGCGTTCGTCGTGCCCGTAGCCGGGGATGGCGAAGTTCCAGGAGCGCTTTGCATATTCCAGAACGCCCTTGCCGTCCAGCAGCGTGTTGACTGCGGCCGGCTTTTCGATGCGCACGTCCTTGACATGCACATGGTAGATCGCATCCCCCAGCGCACGCGCCACGGCGATGGGGTCCGCACCCATCCAGAACAGATGGGAGGGGTCGAGGTTGAAACCGATGGTCGTATCCCCGCCGCAGGCGTCCCGCAGACGGTAGAAGTTCTCAACGTCGTGGACAAGCTGGCAGCCATGCGGCTCGAGCGCAAGTTTGGTCACACCGTGGCTGTTGGCAACCTTCGTGATCTCCTTCCAGTACGGGATCGCAACCTGATTCCACTGATAGTCCAGGATCTCCTGTGTTTCCGGCGGCCAGGAAGTGACCACCCAGTTCGGGTATTTGTCCTCCGGCCCGCCGCCGGGCAGGCCGGACATCATGACGACCTTGTCCAGCCCGAAATATTCGCTCAGGCGGAAGCACTTGCGGGTCACCGCGTCCTCGCGCTTGCCCCAGTCGCCGGGGGCGAGCGGGTTGCCCGAGCAGTTGAAGGCGGAGATGGAAATGCCGTAGTCGTGCAGCATCCCTTTCATCTCATCGCGTTTGGTTTCGCTCCCGAGCAGGCCGTCCAGATCGACGTGCGGCGCGCTGGACCAGTTGCCGACGCCGAGCTCCACCTGTTCAATACCGAGCGCCTTGCAGGTTTTCAGCAGTTCTTCAAACGGCTGGCTGCCAAGGCAGTCGGATACCAGACCGATTTTCATGCGGCAGCCCTCCTTATTTCACCGGAACCCACTGCCGGGTCTCCGCGGACTCCAGAACCGCATCGATCACCTGCATCACCTTGGTGCCGAAGCGGAAGTCGATCCCGCACGGCTGGTGCTCCGCGACGCATTTCAGGGTATGGTAAACCTCGATGGTTTTCTGATCCGCGTAGCCGAGGCAGATGCCTGCGCCGCCGTAGAAGCGGTCGTATTCGCCGTGGCCCGGTGCGATCAGCACGGTCTTGAAGCCGCGCTCGGTTTTGGGATCGTCGTGGCGGTAGATCTGCACCTGGTTCTGGTTTTCCTGGTTGTATACGATGCAGCCGTTGGTCATCTGGATCTCATAGCCCAGCGACATTTTGCGGCCCGCTGCAAGGCGGTTGGAGAAGATCGTACCGCAGGCGCCGTTGGCATAGTTGAACATGAACTGCACCACATCATCGTTTTCAACGGGCAGCATTCTGGTGGGGTCCTTCGGGTCCGGCCGCTCAGGCACGATGATTTTGGTCATGCCGCATACTTCTGCGATATCGCCTATCAAAAACTGGGACAGCGACAGCGTGTGGCTGGCCAGGTCGCCCAGCGCGCCCGATGCCGAAGCGGATTTGAACATACGCCATTCGTGCTTCTGCTCCGGGTCGTTATAGTAGTCCTGGTCGTACATGCCGCGGAAATTCACGACCTCGCCCAGCTCGCCCGAAGCGATCAGCTCCTTGACATACTGCTGGATGGGGTTGCGGACATAATTGAAGCCCACCGAGGTGATGACGCCCGCTTCCTCCACTGCTTTTGTCGCGTCAACCGCTTCCTGCGCGGTCATGGAGAGGGGCTTTTCGCAGTATACATCCTTGCCATGCTTTGCCGCCTCCACGGCGATCGGGCAGTGGGAGGCGTTGGGCGTGGTGATATCGACCATGTCGATCTCCTGGTCGCTGACCACCTCGTGCCAATCGGCCGTCCAGCGCTGGAATCCGTATTTCTCTGCCAGCGCCTTTGCGTTTTCGGCGTTTACGTCCGCCACTGCGACCAGTTCGGGCACATACTCATCGCCAAATACATTGGTGACCGACTTGTAGGCGGTCGCGTGGGTCCGTCCCATGAACCCCGCGCCGATCAGCCCGATTTTGATTTTCTTCATGCAATGTTCTTCCTTTCCGTGCGCTTGTGCCCTTTCAGGCGGTTCAGTTCGACCAGGATGCCAGTTCTTCCAGGAATGCATCTACGTTGGAAGCATCGATGATCTGCGGCTCGGTCGGATAGAACGTATCGATCTCCTTGCCCTGTGCCGCATCGAGTGCACGGGCTACGCAGTTATATCCCATTTCGTAGGGGCCAATGTCAACGGTGGCGGTCAGCGTGCCATCCTTTACCGGCTCTGCACCGGAGATGCCGCCGAAACCGCACACCAGGATATCCGTGCCCTGCACCGCATTGGCAGCGCCCATTGCGACGTCATCCGAATGGCAGACAACCGCATCGATCTGGTCGGGGTACTGCTGCATCAGGCCTTCCATCGCGCTGACGGCCTGATCCGCAACCGCGTTGGTATACTGCATATCCAGCACGGTGCAGCCGCCGGCCTCCAGGCCTTCCGTCCAGCCCTTGATACGATCCTCAGAGGTGGTATCGGCCTGTACGCCCGCCAGGATGACAACATTGCCCGAGCCACCCAGCTGCTCTGCGATATATTCGCCGCCTGCCTTGGCTGCATCCTCGTTGGAAACACCGATGTAGCTGACCAGATTGTCCGCCGGGAAGGTGGTATCTACTGCAAGCACCGGGATCGACGCATTGCTGACTGCTGTTTTCGCAGAGTCCGGCTGCAACGGCGCCAATACCATTGCATCGTATTCATTGCTGTTGAGGACGGTTTCGATCATGTTGATCTGCTCGTCATATGCGCTTTCGCTGGACGGGCCCTGTACGCTCACCTTGCAGCCCAGGTCTGCCGCCGCCTGCTCCGCACCGGCCGTAACCGCGTTCCAGTATTCCGAATTCTGTGCCTTTAAAATAACCGATATCGAAACATCGCCTGCATTGCCCGTGCTTTCCGCCTGATCGGCAGGTTCTGTACCCTGCTGCGTGTTGGAACTGCATGCCGCCATGGATACGGCCATTGCGCTTGCCATCAGCATCGCTAAAATTCTCTTTTTCATACTCATACCTCACTCTTTTGCAAGGCACGTGCTCTTGCGTGCCTTTTTCTGTTAAAATGGGGATCCCTTTGATGCCCTCATTATAGACTCCCGGCCGGCGCTTTTTCCATTCGCAAAAATAATAATTCGATTTTTTGTAAGATATATCGATTTTCAGATATCAATTAAGTAACTTTTGCCGGGAAAGTGGTGCTGATTCCGTTTTAAAACAATGCGGCCGCAACGTGCCTTTTGAAAAGCACGTTGCGGCCAATCGAAAAATTATGTAAAATTCCCGAATATGCGCAAAAGGCACGTAAAAGGCACGTCCCTCCGGATACTGCCGCGGACAGGACAACAGCGCCTTACAGATACTGGTTATGGCTGAGCATATCGATGTTTTCATCAATCCCAATCAGCAGCGGCATTTCCAGGAAGGCCGAGCTGGGCTGCTCGCGGTACAGCAGGAAACGCAGCAGGGCGTGCATGGCGCTGGAGCCCTGCCGGTAAGGGGAGAGGCCGATGGTAAAATCGACGATCCGCTTTTTGATCAGCGCGACAATGTCCGGTGTAAAATTATAGCTGATGATTTTGACATTCTGTGCTTTCCGGTCGATAATCGCCTGCCCGATATCGCCGGTGCAGCCGACAACGCTGAAAATGCCGCGCAGGTTGGGATACTGTTGCAGCAGCATGTCCGTTTTTTCATATGCGATAACGCTTTGGTCAAAGGAATAGATTGTTTCTACAATACGGATCCTGGGGAACCGCTCGCGCATGACCTGCTCGAAACCTTGCAGCCGGGTGCGGTGTACTGCGATATCCGGCAGCCCGCCGATAATCGCGACCTCCCCCTCCCCGCCGATGCTTTTTGCCAGCAGCGAGGCAGCCACCCGGCCGGAGGTGTTGCTGTCCTCCCCGACCATGCAGAGCCTTTTGCAGCCGGGGATATCGGAATCGATCAATACCACTGGGATATCCTGATCCGCAAACAGATTGATCCGGTCGCATAACCGCCTGCTCTGGCTGCCGCGCATCAGGATCCCATCGACGCCCCGGCGCTCGATATAGGCGAGGATGGAAAGCAGTTCATTGATATTCGTACCGTCGCAATAGTAATATTCCACATTCAGCTCGCATTGCTGATACTGCGCCAGCGCATCCGCCATGCCGGAACGGACAGCCTGAAAGAATGGGTTTGTCAGGCGCGGGATGATGACGGCAATACTGAGCGAACAGGGTTTTTCCTCCGGCGCCCTGTGATGGGCCGGCGGCCGGTACCCCTGTTCTTCGATAATGGCACGCACCTTTGCGCGCACTGCATCGCTGACCCCCGGTCGGCCGTGGATCACCTTATCTACCGTGCCGCGCGACACGCCTGCAAGCGCAGCGATTTTTCTTATCGTAACTTTCATGTTCTATCACCCTGTTTTATTGCCGATAACTGCTTCTCATATCATAGCAAAATTCATCAACAGATGCAATGAGCGTAAGGCAGACGCCCGGGGCCGCGCCCCATGCAGTACAGGCGGCCATGGGCATGCGGTCATCATATGTTCACGTTTTTGCCCATAAATCTTCAATCTGGTCTGATAAAATGGGCGTATTATCTGCAAGTGTTAAACAGCCGTATTTTAGGCTGCCTTTAGGCTCGTATGCTATGCTGATTTCATGTTGAGCGAATCCATCTGATCAGCCACAGCGATGCGGTACGGAATGCCATGCGCTGCAGTGCAAAGGAAGGGGAGGCCGGATATATGAAACTTCTGATCGCAGAGGATGACCCCAAGCTGCTCAAGACGCTCATCCACATATTTGAAAGCAACAAGTTCAGCGTAGACGGGGTATCCAATGGGGAGGCCGCGCTGGCATATGGGCGGACGATGGAGTATGACGGATTGATCATGGATATTATGATGCCGGGAATGGACGGCCTCCGGGTGCTGCAAACGCTGCGCGGCGAGGGCATCACAACACCGGTGCTTTTCCTGACCGCGCGGACCGAGGTATCCCAGCGGGTGGAAGGGCTGGACAGCGGCGCAGACGATTACCTGCCCAAACCGTTTTCCACCGCGGAATTGCTGGCGCGGGTCCGGGCCATGCTGCGGCGCAAAGACACCTATCTGCCCGACCTGCTGTCCCTGGGACAGGTGACATTGAACCGCTCCACCTACCAGCTGCTCTGCCGGGACAGGACGCAGGCGCTGAGCGGCAAGGAGTTTCAGATACTGGAAATGCTGATGCAGGCGCCGGGCACGATCATCCCGACAGAGCGGTTTATCACGCACCTCTGGGGGTGGGACACCAACGTCGATACCAGCGTTGTGTGGGTGCATATCTCCAACATCAGGAAAAAAATTGCCGCGCTTGGCGCACCGATGGAAATACGGTTTGTCCGCAATGCCGGCTATGTCCTGGAGGTCAGGCCATGATCGTCAGCCTGCGGAAAAAGTTCATCATCGTCAGTGCGCTTTCGATCATGATCGTCTTTACCGGCATTTTCCTCTTTCTTTCCGTGTCCAATATCGTACAGACAAACCGCATTCTGGATACACTGACCGATACAGTCGCTTCCAATAACGGGGAATTTCCCGCATTCAACCCATCCGACCGGTCTGCGCTGTCGGATTGGCTTGTTTATTCGGATGTGATAACCGAAGAAACCCGCTTCAGCACCCGCTTTTTCACCGTATGGCTGGATCAGGCGCAGCAGGTTTCCCGGGTGAATATGGACGCAATCGCGGCGATTTCCAAAGCGGATGTGGAAGAATATGCAAAAGACGCCGCCGCAGAGGGGAAAAGCAGGGGCTGGGTGTCGGATTACCGGTACAAGGCGGTAAACACGGACGACGGCACGATGCTTGTTTTTGTCAACGGCAATATGCACCGGAATATGACGTTCCGGCAGCTCTGCACGGCATTTTTCGTCCTGTTTGGCAGCGCGGCGTTGATCCTGCTCCTCACCATCCTCATCTCCAAGCGCGCCGTCCGCCCGGTAGCGGACAGCTATGAAAAGCAAAAGCAATTCATCACGGACGCCAACCACGAGCTGAAAACCCCGCTTACGCTCATCCTTTCCAATCTGGATATTGTGGAATCCGAGATTGGGAAAAACGAATGGCTGGAAGATATCCGCAGCGAAGGGGAACGCATGGGGCTGCTGATCAACAAAATGGTGGAGCTGTCCAGGATGGACGAGGGCGACGCCCCGCCTGCCCCTGCGGATTTTGACATCAGCGGCGCGGTTTCAGATACCGTGTCGGAATTCCAGCCTTTGGCGGCGGAGCGCGGCAAAACGCTCTTATCCGAAATCGAACCCGGCCTGTCATACCACGGCGACGAGGCGCTGGTCCGCAGGCTGGCTGCCATTTTGCTGGATAATGCCGTAAAATACTGCGATCCGGGCGGGAGCATCCGGCTGCGGTTTTACCGGAAGCACCATCCGGTGCTCATTGTGGAAAATACTTATGCAGATGTAGACGCCCTCGAGCTGGATAAGCTGTTCGACCGGTTTTACCGCGCGGATAAAGCCCGGACGTTCTCCGGCAGCTTTGGCGTGGGGCTCTCCATTGCGCAGTCCATTGTGGCCAAATACCATCGGAGCATCCACGCCTATAAAAAAGAGCAGACGATCGGCTTCCGGGTCGAGTTAAAATAATACAGTTGCATTGCAACGGGCGGTGCGCCGCGCTTCCAGCGGGGGTGCGCCGCCCATATTTTTTGCAGGCCGTACCGGTTTCTTTAGTGCCAGTTTAGCGCGGCGGCGTATACTGGGCCAAGGGCAGGCGGGCATGCGCCGCCCCGGCAAACACAATGGGCAAGGAGGAAGCCTATGATATCTGTAAAGCATTTGACCAAATATTATGGTGACTTTTTGGCGGTTGACGACCTCTCTTTCACCATTGACGAGGGCCATGTATATGGGTTCCTCGGCCCGAACGGCGCGGGGAAAACAACGACAATGAATATCATGACCGGCTGCCTTTCCGCGACCGCGGGCAGCGTGGAAATAGGCGGGTTCGACATCTTTACGGATGCGATACAGGCGAAACGGCTGATCGGCTACCTGCCCGAGCAGCCGCCGCTCTATATGAATGAGACGCCGGAAGAATATCTGCGCTTTGTCGGCGAGGCAAAGGGGCTGAAAAAGGAGGAACTCTCCCGGCAGATCCGGCAGGTGGTCGAGCAGGTGAAGATCCAGGATGTGTGCCGCCAGCGGATCGCATCGCTGTCCAAGGGCTACCGGCAGCGCGTCGGCATTGCGCAGGCGCTGCTGGGCAATCTCAGGGTCATTATCCTGGATGAACCGACCGTCGGCCTGGACCCGCTCCAGATCATTGAGATCCGCGACCTGATCCGGCAGCTGGGGCAGGAACACACCGTCATTTTCAGTTCGCATATCCTTTCGGAGGTGCAGGCGATCTGCGACAGGATCCTGATCATTGCCCACGGCAAGCTGATTGCGTTTGACAAGCCGGACAATCTGGAAAGGCGCCTGCTGGCGGACAGCGGGATCGTGTTCACGACCGATGCGCCCGCCGGGCTGGTGCGTGAGATCCTGTCCGGCGTGGAGCACATCGCCGATGCCGTGATCCGCGAGCCGGAGCACGGGCTCGTGACCGCAGAGGTCAAAACCGGCAGCAGCGACATCTATGCGGTCTCCCGCAGGCTGTTTTTTGCATTCGCGGACAGAGGGCAGGC
This sequence comes from Candidatus Agathobaculum stercoravium, assembly GCA_019113065.1. Taxonomy (GTDB): domain Bacteria; phylum Bacillota; class Clostridia; order Oscillospirales; family Butyricicoccaceae; genus Agathobaculum; species Agathobaculum stercoravium. Next base: position 15,592 of record DXIC01000189.1, read on the forward strand.
ACTGCTCGAACTGAAACTGCAAAAAGCGAGCCTCGAGGATATCTTCATCGAATTGACGGAAAACAGCGTCCCGGCGGCGCAAGCAGATGAAGCGCACACGGAAAGCGAGGGGGAACAGGTATGACAGCCGTATTCAAGCACGAACTGAGAAGCTATTTCCACTCTTTTACCGCTTATGTATTCGGCGCATTCCTGCTGGCAATCGTCGGCTTCGGCGCCATGCTTTACAACCTGCAGGCAGCGGTCAGCAATTTTGAGTATGTGCTCAGCTTCGGCAGCATTGTCTTTGTGGTGATCGTGCCGATCCTGACCATGCGCGTGCTTGCAGAGGAACGCCGGCAAAAGACCGACCAGCTGCTGTATTCCCTGCCGCTCACCACAACGCAGGTGATCCTTGGGAAGTTTGCAGCGCTCCTGGTGGTGTTCCTGATCCCGCTGGCGGTGATCTCGGCCTATCCCCTCATCTTCGCCCAGTTCGGGGATGTATATCTGCCCACCTCCTATGGCTCGCTGTTTGCGGTGTTCCTGATGGGGGCGGCGCTGCTTGCCATCGGCGTATTCATCTCCTCCCTGACGGATAACCAGGGCCTTGCGGCGGGCATCAGCATCGCGGCCATCCTGTTCAATTATTACAGCGTCAGCCTGTCCGAATATGTATCCTCTACCGCAATCGGCACGGTCATCGCGCTGGCGGTGCTTGTTTTTGCGCTCGGAGCCGTGATCCGGTACCTGACCCGCAACGAACTGCTCGCTTACGGCGTATGCCTGGTGCTGACAGCCGTGATCTGTGTGATCGCATTCGTGGATGCGGCCAGTTTTGAGGGGCTTCTGCCGGATATCATGCGCGGGCTGTCGATGTTTGAGCGGCTCAATACCTTTGTCAGCGGCGTATTTGACCTGTCTGCTGTCGTGTATTATCTATCGGTGGCTGCATTTTTCCTGTTCCTGTCCGTGCAGTCGATGGAAAAAAGGAGGTATAACTGATGAAGCGTCCAGCCTTCCTTCCGCAAATCAAACCGGCAGAGAAAAACCGGCTCGCATTCCAGGGCGGCTCCTATTCCCTGATGGTGACCGCAATCGTCCTGGCCATCCTGATCCTGGTGAATATACTGGCTTCCGCGCTGCCGGCCTCCCTGACACGCTATGACATCAGCGCCTCCAAGCTCTATTCGATCACCAGCAATACCAAAGTGGTCGTGAACGCGCTGGAGGAGGACGTGACGATTTACTGGATCGTGCAGTCCGGCGAAGAGGACGATGTGATCGAAACCCTGCTGAACAAATATGAAAGCCTGTCCGGCCACATCAGCGTGGTCAAACGCAACCCGGACGTCTACCCGACCTTTGCCGAGCAGTATACCAGCGAAACCGTCCAGAACAACAGCCTGGTCGTGGAGTGCGGGGACCGCAGCCGGTACATCGGGTATGACGACATCTATATCCAGGAGGCCGACCTGTACTCCTATTCTTACAGCACCTCGTTTGACGGCGAGGGCGCCATCACCTCGGCCATCGACTATGTGACCACCGAGGACCTGCCCCAGCTGTATGTGGTCGAGGGGCACGGGGAACAGGAACTGCCCGCCACGTTCAGCGACCAGATCGAAAAGGAGAACATCGAGATCAATACCCTGTCCCTGCTGACGGTGGACGAGATCCCCGAGGAGGCGGACTGCGTGATGATCTATGAACCATCCTCCGATATTTCCCAGGAGGAGGCGGATATGCTGGCGGAATATACGAAAAACGGCGGCCGCCTGCTGGTCATGGCGGGACCGACCGAGGACGGCGTGCTGGAAAACCTGTACAGCCTGCTGGCGGAATACGGCGTGGAAACCTATGACGGCATTGTGGTCGAGGGCGACCGCGAACACTATACCGTCCAGCCCTATATCCTGCTGCCGGATATGCAGAGCAGCGATATCACGGATTCCCTGATCGAGGAGAACTATTACCCCAATATGCCGATCTCGCAGGCGATGTTCGTCGGGCCGGAGAGCGACGGCGTTTCGGTCACCGAGCTGCTGACCACCTCGGACGCCTCGTTCAGCAAGGCGGCCGGATACGACCTGGATACCTACGAGAAGGAGGAAGGGGATACGGACGGCCCCTTTGCGGTCGCACTGTCGGTCGACTGCGGCAATGAAGGGCAGATCGTCTGGTTCTCCTCCGCCGCGTTCCTGGATGATATGTACAATGCGCTGTCCTCCGGCTCGAATGCGGATCTGGCGATGAACGCACTGGCTTCGCTGATCGGGGAGAGCGAGGCGATGGCGATCCGCAGCAAATCGCTCAACTATAACTATCTTTCGATCAGCGATTCCACCGCTGCGCTGCTCAAAACCCTGATGATCGGCGTGTTCCCACTTGCATATCTGGGAGGCGGGATCTATGTCATTGTAAGGAGAAGGAGGAAGCACAATGAAGCGGTCTAAGCGGCTCCATATCCTGCTCGGCGTACTGGCGGCAGTCGGCATCGTGACATTTGCCGTCACGCAGTATGAAGAAAAGCAGGAGGAAATCGAGGCCAGCGGCGAGGTCGTACTGGAGATAGATCCTGCTGCGGTGCAGACGCTTTCCTGGGAATATGATGCGGAAACGCTTGCATTCCACAAGGATGGTACATGGGTTTACGACACGGATGAAGCCTTCCCGGTTGACGAAGAAAGGATCGACGAGCTGCTGGGCGTATTTGAAGCGTTCAGCGCGGCGTTCATCATCGAGGATGTCACGGATTACAGCCAGTATGGGCTGGATGACCCGGTCTGCACGATAGGCATTTCCACCGGCGACACGGATTATGAAATCCAGCTCGGCGACTTCAGCACAATGGATTCCCAGCGCTATGTCTCCATTGGGGACGGCAATGTCTATCTGGCAACTGCCGACCCGCTGGATTATTTCGACGCGGCGCTGCGCGATATGATCGATAACGATGAGGCGCCTGACTTCGGCACAGTGGAAGCCATCCGCTTTGACGGAGACCAAACCTGTCAGATCGCGTACCAGGAATACACGGAGGACAGCAGCTACACCTATTGCAGCGACGATGTGTATTTTATCCAGCAGGAGGATGCTATGCTGCCGCTGGATACCAGCCGTGTGGAGGGCTACCTCGACAGCATCTCCGGCCTGTCACTGACCGATTACGTCACCTACAACGTAACGGAGGAGGAACTGGCAGAGTATGGGCTGGACGCACCCGAGCTGAGCGTAACGGTGACATATGTGCCCGAAGACAGCGAACAAACCGCAGAATTTACCCTCCATATCAGCCGCGACCCGGACGAGCAGGCAGCGGCGGAGGCAGAGGACGGCGAAGAGGACGAAACCGAAGAGGAGATCACCGCCTATGCCCGGGTAGGGGAATCGCAGATCGTCTACCAGATTACCGGGGACAGCTACGAAGCACTGATGGCGGCGGGATATGACGACCTGCGGCATTACGAAGTGCTGACGGCGGATTTTGCAGACGTAACCGGACTGGATATCACTCTGGAAGGCGAAAGCTATACCATCACAGCCGAAGGCAGCGGCGAGGACAAAACCTTCTATTACGGCGAAGAGGAGCTGGACATCGCGGATTTGCAGTCTGCGCTGGAAGACATGGGCGCGGCCAGCTTTACGGACGAGGAGCCGTCGCAGAAGCAGGAGATCAGCATAACGGTGCATCTGGACAACGAGGCGCACCCGACCGTGCAAATCGATTTGTACCGGTATGACGGCGAACAATGCCTTGCCGTGCTGGACGGCACGCCGACGTCCCTGGTGCCCCGGGACATGGTTGTTGACCTGATCGAAGCGGTAAACGCGATTGTGTTGTAGGGGAGCGCCATCCCGTGCCGGCGGGCGCAACCCCTGTGCGGTATTGCCGCAGCAGCCGCTTTGCAGTTGGCAGGACGCCGCTGCAAAGCGGCTGTCCCCCTGCCCGGCCAAAGCGCCGGACAGGAACGGATGGGAGGATGCCGTTATGGCGCCGGCCCTCGGGGCAATCCCAAATTTTGTGTAACCGCCAAAAGCGGTGCAA
>DXIC01000190.1 GCA_019113065.1 Candidatus Agathobaculum stercoravium
CGTGTTCAGCTTGGAAGGCTGACATTCTACCATTGAACTACACCCGCGGGTTTTTCTGACGCTTAAATAGTATAACGCGGGACAGGTGTTTTGTCAACATGTTTTTTGATTTTCTGTCAAATCTTTTTAAATTTTTTTCAGTGGGACGAAAGCGCGTCATAAAAAGGGCAGACGGCTATGCTATACTGGAAGCACAAAGGGAGGGGATTGTGATGGGCTATACGGTTTTGCTGGCCGAGGACGAGCGCGACATGCGCGAGGTGGTCGCGGACTATTTTGCGGAAAAGAGCGGCGGCACGGTTACGGTCGAGACTGCGGCGGACGGCGACACGGCGCTTGCGATGATCGAAGCGCGCGCTTTTGACCTGCTGCTGCTCGACATCATGCTGCCGGGCGCGGACGGCTTTGCGCTGTGCCGCGCGGCGCGGGAGCGGGGCGACGTGCCTATCCTGTTTGTGACCGCCCGGGAGGACGAACAGGACAAGCTGCACGGCTACGGCCTGGGCGCGGACGATTATGTGGTCAAGCCGTTTTCCCTGGCCGTATTGTATGCCAAAGCGCAGGCGCTGATCCGCCGAGCCAAGGGGCTGACGCAAAACGACGTGCTGACGGCGGGGGCGCTCGTGCTCGACCCTGCGCGTGGCACGGTGACGGCGGGCGGGCAGCCGGTCGCGCTGCCGCCCAAGGAATTTGCCCTGCTGCGGGCGCTGATGGAGCGCAAAAACCGCGTGCTGACGCGTGACGAGCTGTTAAACCTCGCGTGGGGTTGGGACTATGACGGCACCGACCGCGTGATCGACAGCCATATCAAAAAGCTGCGGCGCGCGCTGGGGGAGCATGCGGGCTGCATCAGGACCGTGGTCAAGCAGGGCTACAAACTGGAGGTGGATGGAGATGAAAACCAAACGTAGGAATTACTGGAACTTTTTCTGGCGCGTGGGCGCGGGATTCCTTGCGTTCTGGCTGGCGGTCATGGCGGGATTTACCCTGCTGCTGGGCTGGCAGACCGCGCAGGAGATGCGTACGGTCATGATGGAAAACCTCAAGTATTTTTATAACGACTGGCTGCAAGGACAGCTGCAATGGTATGAGGTAGGTCAGTTGAGCGGCGACCTGGAAGGATCTATGGATCATCCGTTCGCAAACGATAAATATCTGGATTATTACGTCGGCTCGACTATTACGGAAACCGCAGTGCTGTCGGCGGACAATGAAATATTGCAGGACGATACCGGCTGGCTGCGGGCGATTGAGGAGGACTGGCAGGAACGCATTGACGCGGGCGAAGAAGTACCGACTTATGAAGTGGTGATGGCCGGGCAGCCCAAACGGGTGTATGAAGCCATCATGCAGTGGAACAACGATGACCTGTGGGAAGCCAATATCTTCGGCAGCGTCACGGTTGACGGCTGGCTGGTGGACAACAAAATCTATCCCAAGACCATCCGGGTGGAATATCGGGGTTACAATGAGGACGGTACGCGCAAGGATGTGCAGCCCGAAAACAAGACCGTCGAATGCGACTATGATGCGCAGCAGTTTGCAGGTGTTGAGCTGCAAACCTTCCAGGTGAACCAGGCGGTCATGCCGGGTAACATGGATACTTCGTTTGCCGAACAGCTGGACAGCTTATCCAACCCACGCCGTCTGGCGCTGCACGAGTGGGTCACCACGCCGCAGCAGGGCACGGGCGGCTATCAGGAGAGCGTCAAACCGTGGCTGGTCACCATGTACCGGCACAGGGTAGTGCAGACCGCGGCGGCGCCGGAAGGCTATCTTGTCGCGCAGTATGCATCGGAAGGATACCCGATCAAAGAGTGCCTGCCCATCCTGAAACCGGTTTACGGCTTCAGCTTCGCGCTCGCAGTGCTGTTTTCCGCCATCCTCGCCTTCGCCCTGCTGCGCGTGTGGCGCAAACAGGAGCGCGTCGAGCAGGCGCGCCGCGATACCACCGCCGCGCTTGCGCACGAGCTGAAAACGCCGCTCTCCGTGCTGTCCGCGACCGCCGAGCTGCTGTCAAACGACATGGCGCAGGACAAGCGCGCACACTATCTCGAGGTCATCCGGCAGCAGGCGGCGCGCATGGACGGCAGTGTGCGGCAGATGCTCGAGCTGTCCCGGCTGGAGGCGGGCGCGAAGGCGCTCCGACGCGAGCAGTTTACGCTCTCCACGCTTGCGCAGGAGCGGCTGGACGCGGCCATCCCGCCGGATACCAACCTGCACACTGAGGTTACGGTAAGCGGCACGGATGAAGTCGACGCCGACCGCGCCCTGCTCGCCCGCGCGCTGGACGCGATCCTTGAAAACGCAGTACAGCACACCGCGCCGGGCGGCAGTATCTTTGTCCGCATGGAAAACGGCGTGTGCGCGGTCGTCAACACGGGTGCGCCCATCCCGGCGGATGCGCTGCCCCGCCTGTGGGAAGCGTACTATCAGGCGGATGCGTCACGCGCCGCCGAGGGGAACGGGCTGGGGCTGTCGATTGCGAAAACCGTGTTCGACCTGCACGGCTTCGCCTACGGCGCGGAGAATACGGACGAAGGCCCGCGTTTCTGGTTCCGGTTCGGATAGGCCGCTCCCGCCGCACAAAAGGAAGGATAGACGCGGAAAAGCCGCCCAACCGGGCGGCTTTTCGTATGCTCGGGGTTATTGCAGGACGATCGTGACGGACTGATCTTCGAGCAGGGTCAGCTCGTTTGGCTGCCAGAAGGATACATCCGTGATCTGGCTGATCTGCTCCGGCGTCGCGTCGGGATACTCGATCGTGGTGATGCACAGGGCGTTTTCCCGGTCATAGGAAAAATCCATGTAGCAGTCAGCCAGATGGTCGAGCGGCGTGCCGTCCGCCAGCAGCAGAGAGAACTGCGCGTTGCAGTAATTCATCGCACCGCGGAAAGAGAATGTCGCGGTAGCCTGCTTTTCGCCGATTTCAAGGCTTTTGAGCGTGAAGCCGTTCTCGGAATCGTCAGTCAGCGGCAGGCTGTCCAGCGAACCGGCCACCTCATGCGAGCGTCCCTCGTCGAGATAGGGGATCAGTGTGACCGACTTCGTATCCAGATCCGCACCGAGGAACTCGAATGTATTGGTCGCCCGGCTGATCATACTGCCGCCGACACTGCCGATATTCAGTACGGGAAGGAAATTACCTTGGTCATCGCGCAGAACAAAGTTGGTCAGGGGATTTTCGGCCCACTCGCTGAGTGTGATCGTGGAGCCGAACGGGGAAATGGATACGCGTTCAATACGCGGCTTGCTGTTGACAGTATACGAGTCGCCGATATCGTTTACGCCAGTGAAGTGAACGGTGAAATCCTGCTTCGGCTCGACAGTCAGTGTCTCAACCGCGACAGCACTCTTGTCCACCGACATTTCAAACTGGAAATTCGACTGACTGATATCGCTCGTGCCGCCGTCAAACAGCAGCAGATCGAACTGGTCGGGCAGCAGTTTCTTGAGTGCAATACGCTGCACCGAGGTCAGTGTACACTCGTCTACAAGACGGGCTTCCGTTTCGACCGGACCGGACATGTCAAGCAATTCGCCGTTGATCTCGGCGAAGAAATTGGGCGCAGTCCACTTAATACGGGTGGAGAGCGTCGCATATTCGCCGTCCTGCAGTTCGATCGGAGTCTCGCTTTTCAGCGTGGAGAAGATTATCAGATAGCTGTCGTCCACCGCGATATTGTCAATGGTCAGCGTCTGGCCGCCGTTCGTGTCGCTTATGCCGACCGCTGCGTTATATTTTTCGTATTTACCTTGATAATTTGCATACTCCGAGCCACTGTTCTGCTCAAAATAGTCGATCGAGTTCCGCGCCATCTCCAGCACGGCGGGCGCGGCAGCCGCCGCGCCGACCACCATCGCTGCGGCCACGCCGATGCACACGGCCAGACGCGGCACGCGGCGCTTTTTCGCGGGCTGCGTCTCGGCGGGCAGGGTGTCCAGCAGCGCCTCCATGCGCTGGTCAAAGCCCTCGGGGAGCGGGCTTCCCTCACGGGCAGCGCGCGCTTTCAGCTTTTCGTCAAACGTCATCTCTCATTCCTCCTCCAAAAGCGTGCGCAGGCGGCTGCGCGCCCGGGCAAGGCGGCTGCGCACCGTGCCCTCGCGCACGCCGAGCGTCTTTGCGATCTCGGCGGTCGTCATGTCCTCGTAGTAGTACAGCACGGTCGCGACGCGGTAGTCCTCGGGCAGGCGGCAGACCGCGTCCCACAGGCCGAAATCGTGTTTGTCCTCCGCGCCGCCCGCGAGCGGCTCGAGATCGTCCGTATAGGTCAGGCGCGCGCCCCTGCGGTGGTGTTCGTATGCGCAGTTGACCGTGATCCTGATTAGCCAGCCCTTGAGCGATTTCTCGTCGCGCAGGCGGCCGAAGGCCTGCCACGCGCGTAAGGTCGCTTCGCTGACCGCGTCCTCGGCGTCCGCGTCGCTGTCCAGCAGCACGCGCGCCGCGCGGTACATGGCGTGCCGGTGCGCTGTGACCGCGGCGGCAAACCGCTCGCGCGCATCCTCCTGCATATCCGTCAGTATCATTTCCATCGTGTCACCTCGTCTCATTGTCCGGACACTATAAGGATGCGCGGGGGAGGGGGAATGCTCCCGATGGGGAAGATTTTTTTTGGGACGGTTTATCCGAACAGCTGGCCGGGCAGGCGATGCTTTTCGCGCGGCGGGAAGGATGCGTCAAATGCCTCCACGTCCTCGGGCGTGATGGAGAAGAACACCTCGCTCTCGGTGAGCACGCCTGCGGGCAGGGTGTCCGCCGCAAGCGGCAGGGCCATCAGATAGTCCGGGCTGTTGCCTTCCGCGTCCGTGATGCCGAAGTCCCGGCCGGGCCGGAAACCGAAGCGGGGGTAATAGTCCGGGCTGCCGGTCAGCGCCGCGCCCGCAAAGCCCATTTCCTTTGCTTTTTCCAGCGAATGGCGCACGAGCGCCGAACCGACGCCCCGGCGCTGGCAATCCGGATGCACGGACAGCGGCCCGAAAATGACGATCGGGAACCGCGTGCCGTCCGGCTGGACGATGGCCGCGCGGCTGTACATGATGTTGCCGACGATCTCGTCGCCGTCCAGGGCGACAAAATCCAGCTCCGGGACAAAGTCCGGGTGTGTGCGCAGGCGGTGCGCGACCAGGTGTTCATCACAGCCGGGCTTGTACACATCCCAGAATGCATCGCGGGTGAGCGCTTCCACGGTGCGGTAGTCGCCAGGCTGCTCGAGACAGATCAAAACGTTGTTCATAGGGAAAAGCCTCCTTGCCTGTTGTATAAAATGGGCAGCCGCCGTGCGGCTTGCCGCAATTGCTCTCATTGAACCGCCGCACGGCGGCGGAATAGGGATAGGGATCTGCGGGCTATACCGGACGACTCCGGATCGTGCCCGCAGGGCGCGGTTCGGAGTCGCAAATTCGATCGGAAGCGCGGTTTCGACCGGCAGCCTCAACGCCGCCCGGCAGGGCGGCTTTTTCATTGCGCCCGGCGGTAGAGGATCGGCTGGTCATAGCCAAAGGTTCGCCTGCCGTTCATCTCCATGCACTCGGATACCTCGAGCACATCCTCGGAAAAGCGCTCAAAAAGCGTGAACTTCAGGACGGGCGTAAACATGCTTTCGCTGCCGCCCTCCCAGACGCCGTTGTTCCGCCGGTAGACCGCGGGGGTGAACTTGGCCGAGGGCCGCAGCGCGGCATAGTCGGTCTGCGGCATGGTTTGATAGGTGAAATCCGTTTTGCTGCATCCATCCGGCAGGTCGTACGAGGTCAGCTTAACCGTCCCGTCCTCCTCCTCGGTGAACAGGAACAGGTGGGGCGAGGCATTGGTGCGCCCGCCGATGGTGTAGTAGCTTTCCTCCACCAGGAACACGCCGGCGAAATCCGCCGGCAGGCCGGTGATCTTATCGTTGCACGGGGTGTTGACGTGTTCGGCATAGGGGAAATCCGTGACGCCTTGGTCTTGCAGTGCACGAAGCTGCTGCGCATTGTTGAAGCGTCCGGAAAGGATACGGATAAAATCCGCTAACTGGTTCATTGTATAAGCTCCTTTCGGTTACCTGTAAAGAAAGCCGGGCATGTGCTGCCCGGCTTTTATATTTTTGGGAAGATCAGATCGTCTCCAGTACCATTTTACCCTCCGCCGCGCGCAGGTATGCGCCGGAAAGCGGGCGGTCGCCGGTGACGATCGCGGTTGCGAGCGGGTTTTCGATCTCCTTTTCGATCAGGCGGCGCAGGTTGCGCGCGCCGAACTTGATGGAGAACGACTTCTCCGTCAGCCAGTCGAGCAGGCTGTCGTCCCAGGTCAGGCGGATGCCCTTGTCGGACAGCGTGCCCTTGAGCTCGTTCAGCATGATCCCGGCAATACGGCGGAAGTCCGCCTCGGTAAGCTGGTTGAACGCAATGATCTCGTCAATGCGGTTTAAGAACTCGGGGCGCATGATGTCCTCGAGCGCCTTCATCGCGCGCTCCTTGCTCTGCTGGGACACCGTGCGTCCGAAGCCCGCGGGCGTGCCGCCGGTCGCGGAGCCTGCGTTCGAGGTCATGACGATGACCGTGTTCTCAAAGCTGACCACGCGGCCCTGCGCGTCGGTCAGGCGGCCGTCGTCCAGGATTTGCAGCAGTGCGTTGAGCACATCCGGGTGCGCCTTTTCGATCTCGTCGAACAGCACGACCGAGTACGGGCGGCGGCGGATCTTTTCGGTCAGCTGGCCGGCCTCGTCATAGCCCACATAGCCCGGGGGCGAGCCGATCAGGCGGGAGACCGTGTGCTTTTCCATATATTCCGACATGTCGAGCCGCACGAGCGCGTCCGGCGAGTCGAACAGGTCGAGCGCGAGCTGCTTGACCAGCTCGGTCTTGCCCACGCCGGT
>DXIC01000191.1 GCA_019113065.1 Candidatus Agathobaculum stercoravium
TGCCCATGCCGCCCGTGGGGGGCATGCCGTATTCCAAAGCGTTTACAAAATCGTCGTCCATCATGTTGGCCTCGTCGTCGCCCGCCGCGCGCAGCGCTGCCTGGCGCTCAAAGCGTTCGCGCTGGTCGATCGGGTCGTTCAGCTCGGAAAACGCGTTGCACAGCTCGCGGCCCGCGACAAAGCACTCAAAGCGCTCGGTCAGGCGCGGGTCGGATGCCTTACGCTTGGCCAGCGGCGAAACCTCGACCGGGTAATCCATGATAAAGGTCGGCTGGATCAGGTGCTCCTCGACAAACTCGTCGTAGCACTGCGCGAGCAGGTCGCCCCAGCTCTCCTTGCCCTTTTCGATCTCCACGCCCTTGGCCTTGACCGCCTCGAGCGCCTGCTTCCCGTCCATTGCCATGAAGTCCAGGCCGGAATACTCCTTGACCGCTTCCGCCATGGTCATGCGCTTCCAGCCCTTGGTGAAGTCCAGATCCATGCCCTGATAGGTCACCTTGGTGGTGCCGAGCACGGTTTCGCATACATGTACGACCATATCCTCGGTAATGTCCATCATGCCATGGTAATCGGTGTATGCCTGGTACAGCTCGATGGTGGTGAACTCCGGGTTGTGCTTGGTGTCCATGCCCTCGTTGCGGAAAATGCGGCCGATCTCATATACCTGCTCAAAGCCGCCCACGATCAGGCGCTTGAGGTGCAGCTCGGTCGCAATGCGCATGTACATATCGATGTCGAGCGCATTGTGGTGCGTGATGAACGGGCGCGCCGCCGCGCCGCCCGGGATGGTGTTGAGGCACGGGGTCTCGACCTCCATAAAGCCGCGGCCATCCATAAACTTACGGATCTCGCGCACGATTGCCGAGCGCTTTTCAAAGGTGTCGCGCACCTCGGGGTTGACGATCAGGTCAACATAGCGCTGGCGGTAGCGCATATCGGTGTCCTTGAGGCCATGCCACTTTTCGGGCAGCGGCGCGAGGTTTTTGGAGAGCAGCGTCAGCTCATGCACCGCAACCGAGATCTCACCCTTCTGGGTGCGGAACACCTCGCCCTCCACGCCGATAATATCGCCGATGTCGAATTTCTTGTAGCCCTTGTAGACCTCGTCGCCCACGTTGTCGCGCTTGATATACAGCTGCAGACGGCCGTAGCGGTCGGACAGGTCGGAAAAGGAGGCTTTGCCCATAATGCGCTTGGACATCATGCGGCCGGCAAGGCGTACGGTTTTGCCTTCCAGCTCTTCGAAATGCTCGTGGATCTCATTGGTGTGGTGGTCGCGTTCAAAGCGCACCTGCTGGTACGGGTCCGCGCCCGCGGCCTGCAGCTCCGCCAGCTTCTCGCGGCGGATGCGCTTCAGCTCATGCAGTTCCTCTGCGGTCTGCTCGTGCTGTTCCTGCGCCTGATGCTGTTCTGCCATGTTTTCCCCATCTTTCTAAAATCATTATAGTTTACAGCCGGATGCGGAAGGCGCGCCGCCTTCCATCCCGGCTTACTTCTGGATGTCCATAATCTGATACTTGACAATGCCGACCGGCGCTTCGACCTCAACGACAGCGCCGACCTTTTTGCCCAGCATCGCCTTGCCGAACGGGGACTCATCCGAGATCTTGCCCTCCATCGGGTCAGCCTCCTGCGAGCCGACGAAGTGGTACTCCTCCTCGTCGCCGAACTCCAGATCCTTTACGATAAAGCGGCAGCCGGGAGAAACCTCATCCGCAGCATAGGTGTCGCCGGTTACGACGACCGCCAGCTTGATGATCTCCTCCAGCTCCGCGATGCGGGAGTACAGCTTGCCCTGCTCGTTCTTCGCCTCGTCATACTCGGCGTTCTCGGACAGGTCGCCGAACGAGCGCGCTTCTTTCAGCTGCTCGGCTACCTCATCCGCGCGGGTGGTTTTCAGATATTCCAGTTCTTCCTTATAAGCGTCCAGACTTTCCTGTGTCAGCTTGATTTCTTTTGCCATGTTTGCAAACCCTTCTTATTCTTCGATGATCGGCGTCAAAGCCGTACAGTACACCTTATTATAGGTAAGGATACGCGCGCTGTCAAGCGCACATCTTTATTTTTAGTGAATTTTCCCCAGCCGCCGGCCGGATTATCGCACGGTTTCGACCGCTTTTTGCAACTGCGGGTCGTCCTCCGGCGCGAGGAAATAAAAGTCAGCCTGCTGCTCCTCGGTAAGCGTCACCTCAATGTCCGGCGCGATGCCGACATCCGCAAGGCTGTTGCCGTTCGGGGTGAAGTACTCCTCGACCGACAGGTTGACCGCCGAGCCGTCAGACAGCTCGAACGTCTGCTGCGCGCGGCCCTTGCCGGTCGTATGCGTACCGACCAGCGTCGCGCAGTCATATTCCTGCAGGGCGGCGGCGAAAAATTCTGCCGCGGAAATGCTCTGGTCGTCGATCAGCACCGCGATCGGCAGTTCGAGCTGCTCCGCGTCCGAGGAATATACGGTCTCGTGCCCGTCCCTGGTGCGCAGGGTCATGATCGTGCCCTCGGGCAGCAGCGGGTCGAGCGCCTCGCTCATCTCCTTGACGCGTCCGCCGCCGTTGTGCCGCACGTCGATGACCAGCGACTGCGCGCCGTCCGCTATCAGCCCGTCGAGCGTCTGGTTAAACTGCTCCGCTGCGCCGACATGGAAGTTCTCGATGCGGATGTAGCCCACATTGCCGTCCAGCATCTGCCCCCACGCCATTTTCTGCGTCACGACCGCGCGCTGCATGGTCAGCTCCTGCACTGCATCCATCCCGTCCTTGCGCACGGACACCGTGACCTCGGTGCCCTCGTCGCCGCGGATCGCGTCGATCACCGCATCCGCGCCGTCCGCTTCGACCGTCAGGCCCGCCGCGCCCACAATATAGTCGCCCTTCTCAATGCCGGCCTGCGCCGCGGGCGAATCATCATACACCAGATTGACGCGGATGCTGTCCTCCGTGCTGATGACCGACACACCGATGCCGCAGCCCTGCCCCTCGCTGTTCATGCGGTACTGCTCATACTGGTCGGCCGGGATGTAGGACGACCACTGGTCGCCCAGCCCGGCCACATAGCCTACCGCAGCATAATCCGCCACGGCCTCCTCATCCAGCTCCCCGACATACTGCGACACGGCGATGCTGTCGATCTCACGCAGCTTGCGCTCCACCGCCGGGGTGCTCCACCCCAGCGCAGCAAAACATACGCATGCCGCTGCCGCCGCCGCAGCGATGCAGAGCGCCAGCGCCGTGGCAAGCGTAACCCGTGTTTCCCTCAGCCTGTTCAATACCATCCCTCCAAAACAAAGGGGAGGGTCTTGCGCCCTCCCCTTTTATGTATCCCTGCCTTAGAAATAGCTCTTCGGGTCAACCGTCGCGCCGTTGACATACACCTCAAAGTGCAGGTGCGGGCCGGTCGAGTTGCCGGTCGAGCCGACATAGCCGATGACCTGTCCCTGGGTGACAACGTCGCCGACCGAGACTGCAAACGAGCTCTGGTGGCCGTACGCCGTCATCAGGCCGCCGCCGTGGTCGATAACCGTATAGTTACCGTAGCCGGATACCCAGCCCGCGGTCACGACCGTGCCGGACGCCGCCGCCAGGATCTCGGCGCCGTAGCCCGCCGGGATATCCTCGCCCGCGTGGAACTTGACCGTGCCGTAGATCGGGTGCACGCGGTAGCCGTATGCCGAGTTGGTCGTCGTGCAGCTCGGGGTCGGCCAGATCAGCGTGCCGTCGCCCATGGGTACCGAGCCGTTTGCCGCCGCCTGGCGGGACAGCTCGGCAATCTGGTTGCTGACATCCTGCATTTCGCTCTCGATGCGGTCATACTCCGCTTCGCTCTCCGCCTTATAGGCTTCCAGGCTCTCCTGCAGGGCCGCCTGCTGCGCTTCGCTCGCCGCAAGGTCGTCCACCTTGTAGTTCAGGTTCTCCTGATAGTTCTTCTGCTCGTCCTGCGTATCCTGGAGGTCATCGCGCTTCTGCTCGATATCCTCCTTGGCCGCCGTGTACTCGTCCACTACCTTCTGGTTATCCTCCATAATGGCGGATACGATCTCCAGACGGGTCAGCAGGTCGGAAAAGCTCGAGGAGTTCAGCAGGACTTCCAGATAGCTGATCTCACCCTGCTCATAGGTCGTGCGGACGGTCTGCGCGAACAGCTCTTCCTTCTCTTCGAGCGCCTTTTCCGCCGCTTCCAGCTCGGTGGTCTTGACGTCGATCTGCTCCTGCAAGCGCTCAATATAGGCCTCAACCGTTGCAATTTCTTCCTTGGTCAGGTCGATCTCCTGCTGGAGCGCATCACGCGTCGCCTGCACATCGTTCGCCTGCGCCGTCAGGTCAGCGATCCGCTCCTGTACGGCAGCCTTCTCCTCCTCAAGCGAGTCGAGCTTGCTCTGGAGGGAATCCGCATCCTCGTCGTCCGCCGCAGCTGCAAAGACGATGCCCGAGGCAAACATGGACACCAGCATCGCAACCACAAGCACTGCCGCGATGACGCCTGAAATCAGGCGCACGGTTTTCTTCTTCATCATAATGGGTCTCGCTCCTTTATCTGCTGCCGATGAATCAAACATTCATAAACTTGCGGATACTCGTCACAGAACCGCCGATACCAAACAGCACGCCTGCACCGCAGTACACCGCGAGTACCAGCCAGCGCACACTGTCAAACGCGACCAGCTGGAAATACGGGATCACGCCGCTGACAATGTTGAACAGCTCGGTATACAGGCCCCATTCCGCAAGGAACGCCAGCCCGCCTGCCAGCAGGCCGAGGACCATGCCCTCGATCACGAACGGCCAGCGGATAAACCAGTTGGTTGCGCCGACGATCTTCTGGATGGAGATCTCCTCGCGGCGCGCAAACATGGCAAGCTTTACGGTATTGGAGATGATAAAGATCGAAATGACCGCCAGGCCGACAACCATGGCAAGCGCTACAATGTTGAACACACGCTGGATCTGCATCAGCTTGGAGATCACCGCCTCGTCCGCGCGCACGTCGTCCGTGCCTTCCACCGCCTCGATCTGTGCGATGGTGTCCTCCGCCTGCGAGGGGTCCTTCATGGTGAATACGAAGCTGTTGCGCAGCGGGTTGTTGTCCGAACCGTAATCCTCCAGGATGTCGGCGTCCTCGCCGAGCTGCTGGCGGTAATCCTCGAGCGCCTCGTCGCGGTCGACAAACTCGATGGTCGCAATGTTGTCGATCCGGTTGAACTCCGAGCCGAGCGCCCGCGCCTCGCGCGTGGTCAAATCCTCATCGATCCAGACCACGATCTCATTCGACTGCTGCAATTCCGTGATGCTCAGGTCAATATTATACGCGATCAGCGTAACTGTTCCTGTCAAAATCAGGCAGGCGACCATGATCAGCACAGCCGCAATGGACATGAAGCCGTGCTTGAAAATATTGCGGAAGCCTTCCTTCCAATAGTAACCAAATCGTCTCATAGCTGATAATACCCACCTGTCTGGTCGCTGACGACCTCGCCCTTGTCGATCATCACGACGCGTTTTTCAAACTCGTCCACCAGCCCTTTTTCGTGCGTGACGATCAGCACGGTGGTGCCCAGCTCATTGATCTTCTCAAACAGTGTCATCAGCTCGAGCGAGCGCGCGGGGTCAAGGTTGCCGGTCGGCTCGTCCGCGATGATCAGGCGCGGGTTGTTGACCAGTGCGCGCGCAATCGCCACGCGCTGCTGCTCGCCGCCCGAAAGGTTCATCGGCTTTTCCTGCGCCTTTTCGGTCAGCCCGACCAGATCGAGCACATAGGGCACGCGCTCCTTGATCGCCTTGCCCTTGGCGCCGATCGTACGCATGGCAAACGCCACATTCTCGTACACGGTTTTGGTTTTGATCAGCCGGAAATCCTGATACACAACGCCCAGCGTGCGGCGCAGGTATGGGATCTGGCGCTTTTTCATCTCGCCGATGTTATAGTTGTTGACCAGCACGCGCCCTTCGGTCGGACGGACCTCAGCGGTCAGCAGCTTGATGATCGTCGTTTTGCCCGAGCCTGACGCACCGACCAGAAAGACGAACTCGCCTTCGTCAACGCGCAGGCTGGCCTTGTTCACCGCGCGCGTGCCGTTGTCATACACGACGGTGACATCATTCATCCGTATCACAGGCAATCCTCCCCGGTGCCATAGTAAATTGCAAAAGTAAAAAAGCAAAGGTGCATGCATCTCATGCACCTTTGCCTATTATAGCAGATATTCCGCCCGCGCGCAAGACGACAATAACTGTCAAACTCCCGCACAGTTTGGTTTTTTTCGTGAACAATTTGTGAACAGACCGTGTCTCAGCGCACGCCTTCCTCACGGCTGGCAAGGTATTTGCGCACCATGAGCGCCACCTTGAATACGATCGCATGGTCGAATTCACGCAGGTCGAGGCCGGTCAGCTTTTTGATCTTTTCCAGACGGTAAACCAGCGTATTGCGATGTACGAACAGCTTACGCGAGGTCTCGGACACGTTCAGGTTGTTCTCAAAGAACTTCTGGATCGTGAACAGCGTCTCCTGGTCGAGCGAATCGATCGACCCCTTCTTGAACACCTCGGACAGGAACATCTCGCACAGCGTGATCGGCAGCTGGTAGATCAGGCGGCCGATGCCGAGGTTTTCGAAGCTGATGATATTCTTTTCCGTGTCAAACACCGCGCCGACCTCGATCGCGGTCTGCGCCTCCTTAAAGGACTTGGCGATATCTTTCATCTGCGCAGAGACCGAACCGATGCCGATCAGGCACTTGACCGACAGCTCGCTTTGCAGCGTCTCTTCGATCGAGGCCGCAATTTTGGCCAGGTCCTTGACCTCGCTGCCCGCCTTGACCTCCTTGACCACAACAATATCGGTCTCGGAGATATGCAGCACAAAGTCCTTCTGCTTGTCCGGGAACATGCCGGTCACCACGTCGATCGCGGCCACATCCGCGGGCATCTGCTGGCGGATCAGGAACACCACGCGCGGCACATCGTTGCCGAAATGCAGCTCGCGGGACTTGATATAGATGTCGCCGGGCAGGATATTGTCCAGGATGATGTTCTTGACAAAGGTCGCCTTATCGTGCTTTTCATCGTACAGCGTTTTGATGTTGTTGATCGCCACTGCGACCAGCGAACAGATGCTGCGCGCCAGCTCGTCCTCGCCCTGGACAAAAACGGCGTATTCCAGCCGCGAAGCGCGCTCGCCCGTCGTATGATAGGTATACCCACCAAAGCGGACGATCTCACCGGCAAACCCAAGCTCGGTAATCGCTTCCTCCCGCATTTCGCCAATGCGGGGCAGATCGGTGCACGCAACGACCGCACCGCTTGCATCCACAATACCTATGGTGCGGTCTACCGTATCCTTCATCTGCAAAACGATCGACTGGAACAATCTCGAAGCCATTTCCATCACCTTTCCCGTCTCTTCGACCTTTACAAACTGCGCGGCTTTCCGCAGCCGGCAGCCAATTGCCTGCTGCGTGTCCTGATCATTCTCCACAAGAACGCAGCTTCTTCCCTGTGCATTTTAAGACATTATATCATACTCTTCTACATTTTTGTACAAAAATTTTCAAAAAATTTTGGCGATTTTTAGCCGAGGTCTGCGCCGGGCTGCCGCAGCAGCGCCAGCTCATCCCCCGTCAGCTCCCGGAATGCACCCGCAGGCAGCTCCGGGTCGAGCACAAGCCCGCCAAGCTGCACGCGCCGCAGCTGCACGACCGCGCCCCCGACTGCCGCGACCATGCGCTTGACCTGATGGTATTTGCCCTCACGCAGCGTGACGCGCACCTGCGTCTGCGCGCCCTCCGCAAGGATTTCCAGCCGCGCAGGCAGGCAAACCGTCCCGTCGCGCAGCACCAGCCCCTTTTGGAACTGTTCCGCCGCGTCGCGCGCCAGCACGCCCTCGACCACCGCTTCGTACACCTTGGAAACATGGCGCGCGGGGCTCATCAGCGCATGGCTGAGCGCACCGTCGTCCGTGATGATCGGCAGCCCCTCGGTATCCTTGTCCAGCCGCCCAACGGCAAACAGCCCGCGCCGCTCCGCTTCCGGGAACAGGCCGAGCACGGTATCATGCCGTGCGTCGCGGCTGGCAGTGATCACGCCCGCAGGCTTGTTGAGCATATAATACCGCTGCGCACGGTAGCCCTGCACCTGCCCGTCCAGCACAACACACGCCGTATCCGGATCCACCTTGGCCGCCGGGTCGGTCTCCGGCGCGCCGTCCACGCTGACGCGGCCGGCACGGATCATCGCCTGCACCTCTTTACGGCTGCCGCAGTTCAGGTGCGAGAGCAGTTTGTCCAGTCGCATTCGTGGCATTTTGTCTCCCCCGACAATTCATTACTGCTACTAGCATATCACTTTTACGCATTTTGCACAATAGGGAATTGCAAAAAAAGTGCAATCCCCTCAAAATACCCAATAGATACCATAATGTATTTTGCATATTTTCGTGAATTTGCACAGATATACCAAAAGCGCGCCATCAAGGCGCGCTTTCCTCCTCCGGCTCTGCCGGGTCGGCCGGGGCCGTTTGCCCATCTGTGCTGTCCCCGGGCTGTTCCGTGATGCCGTGCACAAATCCGTCCGCTTCCGCCGAGCTGATATCCGCGGCAATCAGCCGGTTGCGCCGGATCAGCAGGTTTGCGGTCACGCCCTCCTCGCCGGTCGGGTATTCGGTCAGCTCATAGGTGTACAGGGTCGCCCGTTTGCCCTGGTAAGGCGCCAGATCCAGCCCCTGTTCGCGCTGGATGGCGTTGTACGCCTGATAGGTGTCATCAAAGGTCTTGGGGATCTGCACCTCACGCTCGCTGCGCGGCTCCGGATCGACCTGCCATCCATAGCTTTCCAACAGCGCTACGCGCTGCTCATTGTCCCGCAGTTTGCTGTCCAGATCGATCTCGTTCAGGGCGGCGTCTGCGCTTACCGTCTCCGCCGTCCCCGGCGCAAGCACCGCCACGCCCAAAACCACCGCGCCGACTGCCAGCACGCCCGCCGCGATTTTTTTCACCGATACCTTGGCTGCAAAAACGATCATAGCATTGTCCCCTCCTGCGTTTGCTCTATCCTATGCGGGACTGGCACAAAGCAGAACCGGACGCGCAAAAAATACCGCCGCGAATGCGGCGGTATTTCTTTCAAACGGGATATTCCGCTTTACTCCCTGACCTGCGCAGCGATTGCATCCGCAAGCGCTTCGAGCGCCGCCAGCTGGCCGTCTGCCAGCGCGGACTTGACCGCAACCGAACCCTCGAGCACGGTCATTTCCTTCATGCTTTCGAGCATGGCGCGCATATGGCGGGCAGAGGCCGGCGCCCAGGTGCCGTTCTCCAGCAGGGCTGCCGTGCGCTTTTGCAGGTTCAGCGCCTTGATATCCGCAAGATAAGACTCCATGCGCGGGTGCAGGCCGCCGTTATAGGTCGGCGCCGCAAGCACCAGATGGCTCAGACGGAAGCTCTCGGCTACCAGCTCGGAAACATCGGTCTCGGAAACGTCGTGCATCGCAATATTGTGCACGCCGCGGTCGGCCAGCATGCATGCCAGCACATTTGCCGCGTTCTCGGTGTTGCCGTACATGGTCGCGTAGGCGATCAGGACCCCCTTTTCCTCCGGCTCGTAGGTGCTCCACTTCTGGTACTTGTCCATCAGCAGGCCCAGATCCGTATGCCAGACCGGCCCGTGCAGCGGGCAGACCATCTCGATATCCAGCGCAGAAGCCTTTTTGAGCAGCGCCTGCACCTGTGCGCCGTATTTGCCGACGATATTGGTGTAGTACCGGCGCGCATCGTTCATCCAAACGCTGTCGAAATCGATCTCATCGTCCATAATGTTGCCCGCCAGTGCGCCGAACGTACCGAACGCATCCGCGGAGAACAAAATCTTGTACGGCTCGTCATAGGTGACCATGACCTCGGGCCAGTGCACCATGGGCGCCATAATGAAGTGCAGCGTGTGGCGGCCGGTGGAGAGCTTGTCCCCCTCGGCAACAACCAGCGCGCGCTCCTTCGCATCCAGCCCGTAGAACTGGCTGAGCATGCCCAGCGCCTTGGCGCTGCATACGAGTTTTGCATCCGGATAGCGCCGCAGCATCTCGTCGATCATCGCGCAGTGGTCCGGCTCCATGTGCTGGACGATCAGATAGTCCAGCGCGCGCCCGCCGAGCGCCCAGGTTACATTTTCAATATACTGGCGGCTGATCGAATCATCCGCGGTATCAAACAGCACGGTCTTTTCGTCCAGCAGCACATAGCTGTTGTACGACACCCCGCGCGGGATAGGGAACAGGTTTTCAAACCGGCTCAGGCGGCGGTCGCTGCCGCCAACATAAATAAGATCCTCTTTGATCTTCCTGGTAGTGTGCATCGCACGACACCTCCGTGTAATTTTCTCTGTGAAAATTGTAACATATTTTCATCCCAGCGTCCAGCCTGACGCGCCGCAGGAAAGCACAAAAAACCGGCTGCCGAAACAGCCGGTTTTTGACAGATTCCAATCGGTATGGGCGCTTACTCCTTGTTAAGCGCTTCCATCCTTGCCTTATTTTCGGCAATGACCTTTTCCTGTACCTGTGCGGGCGCCTCGTCGTAGCGCTCGAATTTGGAAATGAACGAACCGCGTCCCTGCGTCATCGAACGCAGCGTAATCGCATAGTCGGACAGCTCGGCCATCGGGCACTCGGCCACGATCTCCTGCTTGCCGCCCTCAACCGGGTTCATGCCCATGATACGGCCGCGGCGCTTGTTCAGGTCGCCGATGACGTCGCCCATGTACGCGTCCGGGATGAGCACCTTCATCGAGCAGACCGGCTCGAGCAGCACCGGGCTGGCCTGCGGGATGCCCGCCTTGTAGGCCAGGCGCGCCGCCATCTTGAAGGACAGCTCGTTGGAGTCAACGTCATGGTAAGAGCCGTCGAGCAGGGTCGCGCGCAGGCCGA
The DNA here is from genome assembly GCA_019113065.1 of Candidatus Agathobaculum stercoravium. Classification (GTDB taxonomy): domain Bacteria; phylum Bacillota; class Clostridia; order Oscillospirales; family Butyricicoccaceae; genus Agathobaculum; species Agathobaculum stercoravium. The sequence goes on from DXIC01000191.1 coordinate 10,906, forward strand.
CCATCGGATAACCGGCGAGCACGCCGTGCTCCATGGCCTCGCGGATGCCCTTGTCGACCGCCGGATGGAAGTTCTTCGGCACCGAACCGCCGAAGATCTTCTCTTCGAACAGGTAGTCGCCTTCCGGATACGGCGCGAACTCCATCTTGACGTGGCCGTACTGGCCGTGGCCGCCGGACTGCTTCTTATGCTTGCCTTCCACGGTGACCGTCTTGCGGATCTTCTCGCGGTAAGGCACGATCGGCGGGGTCAGCTCGACTTCAACGCCGAATTTATCCTTGAGTTTGGAGCACAGGACGTCCAGATGGATGTCGCCCGCGCCCGAAATGGTGTGCTGCTTGGTCTCCGGGTTGAACTCGGTCTCGAAGGACGGGTCCTCGTCGTGCAGGCGGGCCAGGCCGGAAGAGATCTTTTCCTCCGCGCCCTTGACCTTGGGCTGGATGCCCTGCGTGTAGCACGGCGGCGCGAACTCGATCGGCTCGAGCTCGACCTTGCGCACGCTCATCGAAAGGGTGTCGCCCGTCTTGGTGGTGACCAGCTTGGAGACCGCGCCGATATCGCCGCAGCCGACAACCGGCACCTCGGTGGTCTTTTTGCCGCAGACCGTGTAGATATGGCTCATCTTTTCGTTCGCGTCCGCGCGCTTGTTGACCAGCGTCATGTCCTGCTTGACCTCGCCGGACATCACCTTGAAGTAGGAGAAGCGGCCGTACTGGTCGGCAACCGTCTTGAATACAAATGCACAGGCCGAGCCGTTGGGCGTGCAGTTGATTTCGATCAACTCGCCCTTCTCGTCCTCGCAGATCTCGACCGGCTTTTCATCCGGGGACGGCATATAGTCTGCAATGCCCTTTAAGAGCGCATAGGAGCCGATGCCGGTCGCTGCGGTGCCGCAGAATACCGGCGCGATGACCAGATCCTTCACGCCCTGGCGGATGCCCGCGATCAGCTCGTCGTCCGAAAACTCCTCGCCCGCGAAGTAGCGCTCCATCAGTTCTTCGGAGAGCTCCGCCACATTTTCGCACAGCGCCGCGCGGTGCTGGTCGATGCGGTCCTTCATATCGTCCGGGATCGGGATCTCGACGCGCTTGTTGCCCTCCATGCGGTAAGCCTTGCGGATGACGCAGTCGACAACGCCGGCTGTATCGCGGTTGCCCTCGAAAATCGGGACAACAACCGGAGCCACCGATACGCCGAACTGCTTTTGCAGCTTGTGCAGCGAGGTGTAGTAATCCGAATTCTCCTCGTCGATCTTGGAGATATAGAACATACGCGGCATGGCGCGGGCTTCGCAGCGCTCCCATGCTTTTTCCGTGCCGACACCCGGGCCGGACTTGCCGGTCGCAATAATCAGCGCGGATTCAGCCACGCGCAGCGCGCAATTGACTTCGCTTTCAAAATCGAAGAAGCCCGGGGTGTCGAGCAGGTTGATCTTGCAGCCGTTAAACTCGACCGGCGCGACAGCCGTCGAGATCGAAAATTTGCGTTTGATTTCCTCAGGATCAAAGTCGCAGACTGTATTGCCGTCCGTGATCTTGCCGACACGGTCGGTTACACCGGCGATATTGAGCAGGCTTTCGACGAGCGAGGTCTTGCCGTCGCCGCCGTGCCCCATCAGACATACGTTACGGATCTTGTTAACCGGGTAATTGGCCATAATTTGATAAACACTCCCCTGCCCTTTCCTTGTACGCGGGCGCTTTGTTAGCGGGAACAAATTCCCTTCTTTGTTATTATACACGATTGTGCGCATATACGCAAGCTGTTTTTTGTGCAATTTTTCTGTGCCCAATCGTTTCCATCTGTCCCGGAACGACACAAAAAATATTTATAAATTTTTTCGTTTTTTCTGTCACAAAACCGGCCCGCCGTACGTTTATATATATGAAAGGTTTTTTACCGCAACAGAGATATGCAGAAGGGGGACTTTGCCATGACACGAGGTTATCTTGCCACCGCCGCCGCTGTATTGGCGCTGGCCCTTGCCGTTTTTTCGGTTGTGTCCGTCCTTCCGGTCTGATACCCACCCTCTCCGGCTGCCGGGGCCCTGCGCCCGCGGCAGCTTCTTTCTTTCTGCGCAAACTATTGCGCCCCGGCGCGTATCAAAGGAAAAACGCGGCTGCAAAAAGCAGGCTGCGTTTTTCAAAAATCCGGGGGCATGTACCTCGGATTTTTAACCAACATCAAAAAGGCTTCGGAATCAAAATTCCGAAGCCTTTTTGATGCAGCAGGCGCTCCCAGCCGCAGGCTGGCGGCGCCGTCTCTCGATCCAAGCTGTACGCTTGGATCGACTCTTTTTAATGCGTCTGCAGCGTGATGATAAACACCGGGATGTACCACAGCAGCAGGTACAGCAGCAGGTTGGTCACCGGCAGCGCGGCCGCCGCGTTCTGGAACACCAGATAGAACACGATCAGCATGCCGCAGATGCCCGCGAACGCGCCCAGCGTCAGCGCTGAACGCACCGCGCCCGCCAGCTTGTCCGCACAGCGCAACACCTGCATGAACGGCCCTGCGCCCTCGCGCGTCAGGATCGCTGCCGGCGCGTCGCCCTCGGCGTAGTGCGGATCGAGCAGACGCTTGATGCCCGCCGGGCCGGGCTGGTCGGCAAAGCCGCGGCGCAGGTCGAATTCCGCTTCGACCATCGCAGGCGAGATATTGAAGTCCTGCACTGCGAGCAGCGCATTCATATGCATGCGGCGCATCAGGCGCATTGCACGATAGGTATTCTTGGTCGGCTGGTAACGCAGTGTGATCACGCCCGCCAGCACATTGTCCACCACCAGATAGATGCAGGTGTGGTCGCCCTGGCCCGCATGGATACGGATGCCCATGTTGACCATAAGCGCCGCCGTGCCGAGCACAACGCGGCTGGTGCCGATCTCGCCGGTCAGGCCGCCGTCAACCGCCTGCACATTGCGCGCGGCAAAGGTGACGCCGTAGCGCTCGCGGGTCGCATCGGTCAGCACGCGGCCGAGTTCCAGCCCCGCCGCATCCGCCAGTGCCGCCGCACAGGCAAGGACCTTGTCGTCCGACAGACGGCCCATGTTCTCGAGCGACTCCAGGCTGACCGAACCGGACGGGAACAGGTCGTTTTCCACCAGCACAACCTCTTCCGTACCGCGCAGCAGGTTAGCCTGCCGCGCGCCCGCGATCGCCGCGCCCGAAGCAAGCAGGCGGCGGGATACGTTCTTATAGCTTGCGCCGTATGCGCAGACCAGGCCGAGCGGCGCGGAAACCGACAGGATCGCCGAAAACGCCCAGAAAAAGCGCACCGGGTCGCCGCGGCCAACCGACGCTACGAGCGCAAAAATGATGGACGCCGCCAGCGCGACCGGCACATAGATCATGGAGAAACGGTCCGCCGTGTCCGGCCGTTCCATCTCGGTCAGGAAGGATCCCCGGTCGAACAGCGGGCCTTTGACCGCACGGCACGCGTCGTCCTCGCGGTCATAATGGCTGTATACCGCCATGGGCTGTTCGGCCGAGCAGATCGCCTGGTAGGCGCGCGCCCGCGCAGCGTTGCGGTTGCGCTCCTCGCGCATCGCCGCATACAGCAGCAGGATGCTGAGCGCCAGATACGGCACCGTGACGCCGGACTGGTTGTCAAACACAATGATGGACGCGCCGTGCAGCAGCGCCGCCAGCACCGCAAAGGAGACCAGCGACGCACGGTCGGGCATGCCGTGCAGCAGGTTGTAAAAGCCCATGCCGAACACATCAATGCCCACAAACAGCGCGATAAATTGCAGCAGCATGAGCACACCGATACCGATGGCTGGGTTTTCCACCACATCGAGGATCACCGGCAGGGGCAGCACGTCGAAGCTGGGCGCAATGCTCAGGTAAACCGCTGCCGCGGCGAGGATCAGCACAATGGCCGAGCGCGCGGACAGCCCCCGTGCACGGCGCTTGAGCGAGCGCGCTGCCTGCTCAGGGTCGCGCAGCTGGATCTCTTCCGCTTCCTCCGCCTGTTCGGCCGCGATGCGTGCGGCGCGCGCCTCCTTGCGGCTCATGCGCTCCCCGCGCTGCGGGGCGGCAGGCTGCGCCGGCTCCATGCCCGCCGGCATGGGCG
>DXIC01000192.1 GCA_019113065.1 Candidatus Agathobaculum stercoravium
GTAGTGGGTGACGCCGTCCATGCGCAGGAACCAGCCGTCCTCACCGTCTACCAGCACGAGCTTGCCGGACTTGTTCTGCAGCTGCGGGTAACAGGTCGCCATATCGTCGCACACCGGCTCGATCGAGCAGGTCGCGCCCATGTTGATATAGGTCTCCTCGCCGGTCACGGTATTGGTGGACAGCAGCACGCGGCCTTCGGGGTCGCGGGCGATGTCCTGGAGCATCTCGCTCTTGCCGCCGCCGGAAGCGCCCTCGTGCATGATGACCATTTCGTTCTCATACGGGGTCACGAGACGGCCGCAGGAGGTGTGCGCGGTCACCCAGCCCTCCTGCTCGCCGATGTCGAGCAGCACCGAGTATACGCCCTTCTTCGCGGACGGGCCGGGGTACAGGTTGTAGGAAAATACTTCGTGGCAGTCGTCCAGGCGGTTGTGCACAACGACCTGCTTGCCCTCGAAGTGGGTGTGGCGGAACGGGGGCGCAACGTATACGATCGCGCGCGGCTTGTAGCCCTCGCACTCCCCGGCGTTGACAAAGCCCTGCAAATGCGCCAGCGCAAACGCGAAAAACGCGCACTGCCTGGGGCATACGAGCATCGAGCCGTAGCCATAGATATTGCCGCCCGAGTTAAACGGCATCAGGATCAGCTCCTGCGTCTTGAACCAGTCCATGGTTTCCTTCCGCAGGTCGGAGAACGGATAGCCGTAAACGTCCGCAAAGCGCTTCTTGTCCGTCGGCTTGTCGTCCGCGATGCGCATGCAGTCCGGCTCGCGGCGGCGCATGTAGTCCTCCACGAAATTGACCGAAGCACCGTTCTTGCAGCGGGTCACGTCCGCTTCCTTGACCGGGCCCCTGCCCGGCACGTCGAACACGACGTCATAGACGTCCGCATGGTCGGGGCCGAACACCATGTCGTACAGCTCCGCCTTGCTGGTCGGTACGGATACGCCTTTGCAATGCTCGATGACATCGGTCAGCTCATCCGTAAAGGTGAATTTAGTCAGCAGAGAGTTCATCTATTTGTTTCCTCCTTCTCACACCGCCGCGCTCTTCCCAAAACGCCGGACAGTGTGCCCACAACACCTTGTTAAAAAACTGACGCTTAACAAGGCCAATTGTTCTTCATTTATAGCATACCGCAAAACATGCCGTCCCGTCAACTTGATTTTTGTATTTTTGCAGGATTTTAGACAAGTTCTTGCATAATGTACAAAACTGTTCGCCCGTTTTCAGCTGTTTTCCTCACGCGGACAAGTGTGCACCACGTCTCAGTCCCCGAAATGCACGGTGATCCGCACCACCTCGCTGCGGGTGCCCACGCGCATATCCGGCCCCCAGACGCCCAGCCCGGAGGTGACGACCGAATACATCCCCCCGACCTGCAAGCAGCCGCAGGGGTTGTCCCAGAGGAGCGTCATGAGCAGGTTGCCCGGGAACACCTGCCCGTCGTGCGTATGCCCGGACAGGTCGAGGTCCGCGCCCGCCGCAGCCAGCTCTTCCAGCTCTTCCGGCTGGTGGTCGATGACAAAAATGGGCTGCGCCGGGTCGAGCGGCTCCAGCAGCTGCTCCGGCGCCAGCCGGGCGTCCGCGAGCTTGCGGCTGCGCGAGGGGTCCTTGCGCCCCACGAGCTGCACGCCGTTCCCCAGCGTGACCGCCTCGTCCTCGAGCAGGGTTATGCCCGCCTGTTCCAGGAACGCGGCCATGCGCAGGTCGTCCTTCTCCGCGTCCGGCGTGTCCCAGGTAAAGCCCGCAAGGATGGGTTCGGACACATCATGGTTGCCCCAGCATGCATAGGTGCCGCAGGTGCTCTGCATGGAGGCCAGCGCCGCCGCGACCCGCTCCGGCTCGGGGACGGCCTCATATTCGTTATCAAAAATATCCCCTGCGATCACAACGAGGTCGGGCTGCATCGCGTTCACCGCCTGCGCCGTCTGCTCGATATAGGCGGGGTCGGTGTTGTACCCCAGATGCAGGTCGGCCAGCAGGGCGACCGTCATGTCCTCCCCTTCGCCGCCGAGCGTGACCTCGTAATCGGTCACGCGCAGCGTGCCGGCGTTCACCATGCCGTACACGCACACACCGCACACCAGTGCAAGCGCAATGCCGCCCTGCACCTGCCGCACGCGCTGCATCTGCTGAAAATCCTTTTTCCGCACCCGGCGCACAGCGAACAGCCCGATCTCCACCAGCAGGATGGCCAGCCCCAGATACAGCATCCAGCCGAACCAGTAGTTGCCGATCTGCCGGAGGGTGCGCCGCAGCGCGGGCGGCGACTGCACCAGGAAGCCGGTGAGGGGCGTCGCCGACACAAAGGCATACAGGACGATGAAGGCCGCCCGGAACGCCCGCGTGCCGAACAGCCGGTGGCAGCAGCCCGTCCAGCGCAGCACCCAGTGCGCCATATACAGGTTCACCAATATGTAAAACGGCGCCAAAACCAAAGCAAGCATTGTCAATCCCCTGCCAAGTCCAAAAAATCACTGAAAAGAAATGCGGACGCCGAAGCGCCCGCCCTGTTTACCGTTTCCAACGCTCCCATACGCGGGTGACGGACGTACATCTGCCGTCCCGCCCGATCTCAAAGACCGCGCCCGAAAGCGCGCAGTCGCCGGGGGCGGTTTTGAAATATTCGGTCAGGTCGCCGCGGAACATGGCGACCGACTGCTCAACACACACGCCCAGCACGGACACAATCGGCCCGGTCATGCCGACATCCGTGATATAGCCCGACCCTTTGGGGTTGATGCGGTTGTCCGCCGTCTGCACATGGGTGTGCGTGCCCCAGATGGCGGACGCGCGGCCGTCCAGATAATAGCCCATGGCGAGCTTTTCGCTCGTGGCGTTCGCGTGGATCTCGGCGAGCGCGATGTCGTATTGGCCCGCCGCCTCGCGGAATATCTTATCCGCGCACAAAAACGGGTTATCCGGCCCGTAATGCATATCGCACCGGCCGATCAGGTTCATCACGAGCAGGCGCAGCCCCTGCGGCCCGTCGAAGATGCCCCAACCCTGCCCCGGGCTCTGCGGCGCGAGGTTGGCCGGGCGCAGCACGTCCGGATGCTCGTCCAGATAAGGCGCGATCTGCTGCTTGGAAAACGTGTGGTTGCCCAGCGTGATCACGTCCGCGCCCGCAGCAAAGATGTCGTCCGCCTGTTTGGGCGTCATGCCGCGCCCCGCGGCGTTCTCGCCGTTGACGATCACGAAATCCGCGCCGTGTTCGCGCTTTACACGGCGCAGCAGGCCGTGCAGGGTGTCGATCCCCGCCTCGCCGACCACGTCGCCAATGGTTAAAACTTTCATTCTGTCACCTCTTGCTTGTTTTGCGCAGTTGCAGCGCAATATAGTACAGCGCCCAGCCGATCAGCCCTGCGCCGAGCGTGCACATGCCGATCATACGGCTGCTGCCCACGTCCATCTCTCTGAGCAAAAAGCCGACCACCAACCCGATCGCCGCACAGGCCAGCGAAATATTCCAGCAGCGGCTCTCGTCGGTCGTCTCCAGCTCTTCCTCCTCGCGCAGCAGCGAATCCAGCGTCACATCGAACAGATCGGCCACCGCCTTGATGTTCTCAATATCCGGCAGGCCCGCATCGTTTTCCCATTTGGTCACCGCCTGCCGCGAGACGTGCAGCAGCGCGGCAAGCTGCTCCTGCGAGTATTCTTCCCTGACGCGGAGTGTTTTCAGTTTTTCACCGAATGTCATTATTTATCACCTCGCGTCCAGCATAGCAGGGATACACATTTTTGTCCGCTACGCCCGGTTTCCCGCATGCTACGATGCGTTGCAGCGGCATTTTTATCGCATTTCCGGCTCGTAAACCAGCTCTGCGATGCCGCCCGACTGCCGCGCGGACACCAGCCGCAGCCGCTGCGCCTGCCCCTCCGGGAACAGCCGGATGCCGCCGCCGAGCAGCACGGGAAGCACGGTCAGGTGCCAGCGGTCGACTTCTCCCGCGGCGGCTGCCGCGGCAATCAGTTCCGCACCGCCGCACAGCCAGATGTCCCTGCCGGGCTTTTGTTTTTCCGCGTGCAGCCACGCGGCAAGGCCACCCTCGATGCGCTGTGCATGGGGCAGCGGGCCGGCACTGCGCGTCCAGACCCGGCAGTCCAGCCCCTCATACGACCATGCGTCCGGCGAAAGCTCCTGCGTGACCTGCCGGTACGTCCGGCCGCCCATGACGACCGTGTCCACGCCCTGCACAAAGGCCTCGTAGCCACCGTCCTCCTGCGCGTCCGCAAAATCATCCAGCCAGCCCACGCCGCCGTCTTTATCCGCAATATATCCGTCCAGGCTGACCGCCAGATAAGCCACCGCCTTGCGCATACTGCAGCCTCCATTCGAAAAAGGAGGCGGACAATTTTCTGTCCGCCTCCCCCGTTCTCATTCCAAGCCGCGCCCTGCGGCAATTTAACAGAAAATCACAAAGTGATTTTCATAAAAAGTCAGGACATGCGCCTGACTTTTTATACAAAGGCCAAAAGGCGGAAAAATCAAAATTTTTCTGTCTTTTGGGCGCAATAGCTGTTTCAGGCGCAGCCTGACAACAGCGTCCCTCGATTAAGACCCTTGGGTCTTAATCGAACAGGGTCGATACCGATACTTCCTCGTAAATGCGCGCGATCGCCTCGGTGAATACCGGCGCAACCGACAGCACCTTGATCTTGTCCAGGCGCTTCTCGCTCGGCAGCGGGATGGTGTCGAGGATCGCCATTTCCTTGATCGGGCTGTTCGCAATGCGCTCGATCGCCGGGCCGGACAGCACGCCGTGCGTGGCGCACGCATAAACCTCGGTCGCGCCGCCCTTTTCGACCAGCGCGTCCGCCGCATGTACCAGCGTGCCCGCAGTGTCGATCAGGTCGTCGACCAGGATGCACTTCTTGCCCTCGACATTACCGATGATGTTCATAACTTCGGACACATTTGCCTTGGGACGGCGCTTGTCGATAATGGCGAGCGGCATGTCCAGCTTTTCGGTGAACTTGCGCGCACGGGTGACCGAGCCCAGGTCAGGCGAGACGATCACGGTGTCCTCGGTGCCGACGCCGAACTTGCCCGCAATATACGGGATCAGCACGGACGAGCCAAGCATGTTGTCCACCGGGATGTTGAAAAAGCCCTGGATCTGCGCTGCGTGCAGGTCCATGGTGAGCACACGGTCCGCGCCCGCCGCGGTGATCAGGTCGGCCACGAGCTTGGCCGAGATCGGGTCGCGCGCCTTGCTCTTGCGGTCCTGACGCGCATAGCCGAAATACGGGATCACCGCCGTGATGCGGCCCGCAGACGCACGCTTGCAGGAATCGATCATGATGAGCAGCTCCATCAGGTTGTTGTTGACCGGGCCGCAGGTCGACTGGACGAGGAACACGTCCGAACCGCGCACGGACTCGGAGATGGAAACCGAGATCTCGCCGTCAGCGAAGGTGGAGATGGCAGCCTTGCCGATCGGCAGGCCGAGCGCAGACGCGATCTGCATCGCAAGCGCGGGGTGGGAGTTGCCGGAGAAAATTTTGATATTTTTTCCGTGAGAAATCATTGAATAGCCTCCGTCATAATAGTAAAGTGTGTCCGTTTTCTCTCTTTTTATTTCAGGCAATGCCGCCGCGGCGGCGCTGCCCCGATTACTTTTCCTGCTTTTCGTGGGCCGCGCGGCGGCGGTCGTTCCAGCCCTCAAGGTTGGTCTGGCGCGCGCGCGCAACGCTCAGTGCGCCCGCCGGCACATCCTTGGTCACGGTCGTGCCCGCAGCGGTAAACGCGCGGTCGCCCAGTTTAACAGGCGAGACCAGGTTGGTGTTGCAGCCGATAAAGCAGTCGTCGCCGATGATGGTCTGGTACTTGTTGTATCCGTCGTAGTTGACCACGACCGTGCCGCAGCCGAAGTTGACCCGCTCGCCGACCGTTGCATCGCCGATATAGGTCAGGTGGGATACCTTGGTGCCGTTGCCGATGGTGGACTTTTTCAGCTCAACAAAGTCGCCGATGCGGCAGCCGTCCCCGACCACGCACTGCGGGCGGATATAGGCAAACGGGCCGACCGTTACCTTTTCGCCCACCTTGGACTCATAGACCTGCGAATTGTTGACCGTGGTGCCCGCGCCGATCTCGGCCTTTTCCAAAATCGAGTTCGGGCCGATGACCGCGCCCGCGCCGACCTTGCAGCCCGGACGGATGTGGCACCCCGGCAGGATGGTCGCGCCCGGGGCGATATCCGCGTCCGGCGCGATATAGGTGCCCACGGGATCGAAAATCTGCACGCCCTTTTCGATCAGCGTGAAGTTGACCCGCTGGATCATGGCGAGCTGGGCGACATAAGCCGAGCCGCCGTCGCAGATCTCGACGATCTCATTGGTGACTGCAACGCCCTTCTGCGCGCCCGCGGCGACCGCCGCCGCGATCAGCGCGTCCAGCGTATCCGCGCCCGTGGCGAGCGCCTTTTGCAGCATCTCATAGGTGAACATCGCCGCGAGGCAGTGCTCGTCGCGCGGGATGGGCTGGCCTTCCGCGTCAAAGCCCTGCTGCTCGGCTACCAGCACGCTCACGCCGTAGCCGGTGTTCATGTGGGTCTCGGCCAGATGGGTCAGCGCGTCGTCCTCAGCCAGCGCGAACGGCGCGGCGATGACCAGCACATGGCGGCTCTCGGGCAGGCCCTTCAGCGCGGCGAAACGGTTTGCCGCATCAAGCGCAAGGCTGTCCGCCCCCGCGAGCGCAGGCTCCTTTTCGTCGTGCACAAAGCAGCAGGCGTCCACGGCCGCAGGCAGCGCGTCGCGCACCGCGTCGCCCGCCGTGCCGAACAGCACCGGGCGCGCATAGGCGGCAAAGCCGCTTTCATCAAACAGGCCGCCTACCAGGGCGGCGGTAACATTATTCATGCAGAAAATCCTTCCGTTCCGCAGGGGCAAAAATACCCCCATTTTCATTACAGGTTTATTATACATCAGGCGTATGTAAATTGCATCAGCATTTTTCGATAAATTTCCTATCAGCTTACGGTATTTTTCGCCGTTTGCTGACAAAAAAGCTGTCCGCACACGGCGGACAGCTTCCGTATTTCTCTATTATGAACTTTGTATCGATTTATGCCCACCAAGGTTTGAAAAAGGTATTACAAGATAATTGCTTCCGAAAATATGTTTGGGTCGATGTCGCTTCACTAAAGCCCCAGCTAATTAAATCATCTATTGAAATGCCAAAATTCGACTCCAGCGTATGCGTATATTCTACCTCAATAACTCCATCGCCCACCAATTGTACCCTTTTATTGGATATATAATAGGCTTGTACACTCCCCTCATTCCATGTGTAATTTCCTACACCGGTCGCTTGGGACCACACTTCTCCTACGCCTAAAAATACAGGAAGCGATCCATCTTCGATAATAATATATACTCCAAATAGCACTTCATATGGTCCAGCGCTAATTGTATCGGTATATTTTGCCAACTGAGATCTTGGAGAAATCTGATTAATTTTTTTATAGTCTTCCTCTGCTTTTTGGATTGCCTGTTCAGGTGTTAAATTCTGGGTTATTACCAGATCGTTTATATACTCATCCTGCGTCAAAACCTGACAGTCCTGCGGGCTAACCTCAATTACAATTTGACTTTCCTGTTCATCATAATTAGCGCTTGCAGTCGAAAAAAACAATGCACAAAAATGGTGCTGAGTACGATGTATCTCAATTTTCTCATTTTACTACCCTCTTTCATTATCCATTATTGTAAAAAGTGTATAGTCTACTAAAATCTTGAAATTGTGCATTCATGTTGCTACCATAATAACATATTGTGGAAGCAATCAAAAGGCACCCTAATAGAATGCAAATTGCAATACAAATGGTTTGTTTCCAAGACATTTACTTTGTCCTCGTTATTCTTTAAGGTCTGATACATATGAATTCTATGCTGCCATATCCCATTGGTATTGCCCGCCATCTATATTATTTATATCTAAATATTACCATAAAATTTAATTATTGTAAATCAATGCACATTCCAAAAATAACCATATTATATTGTATATGCTGTACACACTATTTTGTAGTTCCCACTTCAAGCACTACTATGATATCTCCCAACTTATAGCAGCAGGCGCACCTTGCGCAGGGTCTCCACATCCGCCTCCGTGTAATCGCGGTAGCCGTTCGCGCTGCGCGCGGGCGCGACCAGTCCCTCCTTTTCGTAGAACCGGATGTTCGCGCGCGTCAGCCCGGTCCTGCGTTCCACCTCTGCGATGTTCATTTCCTCCACCTGCCTTTCCCTGTATCCCATTATAGGGTGTGAACCGGGTTTACAGTCAAGAGGAATCCCAAAAATTCTTTTGCACCGCCCCTTGTGGCGCCGCCCCTGCGATAGTATAATGGTGGCGGAGACTTTGAACGGATCGGGAAACACGTCCGCCTTCCCCGGGCGGGCAAGGGAGGAAAACAATGAGCAAATTCAGACGATGGGCCGTGTATTTCGGCGGCCTGTTCCTGATGGCGGCAGGGGTATCCTTTTCGGTGCTTTCCGGTCTCGGGGTATCGCCAATCGATACCATCCCCTATGTGACCAGCGTGATTTTCCGCTCGGACATGGGGCTGTGGACGGCGATTGTATTCGCCTGCTACGTCGGGCTGCAAGCCATCATCCTGCGGCGGGATTTCCCGGGGCGGAACATCCTGCAAATCCCCATCGGCATCTGCTTCGGCTGGTTCATCAGCGTGACCAACGCGCTCGAGGGCGCGCTGCTGCCCGAACCCACGAACTACGCCGTGCAGCTGCTGTACCTGCTGCTCAGCATGATGCTGATCGGCTTCGGTATCTCCTTTTACGTCGAGGCCGGCCTGATGAGCATGCCCGCAGAGGGCGTGGCGCAGGCGATTGCCGCAAAGACCGGCTGGCAGCTTTCCAGCTCGAAGATCCTGTTCGACTGGAGCGTGGTGGCGGTCTCGCTGCTGCTGTGCTGGCTTGTGCTGCACCGGCTGGACGGCATCCGGGAAGGCACGCTGATCGCGGCGTTCGGCGTGGGGCTGTTCCTGCGGCTGTCCCAGCGGACGCTGTGCCGCGGCGTGCGCCGCTTCCTGCATCCGGGCGGCGTGCCCGCGGAAGCAAACGACCGGCAGGCGGCTTAAAGCCGTACCTGCAATAAAAAAGACGCGCTGAAGCGCGTCTTTTTTATTGACTCAGCCCGCCTGCTGGCCGGAGGGCATCTGCTGTTCCGGCATCTGCGCCGCAGAGGGCGTCTTCGCCAGCGATGCAATCCGCGCGATCAGCGGCAGGCGGCTGTTGAACAGGTTGACGAACCGCCCTACGATCAGCGCCGAGACAACCGTACCCAGCCCGAGCCCGTTCAGCCCGCGGAAGAATACAAAGGACAGCGCCAGCGCAATTGCAACCAGCGTCACGTCAAACGCCACCTTGACCGAGCCGAACCGCACCCCGGTCACTGTCGAAAGCGCGCCGACCAGCCCTTCGCCCGGCACGCGCAGTACGTCCGGCGCGACCTCGATGCTGATGCCGAAGCCGAGCACCGCGCAGCCCAGCGCCAGCGCAGCCAGCTGCACCGGCAGGCCCTGCGGGTTAAACCAGCCGAGCAGGTTCATGCTCACATCGATAAACCAGCTGAACACAATGTTCACCACAATTTGCAGCAGCTGGACCGGCTGGAAATTGCGCCGCAGCAGCGCGATCTGCGCGGCGATAAAAAGCAGGTTCATCACAAAAGTAAACCCGCCGAGCGTGGGTGCAAACCGCAGGCTGAGCACATAGGGCACGCTCGAGATCGGCGAGGTGCCCAGCGCCGCCTTGGTGATCAGCGCAACGCCGAACGAGTTGATCAGTACACCGATAAAAAAACAAAGATAACGCAGAGATTTATTCGACAATTTTCCCACCCTGATTCTGTAAATTTGATAAAATGTCCCGCATGGTGCGTAAAAAAGCCGCGCGCTCCTCCGGCGGGATGCCGTCCCATGCCAGCGCGTCGACTTCTGCACAGCCCTGCCGCACGCGCGCCGCCTGCGCCCGGCCGGTGTCGGTCAGGCACACCAGCGAAACGCGCCGGTCGTCCGCCGCCGTCCGCCGGTAAACCAGCCCCTGCTGCTCCATGCGCGCCAGCAGGCTGGTTACCGTGGATTTGTCCAGCGCGCAGCCTTCGCCCAGCTGTTTCTGTGTGCAGCCGTCGTGCCCATGCAGGTATTCCAGCAGCTTGGGCTGCCCGGGCAGCAGGCCGTTTTTCCGCACCCGCGCTACCACCTCGCGGTTGGAGCAGTGGAACGCATGCATCAGCAGGTAGTGCAGCTCTTCTTCCAGCAATCCTTTCCCTCCCCCAGGATAATTAGTTTGTATTCAAACTAATTATAATGCCGGTCTCCCTGCATGTCAATGCGCCCCTGTCACGAAAAAAGCGCCCTGTACGGGCGCTTTTTCAGCAGTTTTCTGTTTACTTGACCTCTTCGACCGGGATCTGCTTGAGCAGCTCGATCGGGCCGCAGCCCGCGCACCTGGCGCAGTCATGCATGCAGGCCATCGGGTCGTCCGGGTCCTCCTCACGGCCGATCTCGAGCAGGGTCGGGTCGCCCTGCTTCTCGCCGACGAGGAACTTTGCTACCGCTTCCTCCGCCGGGCCCTCGCAGCCCGGCACAAGCAGCACGCCGATCATCTCGAGCGCGTTGCGGATGGCAAGGCCGAGCGAGCCGCAGATCAGCACGTCCAGCTTTTCCATGCTGGCCAGCTTGAGCAGCGCGGTCGTATTGTCGTCATCGGTTTCGGCAAGATGCTTGCCGGTCGGGGTCTGCCCCTCGGTCGAAACGACCAGGAAAGTGCGGCAGCCGCCAAGGTTTTTGGCGATCTGCCCGCCCTCATATGCTACGCCGATATTCATCGCAATGCCTCCACGGCCTTCATCGCGCCTGCGAGCGCGTCCGGCAATTTTACGTCCTCGATCTTGCCTGCGTCGACCGCCTCTGCCAGCTGGGGATCGATCGGCAGCTTGGCCAGCACGTTCAGGCCGTACTGCGCCGCGACCTCGTCCAAATGGCTCTCACCAAATACCGAGATATGCTTGCCGCAGTCCGGGCATTCCAGATAGCTGTAATTCTCCACCACGCCGAGCAGCGGGATATCCATCATCTGCGCCATCTTGACCGCCTTGCCCACGATCATGGAAACCAGATCCTGCGGGGAGGTGACGACCAGGATGCCGTCCACCGGCAGGGACTGGAACACGGTCAGCGGCACATCGCCCGTTCCGGGAGGCATATCGACAAACAGGAAGTCCACGTCGTCCCAAACCACATCCGACCAGAACTGCTTGACCGTTTCCGCGATGATCGGGCCGCGGTAGATGACCGGGTCGTCCTCATTGGGCAGGACAAGGTTGATCGAAACCATCTGTACGCCGCCCTCGCTGCGCGCGGGCAGGATGCCGGCCTCGCAGCCCTCGAGCTTGTCATGCACGCCGAAGGTCTTGGGGATGGACGGGCCGGTGATGTCTGCGTCCAGTATGCCGCAGGTATAGCCCTTGCGGGTCATGCCGACCGCCATCATCGAGGTGAGCAGGCTTTTGCCTACGCCGCCCTTGCCGGAAACCACGCCGATTACCTTTTTGACCGTTGCAGCGGGGTTCGCCGCGACTTTCAGGCTCTTTTCGCCGCCGCAGCCTGCCGAGCAGGAATCGCAGTTGTGCGAGCAACCCATAGTAAACAACTCCTAACATATCTTTTCTCGCTGTTTTTTAGTATAACGCATTCTGCGCGCTTTCGCAAGGCTGGCGCACTGCCGCTTTTCTGAAATTTTTGTCAAAATTTCAGAAAGCCGCGCATCCATCCTGCGGACGCAAACCGCATACTTCCGGCGGAATATAGCGAAGCGCCGCCGCTCGTTGGGGGAAACGAGGCGACGGCGCTTTGCCGATTCACTACACAGATTTGAAAAAGGGGGGTAAAAGAGAAATAAAAGATCGGTAGGCTGTCGACTCGGGATTGCGGCTTCCCTTATCGACATCCTTAGTATACCCCATTCCCCCGCCCCATATATGAACAGATTTTGAACGGCCTGTGAAAGATTTGTTTCTGTTGGAAAAACTGCCCGGTGCAAAGGGAAACGCCCTGCTTCCTAAGGGGGAGGGAAGCAGGGCGCATACCAATGCAAAATGAAAAAGAGGGTAAAAAGAAAAGGTGAAAGAAAGAAAACAAGGTGTAAAAAAGGAGTTCGCCGGAGGGATAGGTGTTTTCCCTTCCGACAATCATAGTATACTGCACCGGACAGGCTAATTTGTGAACGAATCTTGAACAGTCTTTGAAAGGTTTTTTACAAATCCGCCGCGCCCCCGCCGGGCAGGGAAACGCCCCGGTCCGTGGGGGAACGGAGTCGGGGCGTTTCCTGTCATTTCACAAAATAAAAAGGGGGTAAAAGAGAAATAAAAGATCGGTAGGCTGTCGATCCGGGATTGCGGCTTCCCTTATCGACATCCTTAGTATACCGCATCCCGCCCGCCAATATGTGAACCGTTTTTGAACAGACTTTGAAAGGTTTTTTACAAATCCGCCGCGCCCCCGCGGGGCAGGAAAACGCCCCGATCCGTGGGGGAACGGAACCGGGGCGCTTCCTGCATTTCACAAAATAAAAAGGGGGGTAAAAGAGAAATAAAAGATCGGT
>DXIC01000193.1 GCA_019113065.1 Candidatus Agathobaculum stercoravium
ATACTATGCTGCTGTAGCTCAGTAGGTAGAGTGCATCCTTGGTAAGGATGAGGTCACCGGTTCAAATCCGGTCAGCAGCTCCACAGATAACGTCCGTATTGCGGGCGTTATTTTGTTCTATAACAGAATACCGCCGGACTGCATGTGCAGCACGGCGGTATTTTTTTATTCGCTGACCAGCGGGGTGGATAGATAGCGGTCGCCGGTATCCGGGAGCAGAGCCACGATAGTTTTGTGTGCATTCTCCGGGCGCTTGGAAAGCTCCACAGCGGCCCACAATGCGGCGCCGGAAGAGATGCCGATAAACAGCCCTTCGCTGTGTGTAAACGTGCGTGCGGTGGCGAATGCATCCTCACCTTTGACGCGCATGACTTCGTCATATACCTCGGTGTCCAACACGTCGGGGACAAAGCCCGCGCCGATGCCCTGGATCTTGTGCGGGCCGCCCTTGCCGGTGGACAGCACAGGGGATTCATCCGGCTCCACCGCAATGACCTTAACAGCAGGATTCTGCTCCTTGAGGTACGAGCCGACGCCGGTGATCGTGCCGCCGGTGCCGACGCCTGCGACAAAGATATCTACCTTGCCATCCGTCTGTGACCAGATCTCCGGGCCGGTGGAGGCGCGATGTGCGGCCGGATTGGCCGGGTTGACAAACTGGCCGGGGATAAAGCTGTTTTCAATCTCCTTTGCCAGCTCGTCCGCTTTGGCAATAGCGCCCGACATGCCCTTCGCACCATCGGTCAGTACCAGCTCCGCGC
This sequence comes from Candidatus Agathobaculum stercoravium, assembly GCA_019113065.1. GTDB lineage: Bacteria > Bacillota > Clostridia > Oscillospirales > Butyricicoccaceae > Agathobaculum > Agathobaculum stercoravium. Next base: position 762 of record DXIC01000193.1, read on the forward strand.
CATATGCCTTGAGCATGTTGCGTCGCTCGACGCTCATGGTCTCAGGCATGGTCAGGATGATGCGGTAGCCGCGCGCGGCGGCAACAGCGGCAAGGCCAATGCCGGTGTTGCCGCTTGTCGGCTCAATGATGGTCGCGCCGGGCGTGAGTGCGCCGCTGGCCTCCGCGTCGTCGATCATGGCGCTGGCTACCCGGTCCTTGACCGAGCCTGCGGGGTTGAAATATTCCAGTTTCGCAAGGATCAGTGCGTTCGCGCCGGTTTTCTGCGCGAACTTCTCCGCTGCATACAGCGGGGTATTGCCGATGAGTTCGGAAAAACTGTATTTGATATCAGACATGATTGACCGCCTTTCTGCAAAATACTATAATCATAGGTGTTTTATATGAATTAAGCTTACAGCAAAAAACTGCACTTGTCAAGTAGTATTTTCCACAAGCAAGGAATGGTAAAATAGTGCAAATGTAGGGTAACATGGTGCAATACGAATTCATAGTATTTTGATAAAGTATATGTAGACCTAAAGCCCAGCAATACAATAGGAATAATAGGAGGAAGAAAGCAATGAATTCGTACGAACGTGTGGTAGCGACGCTCAACCATCAGGAGGCAGACCGGGTGCCTGCCTATCCCATCCTTGCGGGCGTGACGCGCAAGCTGGTCGGCGCTAGCTACGAAAAATGGTCCACGGATGCAGAAACCTGCGCAAACGCATATATCAAAGCTGTCCGCGAATACGATCTGGACTGCGTGGTCTCGCTGATCGACCTTTCGATCGAATGCACAGCGTGGGGGCAGGAGCTGATCTACTCTGAACAGGACGCGGCACATCCGAACTATAAAAACTGCGTGATCAAGGAAATCGAGGATTATGAAAAAATCAAAAAGGTGGATTACCGCACCTGTGAGCGCATGATGATGCACATTGATGTGTGCAAGCGCCTTGTTGCGGAATTCAAGAACGAAAAGCCGGTCGTGGCGTTTGTATTCGGCCCGCTGGGGACGCTGTCCATGCTGCGCAACCAGTCCGCCATGTACATGGACCTGTACGACGACCCGGACGCGGTCAAGGGTGCGGCACGCGAGATCGCGGCGACGCTCAAGGACTATGCCGAGGTGCTGTGCGACGCAGGGGTGGACGCAATCATGTGGGACACGCTGTTCGCCTCCGGTTCGATCATGTCCAAGGACATGTGGGTCGAGATGGAGTCCGGCCTGATGCGCGAGCTGTCCGCGGCTGTGCGCGCCAAGGGCTGCATGAATATGATCCACAACTGCGGTGAAAAAATTTACTTTGACGTGCAGATTGATGCGATCCAGCCCGCCGCGATCTCCTTCCTGTATCCGCCGGACGACTGCAAGGATTTTGCGGAGTGCAAGGCAAAATACGGCGACAGGGTCACGCTGATCGGCTGCGTGCCGCCGACCAACGTCGTGCTCGGCACGGACGAGGAGTGGGATCAGATCTGCCGCGACCAGATCGACGCCATGGCAAAGGGCGGCGGCTTCATGCTCGCCACCGGCTGCGAATTCCCGTCCGGCGCGCCGCTTGACCGCGCAAAGCGCATGGTGGACGTGGCCAGGACCTACGGCGCCTATCATCACTAAGCCATCTTCTCTACTCTTTTATTTCTTTTCAGGCCGAAGGCCCGTGCTGATGCACGGGCCTTCGGTCGTCTGGCTGTGTCAAACCGTGTAATACACGGCTTCTATGCCGAGCGGATCCATAAGGGCGTCCTCATACTTATAGTCCACTCCGCAGTCGTAAATGCCGAGCGTGCGGTCAAAGCCGAAGGGGAACAGGTAGAGTGTGCCGTCCACGATCTCAGCGATCGTCGGCACAGGGGAGGTGAGCGACTGGCCGTCGCCGTACTGCACGACCGGGCTGCCGACCGTGACCGTGCAGGTGTAGTCCCCATGCGTGAGTACAGCGGTTTTGGTTGCCGCGTCGTATTCCACTGTGCCGCCGAACGGTTCGAGCAGCGCGCGGGCGGGATAGCCCGGCAGGACGGCCGTGCCGCCGTCCTCTGTCGGCAACGTAAAGATGGGGGAGGGTGCCAGCCGGATCACGCCCAGCTCGTCAGGCAGCGGGTAGGGGCGCGGATCGCTGCCGTCCAGAAAATACGCGGTATCGTTCAGGATCACGGCCTTGACTGTGCGCAGATCGAGCACCTCGGCCCAGCCATCACGGGATGGCGTGGAGTGCGACATCAGCTGACCCATCGTGCGGATACTGCCGTCCTCCATGAGAAAGGCGAACATGTACCGCAGGTCAAAAGACTGTACGCGTTCATCTGCATCCCAGGCGCGGGCATCCCATGCAAAGCCGAGGCTGGTCAGGCGCAGGGAATAGAAGGTGCCGGTGGTGCCGTTCGGCAGGGGGACGTTGTTGAACAGGTCGAATACAATATCCACGCTCTGGGCGTTGGGCGTCTGGGGGACAGCCAGATGCTCTTCCGTGCCCTGCAAGGTCAGATAGACCGATCCCTTGCCGTAGACATAGCAACTGTACAGTTTTTGATCCGTCCGGTGGGTCAGGATCTCCAAAGTCGTATGTCCCGACGTGTGGTTGCCGCGGTTGGTAACGCGGGTGGAGCCGTCGGTATGGATTTCGACAAGCGGCGCGCGGAACTCGTCAGACGACGCCGTATCTTCGCTGTTCAGAAGGGCAATGCCCTTGTCGCTCAGCGCGGTGACCGAGTAGGCGATATAGGTTGTGGTCTCGTCGGACAGCGACTCCTCCAGCGTCAGCCGCAGGTCGTCCGTCTCGATCGACTGCCTGTCGGTGTTGACCACCAGCTCGCCGATGCTGTCCTCGTCCAGCCAGTCGCGCAGCAGGTTGAGCTTTGCTGCGGCGGCAAACGCGCCGGTGAGCAGGCAGGCGGCAACCAGCGCCGCGCAGATGCCTTTTTTATATGCCTGTTTCATATGGACCCTCCTTTCCGCAGGGTCAGCGTCCAGCGTCTGATTGACACGGCGGCGGATCGCGCGGGTGGATATGGCGGGAGCTTCGGGTTCGGGCAGGTCAAGCAGCTCGTTCAGCTCCCGCTCGTCCAGCTCGTCAAACAGTTCAGAGATCCGCATATCCGTCCACCTCCTTTGTCAGACGTTCGCGCAGTTTTTTCCGTCCACGGGACAGGCGCGCCTTGACCGTGGATTCATTCATGTCCATGAGAGATGCGATTTCGTGCACGGTCTGGCGGTAGTAATAAAACCGTATAAAAATGGCGCGGTCGTCCGCTGCCATCTCGAGCAGCAGGCGGCGCAGGGTCTCGGCCTGCTCGCGGCGGAGCGTTTCCGCCTCCGGCCCCTGTGCTTCATCCGCTGTCAGGAGGTCGTCCTCGGGCAGCGGGTCTTCCGGGCGCTGGCGGCGCAGCCGGTCGACCGATGCATTGCGCGCGATCGCCGCCAGATAGCCCTTGAGCGGCTTGCCCTCGTCGAGCCGCTCCGCCGTGCGCCACAGCGCGACGAACACATCGGAAACGATCTCCTCCAGATCCTCCCGCGTGGCCGCGTTCCCCAATACACTGCGGGCGACGGCTGCGGCATAGCCGCTGTAACACGCAATCGCCCGGTCGAGCGCACCGCGCTGGCCGCGTTTGAGCGACCGGATCAGTTTTACATCGTTCACACTGTGCCGCCCCCCTTCCATTTGTCCCGCGAATGCCGTACCGGATGTCCCCTTTCACTATCAGATACGGTGGATACGCCGGTCTGGTTGCATTATATCACAAAAAAATCTCCCCGAAGGGAGAATTTTTCCGTGTTCATTTTGCCGCGTCCAGCAGCCCGAGGTCCATCTTCCAGCGGATGACGCGGATGGCGGATTCGCGGATGCGGTCTTCGCTGATCGTGCCGTCCTGCACGGCGGCAAGCACTGCGTTGTACTGGGTGACAAAGTCCGAGGACACCAGCATGTCGTTACCCGCCTGCACCGCGAGCACGGCCGCGTTTTCGCCGCCGGTGTAGTCGGTAATGGCTTCCATGATGAGGTCGTCGGTCATGATGACGCCCTCAAAGCCGAGCTCGTCCCGCAGGATGTCGTGCACCGCAGGGGAAAGCGACGCGGGCAGTTCGCTGTCCATGCAGGTGACGATGTTGTGGCTGACCAGGACGGACTGTGCGCCCGCCTCGATGCCCGCTGCAAACGGCAGGAAATCGCTTTCGCGGAAGGTCTCGATCGGGCGCTCGTCGGTAGCGATGCCGGTGTGCGTGTCGATGTTATTGCCATAGCCCGGGAAATGCTTGAGCACCATGCCCATGCCGTCCGCAGCCATCTGCCCGACGACCGTGCGCACGTATTCGCTGGTCTGCGCTGCGTCCCTGCCGAACGAGCGGGCGTTCATGAAGTCGTTCGGGTCGGTGGATACGTCGCACACAGGCGCAAAATTGACGTTCACGCCGATGGACGCGAGCAGTTCGTCCTTCTCCATGGTATCGCTGGTGATGAGGTCGAAACCGCCCTCATTGTACAGCGCCTGCGGGGAGCGGAACTTTTCGGCGCGGAATGCGGGGTTTGCGCTGACGCGCACGACCGTGCCGCCCTCCTCGTCCACGCCGATCAGCATGGGGGTCGCGGCCGCGTCCTGATAGGACTGGATGGTGGCAGTGACGCTGTCCGGGGTCTGCCCTTCAAAGTCGCGGCCGAACAGGATATAGCCGCCGATGCCGTATTCCCCGGCGAGCGCCGCCGCATCCACATCCGGGCAGCGCGCAAAGAACATCTGCGCGACCTGCGCCTCAAGCGGCAGGTTGTTGACATACAGCTCGGCGGGGTCGGGCGCGGGCGGTTCCGGCTCGGCGTTTTCCGGTATCACGGCCTCACTGCTTGTGGGTTCGGCAGGGGCATCCTGCCCGCAGGCGGCCATGCCGGCAAGGCACAGCGCCGCCAGCAGCAGGGAAAGCATTCGCTTTTTCATTTTGCTCACCTCACATATTGCTGCCCTCATTATACCGGAAAAAGGGGCGGTTGCATAGCCCTGCCCGGTTATGGTAAGATAAGGGGACAGGAAAAGGGGGAGGAAACCATGCAGACCATCGGACGCTTTGCGCCCAGCCCGAGCGGGCGCATGCATCTGGGCAATGTGCTGTGCGCGCTGCTCGCGTGGCTGTCGGCGCGGCATCAGGGCGGGCAGTACCTGCTGCGCATTGAGGACTTGGATACCATGCGCTGCCCGCGCAACTATGCGGAGCTGATTATCGACGATTTGCACTGGCTGGGGCTGGACTGGGATGGGGAAATCCTGTATCAGTCCGAGCGCACGGCAGTGTATGAACAATATGAATCCATTTTGTGCGAAAAAGGGCTGCTGTATCCCTGTTTCTGCTCGCGCGCGGCGCTGCACGCGGCTTCTGCGCCGCATTTGTCGGACGGGCGCGTGGTATACGCGGGTACCTGCCGCGATTTGACGCCCGAACAGGTGGCGGAAAAGCGCAAAACGCGTGCCCCGGCGACGCGCGTGCGCGTGCCGGACGAGGAGGTCCGCTTCACGGACGGCGTATTTGGCGAATACAGCGAAAATCTGGCGCGTGAGTGCGGGGACTTCATCATCCGCCGGTCGGACGGCGTGTTTGCCTATCAGCTTGCGGTCGTGGTGGACGATGCACTCTCCGGCGTGAACGAGGTGGTGCGTGGCGCGGACCTGCTCTCATCCACGCCCCGGCAGATCTGGCTGCACCGCCTGTTTGGCTTTGCGCCGCCCGCGTTCGTGCATATCCCGCTGCTGTGCGACCACGACGGCCGCCGCCTGTCCAAGCGGGACGAGGATCTCGACCTCGGCCTGCTGCGGCAGCGGTTCACGCCCGAGCAGGTGACCGGCGCGCTGGCCTGCGCCGCGGGGCTGCTTGACCGGCCGGAACCGGTCGCCGCGCGCGAGCTGGTGTCCGGCTTTGCGTGGGACAAGATCCCGCGGCACGATTTGTTTTTGCCGGATGTGTTCCGGGAGGGGCGCTGACGCGGATTTCACACCTGCTGATTCATAACTGCTTATTCGCGGCCTGCGCGGCCGCCCTGCGGGCAAGAGGGAGGAAACCATCCGGTTCCCTCCTTTTTTCCTTAAAACTGCCCAGTTTTAGCGGCTCTGGGAGCCCTTAGCAGGTTGACGTACACCATTGTTACACCAATCTGTTACATTGCTTCCAGAAGCGTTTCTGCTTCTGCGCGCTCACTTTCAAGCACATGGATATACGTGTTGTATGTTGTGGAGATATTTGCATGCCCCATCCATTTACTTACCACGCTAATTGCAACCCCGGCTTTTAAGGCACGAGTTGCAAATGTATGCCTTAACTGATGAATAGTCAGGGGCTTATCAATATGAGCATGCTTTAACATCCTCTCGAGCAGACGATGCATCCGTGCGTTATTCAAAGGCGTATTATTTTTCGAGCTGGCCACGTTGCTGCTCGTAATGCCATATTCCTTATAAATGGCTTGCAGATGCTTTAACGCTTCAACCGCTTTACTATTTAGAGGTACAACACGTTTCCCGCTTTCGGTTTTTGTCCCTTTCACATAGTTCATACGCTTATGAATGCTCTTACCCTGTTCGCGTTCTTTTATTCTCGTCAGGTTTTTGCTTACTGTAACGGTTCGCTTGCTAAAATCTATATCAGACCACTTGAGCGCAAGCACTTCTCCGCAGCGCAAACCAGTATGAACGATAAATACCATCAGATCGGCATGTGTTAGCACAGGATGGCCCGCTTTAGTTTGCATCTTGGCGACTTCCTCCAACCGTCGGACTTCTTCATCTTCCAGAACAAGTATATCTTTGGATGGTTTGAAAAGGCCTTTCTTTGGCAAAACCACATTATCAACTGGATTTTTAGCAATATCGCCCTCAGTATAAGCATACTGGAATATTTCAGCGAGCAGGGATCGTATCTTTTTTACAATAGGGTAGGAGTAATCCCTGCTTTTCTTATTTATCAAATTCTGAATATCTGAAGCCCTGATACTGCCGAGCTGATAATCTTCTAACACCGGTTTGATATGATTCTTATAAATCATTTCATAGTGATCGAAACTGCTGAGTTCTACGGATGTCAGTTTGAACATGTACAGCCATTTTTCTGCATATTCGCTGAAAAAGATTTTTTTGCATTCGGCTATCCCACGCGCGGCATCCCGTTTCAGTTCCCTCAGCTTACGTTTTACCTCACTTTCAGTCTTGCCATAGAGATAACGTGGTTTAGACATGGTATCGTCTTTATATTTTGCAACCCAACGCCCATCTTTCCGCTGATAAATACTACCCTCCCCATAACTGCGGCTTTTTATTTTTTGATTGCTTTTTGCTGTATCCATTTCTACCTACTCCTATCAAGCAAAGGCAATGGCGTACAGCAGCTAACGCAATTATTATACGCCATACACCTATGCCAAGCAATGCTTTTATCAGTAAAAAACTTCTTTCCCCTTATTCTTTTCAAACCACCGATCAAGCTCTTTTTCGTTTATCAGATAATCACGTCCCACTTTTACCACCGGCAATACGCCGGACCGTAATAATTGGTTGAGTTTACTTTTCCCAAAAGGGAAAATATCCAATAAATCTTCCTGCGTCAAAATTTTATAATCCATAAAACACAATCCTCCTCTGCTTATCGGTTATCATCTATGCAGCAATAACTTACTGCATCTTGTTTTCAATCTAAAATCCCCACATAGTTTTTGTGCGCCATTCCCGCTACCGGAACGGGTAACAGCATGTTATAATGAAACCATGATAATCTTTTCTGCTTTCTATTGTGGGGTATGACTTTATGAACAAAGAAATCGCTTCTATCTTGTGTGCGGCAGCTATCACCTGTTCGGCAGGCGCCGCCAATGTCACAGACTTTTCAGACGTCCGTCCGTCAGACTGGTATCACGATGCGGTCAACTACGTTTGCGAAAACGGGCTGATGAACGGTACATCGGATACAGTGTTCAGCCCGAACGCCACCACCAGCCGCGGCATGATCGTGACCATCCTGTACCGCTTAGCAGGCTCACCCGATCTACCCGAAAGCAACTGGGGCTATCCATACGCAGATGTGGATGCCGGAGCATATTACAGCGCACCGGTCTACTGGGCACGTCTGAATGATCTCGTTACCGGGTACAGCGATACGCAGTTCGGCCCGGATGATGCAATCACCCGCGAGCAGATGGCGGTCATCCTGTACCGCTACGCAGACAGCCTGGGAATTGATACGGATACCGGCTTCATACCGAACAAATACTACGATTTTTCGGACTATCAGACTGTTTCCCGCTATGCGTCCAAGGCTATGAACTGGTGTGTCAACAAGGGCATCGTCAACGGCTCAGACGGAAAACTGAATCCGCATGGGACAGCCACCCGCGCCGAAGTCGCAACAATACTCATGAACGCGGAAAGCGTTTTGTCCGAAACTGAACCGACTGAACCTGAAACATCCGTTGCTCCAGACGAAAAGCCCACACCGGTAACAGTACCCGAAGATACCGGAAGTGAAAATACGGAAAGCAGCCAGGCCGTAACGGACGAGATCAGCCAGCGCCCCACCGGTAAATCCGCGCTGGATGAGTACGGCGGCTATTGGGATTACGATGAAGCAAACGCCACCTTTGACGCCATCAACGACCTGCGCGAAGAAAACGGTTTGCCGCGTTTGGCATATTCCCTGCAAGTGCAGGAGTGGGCGGACATCCGTTCCCGCGAACTCTGGATCGTGGATGAACGGGACGGGGATATTTCCCACTTTCGGCCGGACGGTACTCCTTTTGTAACCGTTGGCAAAGGCTGCAACACAGAAAATGCACTTATCAATATCGTAAGTGCAAATTTTCAAACGAATGTAAATATGTGGTATGCTTCACAAGGCCATCGCGAAAATATGCTGACCACCCGTTCAAAAACTGCCGCTGTATCTATTTACGTTCAAGGTGAAAAAGTATACGCTTTACAACTCTTTGACAAATTGACCGTAGATGAACTGAACAATCTGTAAGTAAAATCCCCCGTTTCATATGAAACGAGGGATTTTCTTCTCCGTTGGATTATTAAACCCAGTATTCATTGCCGTCTGTGTCGGTCATATAATCATGCTCATGCGAAACCTCGGTCACAATGCTTACAGACGACCCGCTTACATCCGGGAAACTGTGGATATTACCGCTGTAACCCGAAGTGTCCGGGTCGGTATCCCGTCCGGTAATCTGGCAGACGAGCTGTGCAAAGGTCAGGCGAGATACATCACCGCCGAGTCCTGCGCTGGAACCCGCAGCGTATTTCACCAATGTGTTAAGCTGTTCTGCTGTCGCCCAGATACGCAGATAACCACCAGGCGAAATTTCATAGTTGAGTTCGTATTCCTCGCCTTCGGTCATCTGTGTTGTGTCGAATACATCGGCAGGCAGCAATCCAATAGAAACAAAGTATTTTGCCTCCTCCGGGATGCTGTACTCATAGTCCGGTACCGTCGTTGTGCCGCGATCCAACCATGTGTTCCCACCGTTGGAAAGCAGACGGTATATTACCGTACAGGCTTCCTGCAGGGAAATGCGGTCGCCCGGCCGCCAGTTGCCATCTGTATAGCCGGAGAATAGCTGATAATGAATATCTGTGATGGGATCCAGAACTGCACTCGTGATCTCAATTTCCGGTGACTTGCCGGTTGCATTGCCGTTATCACCCTCACCGGTTGCGTAATTAACATAGGTCTTGCCGCCTGCGTCAGCCTTGAACCGTACGGTAAGCACAATCGTATGAGACTGGCCGGGCGCAATGTCGCCCAGTTCCAGCGAAAATACCTTGTCCGCAAAGCTCCAATCATTGCTCAGCACGCCGTCTACATAAACATTGTTTTGCAGGACAGGCGTTAATATAGTCCGCCCGCTCTGGATCAGACTGCTCATATTCGCAGATGATCCGGCCGATATTCCAATAGGCAGTCAACAGTTCGCTATTGACCTGACGGGCAACATTAGTTCTGGCGGATACAAGGACCTCTTTAATCTCATTGATAACACCTGATAGCGCCCGGGACATGGATTTTTCATCTGATCGCAAAGAGTTCACCACCTATTTCGGAGTATAGTTTTTTACTTTTGGCTGAAACTCGGTTACCACTGGCTCGTAATCCGAAGAATTCAAATCATTACGGTAGAAGTATATTCGATTTTGATTCCACCATCCTTGGTACGGCCCAGCTTGGCTTTGTTGCCGTTGCCGTCCTCAATGGTCTTTTTTTCGAGCTTATTGCCGGTAAAAAAATCTGCGACATCACGTTCCACGAACGCAGCCCAGCTTTTCCGCGCCTGTGCGGCATCCTGATCCATGACATCCAAAACTTCTTTCTCCATTTCGCTCATAAGTATTTCCTCCTTGCTTTTTCAGCATCATTATACAATAAAAAGTAACAAATTCATAGACTAAGAAAATTTCTGCTTGAGAAATTCAAGAAACAGTTCCTCTAACTCCTGCTCACTGTTGACCCGATCCAGATAAGGCGCGAACTTCTTACCTTGAAACACAATCTTTTTCATACGTTTGCTGGACTGATCGTTATGAAAAATCGTGTTCCATGCATTGCTGATCTCACAAGCCGATGCCTCTGGGGGCGGGCATAGCTTTTTCAGCCGGTTGAGCTGTGCGATACATAGTTTCTGTTTGTTCTCCTGAATTTTCTCATAAAGTATGTCCTGAGTTTGCGCATCATAAAACGAAATGGCAGAACCACATAAATAGTTGTTTTGAGGGAAATGCAGGTAGAAGACGTTCAACAGCAGCGCCCCCTGTAGTCCGGTACAGATAAAGTGCCTTCATAGTTTGTGCCTCCTTTTTTGGGTATATCGAATTTTGTTGAATTTTTGGTACCTGCCATTCATACTGATTTCAAACCAAACACAAGAATGGAGGCTGAAAAATGCAAGAGAAAACGCAATGGATGAAATACTATTTGGAATACTGTAGAAAACAGAAAAATCTAAACGATAAAACGATTAAAGCCTACCGAATAGATTTGAGACAGTATATTGACTTCCTGGCTTCGAGAAATTTCGAGATAACAACCCAAAGCGTGCGTACTTATGTTATGTTTCTTCACGATAGCTATCAGGTGCGAAGTATCAAAAGGAAAGTTGCATCGATTAAAGCATGGAGCAGTTTCCTGCTTGAAAATCAGCTGATTGAAGAAGATCCGTTTTATCACTGGCATGTCAGGCTACGTCAGCCGACCATTTTACCGAGAACAATACCACTGCGTGTGGTTGAGTCTGTTTTGAGGGCTGCACATAACGAAACACAGCAGGCAGAAACAATCGCAGGGAAGCGTCAGGCATGGCGCGAAACTGCTGTGCTTGAATTGCTATTTGCGACAGGAATGCGGGTATCAGAGGTGTGCGGCTTACTAGCCGACGATGTAGATCTGCTGGATCGATATGTACGCGTGTACGGAAAGGGTTCCAAAGAGAGAATGATTCAACTGGAAAATGCCGAAGTGTTAAGCACTTTAGGAACTTATAAGGAACTGGAGCCATCACAATCGGGGGAACCATTCTTTAAAAACCGATTAGCACATCCGCTTTCTGACCAGTCTGTACGCCATATAGTATGCAAATATGCTGACAAAGCAGGATGTGGCATGCATATTACGCCGCATATGTTTCGACACTCCTTTGCTACGCTATTACTGGAAGCAGATGTTGATATTCGTTATATACAAAAGTTTTTAGGCCACAGTTCTATTTCGACAACACAGATCTATACATTCGTGGCAGCAGCAAAACAACGGGATATCCTTGCTTCTCGGCATCCACGAAATAAGTTTTCTTTTGAATAACAAAACGCTTGCAGTTAGCGGTTCAGTCGCTAGGTGCAAGCGTTTTTAATAAAGGATAATCACCAATTA
>DXIC01000011.1 GCA_019113065.1 Candidatus Agathobaculum stercoravium
GACGACGATGACGACGACGATTGGGACGACTGATTCGGATATCCTCGCTGCATAAGGCAGAATAACGAAAAACCGCGCTGTTCAGCGCGGTTTTTTCTGTTTTTTCTTCATTGTCCGCTCGGGGAAGCGCATGACGCCGTAGGAGCGCGTGATGGGAAGCAGCAGCACGCACGCGAGCGCCGCACACCGCCCCAGCTCGCACAGCAGCAGCGGGACGGCGAAGAATACCTCGCCGTGCCGGGCAAAGTCGCCGATGGAAGCCAGCCCGGCGGCGGAGAAATTGGGATAGGGGAGCAGGGCGGCGGTATGCGTGCCGAGCAGCAGCGCGGTGCGCAGGCTGATGAGCGCGAACAGCGCGCCGCCCGCCGCCAGCCCGCGCGAGGCAGCGCCTGCCAGCTTTTCCGGCAGTGACAGCGACAGTATGAACGATGTGGGTAATAAAGCCCAAAAAATATCCCACACCTGTGCGGAAAGGCTGCCGTCCGGTGCCTGCCAGTATGAGGGGGTGAGCTGGCTGGCGGTCAATACGCCGGACAGCACGACTACCCCGCCTGCCAGCCAGGCCACGGGCAGCGCCCACATGGCGCAGCGGTTCAGCCCTGCGGTCGCGGCGAGCATGGCGCAGACGGTCAGCAGCAGGATCAGGCTCCACAGCGGGCGGTTTACAAACACGGTGTCCCGCAGGAATATACCCATGCGGGCGAGCGAGCGGGTCAGCGGCCAGAGGGCAGCCAGCGCCAGCAGCCATTGCAGGACGCGGGAGCGCTGCCAGGACGGAGCGAGGCGCGCGCCGCCTGCACAGAGCAGTGCGCAGATCAGGCTGGCAAGCACCGCAGCGTATACGGTCTGGCCGTTTACCGGGGTGTACAGGATCTCGCTCAGGGGCAGCAGGGCAAACAGCGCTGCGCCCCAGCGCGGGAACAGGCGTTCACGCATCGCTGCCGCCTCCAATCTCGCTGCCGTCCAGGAAACAGGACAGGCGCTCGTTTGCGAAAACCGCCGTACCCGCGGGCGCAGTCTGCCCGTATTCATCCAGGTGCAGCGCGGGCAGGATGGCTGTGCCGCTTGCGTGCAGCACTTCGGCCGCACGGTAGAGCGGCATATCCGGGAGCGTGCCTTCCTGCGCCGCGCGGTCAAGCATGTCGCTCAGCGCATAGACCTCGTCGTCGTTGCGGAGCAGGTCGGAGGCGGTGCAGCCGCGTACGACCGCGACACGCAGGCTGAGCCGCACGTCATTGTCCACGCAAAGGTAGTCTGCAAGCGGGAGGATGCTTTCCTCGGCTGCGGACTCGCCCAGCAACAGCACCTGCGCGTGGCTCAGGTACAGCTCGCCGGGCAGCAGGTTGCCGAGGGTCTGGATGAGCTCGGGCAGGTCCTGGCCGGAGGCGGAAAGGTAGGCAGGCGAGGCGGTGTCGTCCAGACTGTCCTGCCGTACGATTTCCGCCGTCAGGCGGTAGCCGTTTGCGGTTTTATCCAGCGCGAGCGCGGAGACCGGCGAGACCTCGTCCGAGCATCCGCTTAGCACGAGCAGTGCCAGCGGAAGCAGCAGTTTTGCAAGCAGTTTCACGGTTTGTCCCCCTTTTTCAGATCTCGCTTGACCGCAAAGCGGTCGTGCCGCATGAAAAACCACGGCGCGCGCAGCCAGGCGTCCTCCTGTTCGGCCTGCACGCGCGGCACGAAGTTGAGCAGATACGGCACCGAGCATGAGTGCATCCGGCACAGCCAGACCAGCACGAGCGCGAGCGCCAGCCCCACGCCGTACAGCCCGTACGCCGCTGCGGCAGCCAGCAGCGCGAAGCGCAGCCACAGCGCCGCGGTTTGCAGCTTGGGCACCATCAGGCCGGACACACCGGCAATGGCAACCACAATGACGGTCGGCGCGGCGGCAAAGCGCGCGGAGACCGCGGCTTGTCCGAGCACAAGCCCGCCGACGATGCTCATGGTCTGGCCCATCGCGCCGGGCGTGCGTGCGCCGGCTTCCTTGAGCGCTTCGAGCACGAAAAGCAGCAGCAGGGTCTCCCAGCCGACCGGGAGCGGCACGCCGCGCTGTGCGGCGGACACGGCAAACAGCAGCCGCGCGGGCACCAGTTCACGATGGTACAGCAGGAGCGCTACATAGACCGCGGGAAAGGAGATCGTGAACAAAAATCCGAGCACACGCAGTACGCGCGACAGGTTGGCCTGCAAAAAGCTGATATAATAGTCGTCGTTGGACTGGAAGCACTCCTGGAATAAGAACGGCGCGGTCAATACGACCGGGCTGCCGTCCACCACGATCGCAATGCGCCCCTCGACCAGCCGCGCGGCGACCACATCCGGCCGTTCGGTCGTGCCGAGGGTGGGGAAGGGCGTCCAACGGTGGTCGCGGATGCGCTCGGCGAGATAGTTCGCGTCCAGCACGCTGTCCACGTCCAGCTTTTCCAGCTTGCGCCGCAGGTGGCTGACCAGCTTTTGTTCACACACCCCCGCAAGGTAACACAGGCAGACCACGGTGTTGGTGCGCGTGCCGATGCGCAGGAATGTGAATTTAAGCCGCTTGTCGTTTAACCGGCGGCGGATGAGGGCCAGATTGGGCATAAAGCATTCGGTAAAGCCCTCGCGCGGGCCGGACAGCACGCGCTCGTTTTCCGGTTCGTTTGCCGAGCGGACGGAAAAACCCTTGGTGTTGACCACGACCGGCCGCGCATCGCCCTCGGTGAACACGACCGTGTCGCCGTACAGGAAGGAGGCGAACAGCTTGCTCGCATCGGTTTCTACGCGGCTGTCGTTGACTTGCAGGATGGTCTGGCACAGCTCGTCGGCGGTCGCGCGTTCGCAGTCCGCGCACACGATCGGCCGCACAACGCTCTGGTTGATGGCGATGTTGTTGACCATGCCGTCAAAAAAGAATACCGCGCAGGAAAGCCCCTTGTGACCCACCGCACGGCGGGTCACAAAGGTGTTGTCGCCCTGGAAAATGGCTTTCATCAGGCGGATGTTGCTTTCGAGATCGGTGGAAAATGTGATCTGCTCCATTGTTTCACCCCTTAGCAGGGGTATTTTACGCGGCATGGCAGGGATTTATGCACCGGTCAGGTCGTCCGCGAGTGTCTGGCCGAACAGGCGGATGGCGGCGAGCGCTTCGGGCATGGTGTTGCCGGACGAGCCGACCTCGACCAGCATGGAGCCGGGGCTTGCATGCTGGTTGAAGCGCTGGGTGCGCAGGTTGACCGGCCGCATCAGCCCGGGATAGCTGCGGTTGAGCTGGTATTGCAGGTTCGTAACATAATTTAAGTTATCCTGCCAGTCCGGATGGTACAGGCCGCCTTCGTCCGTGCCGACCACGAACATGAGCTGCGCCATCTCCTCGCCGTCGATCGTGCAGGAGGTCTTGTAGGCTGTGCCGTCGTCGGTCAGGATCGAGTCGCGGTGCACATCGATCACAACCTTGATCGTCGGGTATTCCGCGAGCGCATCCTCGATCGCGGCGAGCGAGCGGTCGTACGAGCCGGAGTAGGCAGGGGAGTCGAAAATGTCGCGGATATGCACGGCCTGCACGCCGTTTTCCTCGAGTACCTTTTGCAGCTCGTCGCCCACGCGCACAACATTGTAGCACGTGTCGGTCGTGCGTGTATTCTCAGTCGGTGTATAAGGGAAGGACGCATCCGGCGTGTAGCTCTCGCTGCCGTGCGTATGTACGATCAGCACCTGCGGGCCGTCGCCTTCGGCGCGGATCGTGGTATTGGAGGCCAGGCAGGCGGCGACATCCACGTCATATGAGGTCTCGTTGTTGACCGTGATGGTGGCGGCCTTGTCCGCAGCGTCCAGCACGGGCGCGTCGTTTTCCTCCTCGAGCGGGATGTAGGTGCTTTCCGCGAGCGGGTCGTCCGCGTCCTCGCTGCGCGCGGCCGCCGCGGTGCGCGGGGCGTAGACCTCAGCGGTCTCGGGCAGCAGGCCCAGTTCGAGCGAAACTGCGCGCGCGATAAAATCGCCGTTCCCGGCGAGACGGCCGATCAGATCCTGTGCAAATTCCTCGCCGCCCGCGCGCGCAAATACCAGCAGCGAGCCGGCAAGGCACAGCGTAACAGCGGCGGACAGCCCGATGCCGCCCCGCCGCCGGTAATGTTTTCTGCGCCGTTTCATCGCCGCCACCTCCTTGCGTTTGTTCCTATCATACGCCCGTCCGCGCGCGAGTATGACAGAAAACAGGCGAATGATCAGGAGAGGTACAGGTCGATGTCCTCGACCGTCAGATGCGGGTGCAGCGCCATGTTGACCGCGTAGCCGATCATGCGGGCAATGTCCGAAACCTCGCGGTCGATGTCGCGCGTGGTGATCATCACCGGGCGCGACAGGTCCTCGAGCGCCTCGCAGCTCGGGCCGCCGAGCTGTCCGGTGATCTCGTGGGCGAGCGTCGCGCCGTCCACCACGGTCGGCACGCCCACCGCGATGACCGGCACACCGAGCGTCTGCGCATTGAGCGCAGCGCGCGCGTTGCCGACGCCTGCGCCGGGGGTGATGCCGGTATCCGCCAGCTGCACGGTGCGCAGCAGGCGGGACAGCCGACCGGCGGCCAGCGCGTCAATGGCCAGCACAGCCGCGGGTCGGATGCGGTCGAGCACGCCGCAGACCACCTCGCCGGTCTCGACGCCGGTCTGCCCGAGAACGCCGGGCGCGAGCGCGGACACCGGCCGCCAGGAGGAAAACACGTCGGGTACCTGCTCGACCAGATGGCGTGTCGCAATGACATGGTCAACCGCCTGCGGGCCGATTGCGTCCGGGGTGATCATGCGGTTGCCCAGTCCGGTGACCAGGATGGGGGCAGACCCGATATCCCCGGGCAGCAGCTCGCGCAGCAGCGTGCCGAGCGTGCGGCAGGCACGGGGGAAGGCGTCCTCTTCGCGGCGGATGAGCGCGTCCAGCTCGAGCGTGAGGTAACGCCCGCGCGGCTTGCCGATTTGCTGCGCGGCGCGTTCGGTCAGGATCTCCACCTCGTTTACCGAAAAGCCTTCGAGCGTGCGTTCGGTCTGCCTGACCTGACGTGCGTCGGCAGCCCTGTCCATATTTTCAATTGCTTCGACCGCAAGGTCGGTGCGGAACGCCATGTTCATCACTCCTTTTGGGTATTTTGCGGCGCGGCGGATTTTTTATGCAGTTTCCTGTAAAAAGTGCTTGCAATTTGCGGCAAGTGATGGTAGAATAGAAACACTGACGAATGAATTACAAAGGAGGTGTTTTCGGAATGCCCAACATCAAGTCTGCAAAGAAGCGCGTGAAGGTGAACGCTACCAAGGCGATGAACAACCAGATGGCCAAGAGCGCACTCAAGACCACGCTGAAGAAGTTCGATACGGCCGTTGCTGCCGGCGATAAGGCGGAAGCGACTGTTGCTTATACGACTGCTGTGAAGGCGGTTGATCAGGCGGCTGCCAAGCACCTCCTGCATAAGAACAACGCGGCCAACAAGAAGAGCAAGATGACTGTCAAGCTCAACGGCATGGCGTAATTTCGGTGCGAAACTGAGGAAAAATCCCGGGACAAATGTCCCGGGATTTTTTATGCTGCTGAAGCGCGGCAGGGAAACTGAACATTTAGAAGTTTGTCAAAATAATGCTTGACTTTCTGTTTGCGTTGGCGTATCCTATATTTAGATAAAGATCAAAATAATATGGATGGAAAGGGGGCATGTAAATGAACTTCCAGCAAAGTTTCAAGGCGTTGTCCGACCCGATCCGGCGCGAGATACTGGCGATGCTGCGCGCGGGGCCGATGGCGGCAGGGGATATTGCGTCGCATTTTGACGTGTCGGGCGCGACCATCTCGCACCACCTGTCCATTCTGAGGGACGCGGGCCTGGTGCTGGACGACAAACAGGGGAAGTACATCTATTATGAGCTGAATATGTCCGTGCTCGATGAGATCCTCGAATGGATCACGGCATTGAAAGGTGGAGAACCAAATGAAGAAAATCACTAAAGGGCAGGTTTTTGCCTGGCTGCTGGCGCTGGTGCCGCTTGTGCTGGCCGCGGCGGTATACAGCCGCCTGCCGGAGCATATCCCGATGCGGTGGGATTTCGGCGGCGAAGTGGGGTATGAACCCAAGTGGCATTTGTGGATCGTGGCGGGGCTATCCCCGCTGATTGCGGTGCTGTTCTACGTTATGCCGAACTTTGACCCTAAAAAGCGCAATTACGATAAGTTTTTTGGCTCTTATGTCGGGTTTCAGGTTATAATGATGCTGTTCCTGATCGTGATGAACGGTATCTGCGTGGTCGAGGGGCTGCATCCGGGTACACTCAATATCCCGATGGTAGTCTGCCTGATTGTCAGTCTGGTGATCGCTTATATGGGAAATATCATGCCCAAGTTCCGCATGAACTGGTACTGCGGGATCAAAAACCCGTGGACAATGTCCAGTGAGGCGGTCTGGACCCGCACGCACCGCGTGGGCGGCAGGATGTTTTTCGCAGCGGGGCTGATCGGCCTGCTGGGGGCGTTTATACCCAATAATGTGGCGCGGTTTGTGCTGCTGTTTGCACCGGTTATGGCAGCGGCAATCATACCGACTGTGCTGAGTTACCTGTGGTACCGCGCCGAGCAGCAGGTATAATTCTACGCCTGGGCACAGACCGCAGCCACCACGTCCCGAACAACGGTAAAAGGACGGAAAAGAGGGAAAACGGCGGGAAACAGCGCACAAAAAAATCACGCTGGACAAATTTAGTCAATTTTTAACTTGCCAAGTGGGGAAGACTGTGATATAATTTTGCAGTAAATTTGCGTGGGTGGAGGATTTTACCCATGGAAAGGTCTTACGGGGCAAGGAGAAGATTATGACAAGAACGCGTAAGCTGTTTGCAGCTGTGCTGTTGGTTGCCGTCGTTGCGGTAAGCGGCCTGACCGCTGCCTTTGCGACGGACATCACAGAAACCTATGCGTATTTGCCCGATCACTCTGTTTATTTTTATGACGTTGCAGAGGGCTACGCATGGGCCCACCGCGAAATCGACACGCTTGCCGTGGCAGGCGTTGTCAGGGGCGGCGGCGATCATCTGTTTTCACCGGGGAGTGCGATTACACGCGCGGATTTCATTGTGATGCTGGATCGTGCCTATGGTATGAGCCAGGCGCTGGACAGCGGTGCAATCGATGCGCAGGGCGGCTTTGTCGATGTGCCGGGCAGTGCATATTACAGCAAGGCGGTCACTGCGGCAAAGGCATTCGGCGTGGCAACCGGTACGGATGACAACCGGTTCCTGCCGGAGCAGAACATGACGCGGCAGGATGCAATGGTATTCCTCAAGCGGACGATTGACCGCACGCAGATGCGGTTACAGGCAGGTTCGCTCTCTGCTTTCTCGGATGCCGGACAGGTATCGGGATACGCGCAGGAAGCGGTCAGTTCGCTGGTCAATGCCGGGGTCGTCAGCGGTTCAAACGGCCGGCTGAGTCCCCAGGCCTATGTCACGCGCGCGGAGATGGCGGTCATGCTGTATCGCGCCATCCACCTGACCGAGCAGTCGGGCCGGGCGGCGTATGTGGCCCGGGATGATATTGTCAACGTCTGTATCGGCGCGCAGAGCTATTGCGACGTGGTGATTGAGAATTATGACCCGTCGGTTTACTATGGCGAGTTGATGCGGTATTCCAACCTGCGGCAGGAAAACGGCGTAACCTATATTACGCTGGAAAGCAATCAGGAGATCAATCGCAGCGTGACTTACCAGAACGGGATGTTCACCTTCAATGACCCGTCGTCGGCTGAAGGGGCGACGGCCACTTATCCCGCGGCGGCGGACTGCGTTGCCATCGACGTGACCCAGCCCTACCATCAGATGCAGAATCCGGTGAGCACAGGCAGCATTTATAACTACTGCCAGCCGTCGGTTGAGAACGGCGAGGTCACCGTCATTTATTATACGAGAGCGTGAAAAAACCGCCCATAGGGCGGTTTTTTTGCTGTTTATATGCGGTCAGCCCTGCGGCAGCTGCGCGGACAGCGCCTGGTCGAGCGCGGGCCAGCTCCGTTTGAGCGATACCGGGCGGCCTTCGCGTCCCATGAAGCAGTGACGGCTGTCACCGGCGCAGCGCAGGTCGTTTGTCTGCGCGTCGCGCACCTCATAATGCAGGGACAGGCGCACGCCGTTATAATCCGAAACCGATGCATAAATCAGGACGGTGTCACCAAAGCGCGCCATGGTCTTGTATTTGCATGCCACCTCGAGCACCGGGCTGGAAAAGCCTTCGGCCTCAATGCGGTCGTAGCCGTAGCCAAGCTGCTCGAGCAGGGCGACGCGCGCTTCCTCGAACCAGCGGATGTAGTTCGAATGGTGGACGATACCCATGCCGTCGGTTTCGTAATATTGGACTTTGTGTTCGTAGGGGGTCATGGATGATGCTCCTTTTTGGATGGTTTCGTTAATAAAACAGCCTATATGCAAAACAAAGGCACAGCGCATGAATTGCCGCCATACAAAATGGGCCGGTGGTTCGCGGCCTGCTTCGGATCAGGATGCCTACGCACCCGTCGATAAGTTGGACGGTCAGCATCATTGCCGTCAAAACGGTTAGCAGGCCGGGCAGTGTGAAAAAGATGGGGATGGCAGCGGCGCCGCCCAGTGCGACACTCCTTGCAAACATATATAGGGCATTGGCCTTTCCGGTACCGCTCTGTTCCCGTACTGCTTTTACAGAAAAGAGTATCCCCAGAATAGCGCTGAGCAAGGTCGTGCAGGCTATGACGTAATAGTGTGCCAAGTGTTGTATCCACCTGCCTTGATATGCGAGCAGAAAGCGCCCCATACGGGGCGCTTTTCCATTACTTAAAGTATTTCACGCCGTTTGCGAAGATCGGCTGGTACTTTTCACCATAGATGTTCTTGCCGACAAACGGGCTGTAACGCTCGGTGTGGCCCATCTTGCCGAGCACGCGGCCGTCCGGGCTGGTAATGCCCTCGATCGCGCACATCGAGCCGTTCGGGTTCCATGCGATGTCCATGGACGGCTCGCCCGCCAGGTCGGTGTACTGGAACGCGATCTGGCCGTTCTTTGCAAGGTCGTCGATCACATGCTGTGGGGCGACAAAGCGGCCCTCGCCATGCGAAATCGCAATGGAATGCAGGTCGCCCACCTCGCAGGAGGACAGCCACGGGCTCTTGACCGACGCAACGCGCGTGGTCACATAGCGGCTCTGGTGGCGGCCGATCAGGTTGAAGGTCAGTGTCGGGTCGTCGCCGGTCATCTCGTCACGGATCTCGCCGTAGGGCACAAGGCCGAGCTTGATGAGCGCCTGGAAGCCATTGCAGATGCCGAGCATCAGGCCGTCGCGCTTGCCCAGCAGTTCATGGATGGCGTCCTTGATGCCGGGGCCGCGCAGGAAGGAAGCGATGAACTTGCCCGAGCCGTCCGGCTCGTCGCCGCCCGAGAAGCCGCCCGGGACGATCATCATCTGCGCGCGGCGGATCGCGCTTTCAAGCTGTTCTGCGCTTTCCGCAAGCGCATCTGCGGAGTAGTTGCGCACCACGATGATCTCCGCTGCGCCGCCTGCGTTTTCGACCGCGCGCGCGGTGTCGTACTCACAGTTGGTGCCCGGGAATACCGGGATGACAGCGAGAGGCTTGGCCGACTTGACCGCCGGGGCCTTGCCGCTGCGCCCGGTGTAGGAAACCTTGGTAAGATGCTCGTCCGAAGCGTTGGCCTTGGTCGGGAACACGCTTTCCAGACGGCCCTCGAACGCGCCCGTCAGCTCGTCGAGCGAAACGCGCTCGCCCGCGACCGTGACGGCCTCGTCCGCGGTCGTGCGGCCGACCAGCCAGTAAGCCGGAAGGTCTTCCGCAGCTTCAATCAGGATGCCGCCGAAGTTCTTGAGGTAAAGCGCTTCGGTGGGGAAGGATTCGTCAAACGCAAAGCCGATCCTGTTGCCGAGCGCCATCTTGCACACGCCCTCGGCGATGCCGCCGACCGACAGCGCCCACGCGGATACGGCCTTGCCGGAAGCGATGAGGTTTGCAACCTCGTTCCAGATGTGCTTCATGGTCTGGTAATCCGGCGAGCCGTCCTGATTGTACGGCGCGTCGAAGAAGTAAACCGGATGATCCGCTGCCTTGAACTCGGGCGAGATCAGGCGGGACGCGTCCTGCGGGGCGATGGCGAAGGAGACCAGCGTCGGCGGGACGTCCATATCGTCGAACGAGCCGCTCATCGAGTCCTTGCCGCCGATCGCGCCGAGGCACAGCTCCTCCTGCGCGGTGTATGCGCCCAGCAGGGCGGAAAGCGGCTTGCCGAAGCGCTTCGGGTCCTTGCCCAGCCGCTCGAAGTATTCCTGGAAGGTGAGGTAGGCAGTCTCGAAGTCGCAGCCCGCTGCAACCAGCTTGGCAATCGACTCGATCACCGCCGCAGACGCGCCGAGGAACGGGTTCTGCTCGGTATAGTAGGGGTCAAAGCCGAACGCCATGACCGATGCGGTCTCGCACTGGCCGTTCAGGGCGGGCATGGTCGCCGCCATGACCTGCGCCGGGGTGAGCTGGTACTTGCCGCCGAACGGCATGAACACCGAGTTCGCGCCGATCGAGCCGTCGAACCGCTCGACCAGGCCGCGCTCGAGGCAGATGCCGAGCGTGGAAGCGTGGTTCAGCAGCTTTTCCTTTTCGGTATTGCCTGCGGGCGCGCACGCGATGGACGGCGCGGGCAGGGGAGCAATTTCAGCGGTCACATGCTTGGCGCAGCCGTTGGTGTTGAGGAAGTCACGGGAAACATCGACGATCAGATTGCCGTTCCAGGTCATGCACAGGCGGTTTTTGTCGGTCACGACTGCGACCTTGACCGCCTCGAGGTTTTCCTTTGCCGCCGCAGCGATGAACGCGTCCGCGTCCTTCGCGCGCACAACGACCGCCATGCGTTCCTGCGACTCGGAGATGGCAAGCTCGGTGCCGTCCAGACCGTCGTACTTCTTGGGCACGGCGTTGAGGTCAATGTCCAGGCCGTCGGCCAGCTCGCCGATGGCGACCGATACACCGCCCGCGCCGAAGTCGTTGCAGCGGCGGATCATGCGGGTGACGTTGCCGTCGCGGAACAGGCGCTGGATCTTGCGCTCCTCGGGCGGGTTGCCCTTCTGCACTTCAGCGCCGCAGGTCTCGAGCGAAGCTTCGGTGTGCTTTTTGGAGGAACCGGTGGCGCCGCCGCAGCCGTCGCGGCCGGTCTTGCCGCCGAGCAGGATGACCACGTCGCCTGCCTCGGGCACCTCGCGGATGACATTCTCCAGAGGGGCCGCGCCGACCACCGCGCCGATCTCCATGCGCTTGGCGACATAACCCGGGTGATAGATCTCGTGCACCAAGCCGGTCGCAAGGCCGATCTGGTTGCCGTAGGAGGAATA
>DXIC01000012.1 GCA_019113065.1 Candidatus Agathobaculum stercoravium
CCAGCAGAGCCGCATCCACTGCACGCGTCTCGCGGGCAACAAGGCGGACAACTGGTTCCTGCGCCAGCATCCCAAGGTGCTCGGCCTGCAGTTTGTCGACGGCATCCGCCGCCCCGACCGTGACAACGCGATCGACGTATATATCTCGGACGAGTACGAGGACGTGCTCGCGGACGGCGTATGGCAGAACACCTTCAAGGTCAAACCCGAGGTGCTGACCGCTGAGGAGAAAAAGACGTGGATCGCGCAGAACACCGGCGTGACCGTGGGTTCGGATGCGTTCTTCCCGTTCGGCGACAACGTCGAGCGCGCGCGCAAGTCGGGCGTGCAGTATATCGTGCAGCCGGGCGGCTCGATCCGCGACGATAACGTCATCGAGACCGCGAACAAATATGGTATTGTGATGGCGTTCACCGGCATGCGCCTGTTCCACCATTGATGCGGCAAAACGCAGCTTCGGCAGCTACATGGACGCTCGCCGCGTTTGCGGTACAGCTGATTGCGGGCGTATGTGCGGATATGGTGGGAAAGCCTGCCGGCATGGCGCTCCTGCTGGCCTGCTGGCTGATGAATGGGTACGCGGCGTACCGCCTGCGCTGCCCGGCCGCGCTGGGCGCCGCGGCGGCGGGCGCGGTGCTTGCCGCGTTGTCGGCGGCGGGACTGTCCGGATGGGCGGTCAGCATTGCGTCCAACCTGCTGTTCCTGCTGTTTTATCTGCCGATGCAGCGCGGCTTTGATGAAAAACTGTATTCAGTGCACGCACCCGAGCAGATGCACCGCCTTGGCCGGACGTGGGCAATGGCCACGCTCATCCAGCGCGGCGCGTCCATGCTGGGCTTCCTGCCCTGTTTCCAGGGGCAGGATGTGCTGTCTGCGCAGCAGAGCAGCTTTACGTCCCTGTTTGCTGTGCAGCTTGTTCTGGAGATGGTTGCGCTGATCGCGGCGATCGTTTCGTACATCTGGATGGTGCGCTACCTGTGGCGCGCACGGCGGCTTCTGCCAAAGGAGGGGACGGCATGAGCATGATGAAAGGCTATTATGCGTCCTTCCTGATTGCAGGCGGGGCAGTGCTCATGCTTGCAGCACCGGACAACTGGATGCTGCAAGTTGTGGCGTATGCTGTGATCTCGGGCGGCGCGGTCATGCTGCAAAGCGCGTCGCGCTGGTATTTCCGCGCGGGGCTGGCCGCAGACGTGATGATCGTGCTGACCATCCTCGGCGGCACGCCGGTTTTCGGCCCGGGGCTTGCCAAAATCGTCCTGCTTTACGCGGGCGACGCGGTGCGGTGGATCATGGGCTGCCTGCTGTTCTGCGCGTTCGGCGCGGTCATGCGCGCGGCGGACCGAAGCGCGGCGCCCGAGTGGGTGCTGCTCGCGGTGTGGAGCATGGGCTGCATCCTGCCCATCCTGTCCGCAGTGATGGGATTGAACGAGGCGCTGCTCGAGCAGGTGACCGGGCTGACCGCTGTCTTGCAGCCGCTCGGCTGCATCGCGCTGCTGCTGGACGCGTTCCGGGCGCAGCAGCAATATATCCGTTTGGAGGTAGACAAAACATGAAGGTTTTGGTGATCGGCGGCGGCGGCCGTGAGCACGCCATCGTCCATACATTGAAGAAAAGCCCCAAGGTCGACCACATCTGGTGCGCGCCGGGCAACGGCGGCATCGCGCAGGAGGCCGAGTGCGTGGATATCAAGGCCACGGACATCGAGGGCGTAGTTGCGTTCGCCAAGGCGAACAAGCCCGACCTTGTGATGGTCGCGCCGGACGACCCGCTGGCGCTCGGCATGGTGGACGCGCTCGAGGACGCAGGCATCCGTGCGTTCGGGCCGCGCAAAAATGCGGCCATCATCGAAGGCTCCAAGTCGTTTGCCAAGGAGCTGATGAAAAAGTATAACATCCCGACCGCAGCCTATGCGGTGTTCGAGGATTCCGCGGCGGCGATCGAGTACATCAAGGCGCAGGGCGCGCCGATCGTCGTCAAGGCGGACGGCCTTGCGCTCGGCAAGGGCGTCACGGTTGCGATGACCGAGGACGAAGCCATCGCGGCGGTCAAGGACGCGATCGACGGCCATGCCTTCGGCGGCGCGGGCGCGCGCGTGGTCATCGAGGAGTACCTGACCGGCCCCGAGGTATCCGTGCTCGCGTTCGTAGACGGCAAGCACCTCAGGACCATGCCCTCGGCGCAGGATCACAAGCGCGCCTACGACCATGACGAAGGCCCGAACACGGGCGGCATGGGCGCGTTCTCCCCCTCCCGCTTTTACACCGAGGACGTGGCCAAGACCTGCATGGAGACCATCTTCCAGCCCACGGTTGCAGCGATGGCCGCGGAGGGCCGTCCGTTCAAGGGCGTGCTGTACTTCGGCCTGATGCTCACCCCCAAGGGCCCGCGCGTGATCGAGTACAACGCCCGCTTCGGCGACCCGGAGACCCAGGCTGTGCTCTCGCGTCTGGAGACCGACCTGTATGACATCTTCAACGCGGTCATTGACGAAAAGCTGGACGAAATCGAGATCAAGTGGGCGGATAACGCCGCGTGCTGCGTGTGCATGGCCTCCGGCGGCTACCCCAAGGCCTACGAAAAGGGCAAGGAGATCACCGGTCTGGACGACGTGACCGGCTCGTTCGTGTTCCACGCAGGCACGGCGGTCAAGGACGGCAAGTATGTCACGAGCGGCGGGCGTGTGCTCGGCGTGACCGCAACCGCGCCGACGCTCGACGAGGCGATCCGCAAGGCATATGCGGATGTGGACAAGATCCACTTTGACAAAGCGCATTACCGCACGGATATTGGAGTGAAATAAGCAATGAAGGCAGAGAAACAGAATCAGATTTTGGGCTGCATGGCCGATGTGCTCAACCAGAACGGCTACCGCGCCGAGGTCATGACCAAGGAGGGCGCCCCCACGCTGCTGCGCTGCGAGGCCATGCGGCAGGGCAAGGTCGCCAAAGACGTTGTGATCGAGTGCTGCTTCATCCCGATGCAGCTGCCGGAGGAGGACATGGGCCTTTTGCAGTTCTTCGTCACGCTGTTCCAGGGCGCGCCGGACATGCACGCAAACCAGCTCCGCAAAGCGTGCAATTACTGCAACGACTTCTGTGCGCTGGGTGCGTTCGGCTTTTTCGAGCAGGCGGGGCAGATCTACCTCAAGCACAACACCCTGATCGACGGCTCGCTCGAGCTGGAGAAGAACATCACCTTTGTAGCGGACAACATTTCCGTCCTGCTCGCGGCGGTCAGCCGGTTCATCGACGGCCTCGCGCAGATTGCGTATGCGGGCATGACGCTGGACGCGGTGATCGATCAGGACCTGTTCCCGAAAATCGGATAAGCCGCCTGTCCGCAGGATTGCATAAAAAGGGCGCCGGAAACTTTGGTTTCCGGCGCCCTTCTGCGTCTTTATGCATGCCTTGCAGCGCAAGCATCTACACTTTTGCCTTGCCCTTTTCCTGCATGCCCCGGATGATCTGCCGGAAGCGGATGAGAAACAGGATCGTGGTCGTTGCAGCAGCGAGGAAGTCCGCCACCGGCTCGGCGAAGAACACCGCGAACAGCTTATCCTCAAAAAAGCGCGGCAGGATGAGGATGAGCGGGATGAGCAGGATAATCTTGCGCTCGAGCGCAAGGAACAGCGATATCTTGGCCTCGCCCAGCGCGACAAAGCACTGCTGGAACGTGTTCTGGAACGCCATCGTAAAGCCGACCGCGAAGTAAATGCGCAGCGCCCATGCAGTCATATCGACCAGTTCGGCATTCCGGTTGAACAGCTGCGCAACCAGATGCGGTGCAAGCTGCACCAGTCCCCACACGCCGAACGCAAACACGCAGGCAATCAACAAATTATACCGGACGACTTTTTTCATGCGGCCGGGCCGCCCCGCGCCGTAGTTGAAGCTCAGGATAGGCTGCCCGCCCTGCGCCAGCCCCAACAGCGGCATCTGCACCATCTGCGCGACCGAGGTCAGAATGGTCATTGCGCCGACGGCGAGGTCGCCGCCATACTGCTGCAAGGAGACGTTGAACGTCACGGTCAGCAGGCTTTCCGTGGACTGCATGACAAACGGCGACGCGCCCAGCGCAACCGCAGGCATCAGCAGCTTGCGGTCAAACCGGAAGAACTGCCTGCGCAGCCGCAGGGTACTCTTCTCCCCGGTCAGGAACTTGACCACCCACAGCGCGGAGACCGCCTGCGAAATGACGGTCGCAATCGCCGCACCGCGCACGCCCATGCCGAACAGGAAGATGAATACCGGGTCGAGCACGACGTTGAGCACTGCGCCGATCAGCACGGTTTTCATTGCAACGCTGGACTTTCCCTGCGCGGTGATAAAGCCGTTGAGGCCGAGCGCGGTCATCACGAAGATCGTACCCAGCACATAGATATTCAGATACTGCATCGCATAGGGCAGCGTATCCGCCGACGCGCCGAACAGCACGAGCAGCGGCTCCTGGAACAACAGGAACAGCACGGTCAGCACAACCGCAAGGCCCCACAGCGCGGCGGTGCAGGTGCCGAGCGTGCGCTCGGCCTTTTCGTGCTCACCCGCACCCATGGCGATGGATGCACGGGGCGAGCCTCCCATGCCGATCAGTGAGGCGAATGCCGAGATCAGCGTGATGACCGGGAAGGTGACGCCCATGCCGGTCAGCGCAAGCGCGCCCTCGCCCGGGATCTGTCCGATATAGACGCGGTCGACGATGTTATAAAGCAGGTTGACCACCTGCGCGCAGATCGTCGGCAGCGCAAGTCGGACGAGCAGCGGGCCGACCGGGTCTCGTCCCAGGTCGGCCTCGCGCTTGTTCTGTTTCCCTTCCGTCATGCCTTTGCGCCGTCCTCCCGTATCAGGATGCGCAGCGCCTCGACCGCGGTTTTCACGCCGCGCTCGGCCGCGTCCGGCGGGATGGCGGGCGCGTCGTCGTTATCCGCGTTCCACAGCACGTTGAGCACCGCGCCGCACCGCACATGCAGCACCTGCGAGACAATCAGCAGCGCCGCGGTCTCCATCTCACTCGTCAGCGCGCCCGCGGCCTTCCACGCTTTCCACTTGGCGAGCAGCTCATCCGCGATGGGCTGCTGGGCCGGACGGATCTCGCCGTAAAAGCTGTCCTTGGACTGGATGACGCCGATGTGGTGGGTAAAGCCGAGCTTTACCGCCGCGTCGCGCAGCGCGGAGACGACGGAAAAGTCCGCCGCCGCCGGGAACTCGATGGGCAGGTATTCGCGGCTCGTGCCCTCCTGCCGGATGGCCGCGGTTGCAATCACGATATCGCCGCCGCAGACCTTGTCCACAATGCCGCCCGAGGTGCCCACGCGGATAAACGTATCCGCGCCGCACTCGACCAGCTCCTCAAGCGCAATCGCAGCGGACGGGCCGCCGATGCCGGTCGAGCACACCGCAACCGGCACGCCGTCGAGCTTGCCCGTCCACAGCGTATACTCGCGGTTCTGCGCGATCTGCTTAGGTTCGTCAAAATAGCGCGCGATTTTCTCCGAGCGCGCCGGGTCGCCCGGCAGGATGACATAGCGCCCGATGTCGCCCTTTTGGATTTGAATGTGCATCTGTTTGCCATCGATCAACATACTGTCTTCCCCTCCCGTTCTATGGTACGGATGTTTTTTTCTGCCTTGCTGCGCGGCAGCATGACCTCATGCCCGCAGCCCTCGCATTTGAGTTTGAAATCCATGCCCGTGCGCAGCACCTTCCACTGCTTTGAGCCGCAGGGATGCGGCTTTTTCATGGTCAGGATGTCGCCGACCTGTACGTCCATTCCCGGTTCACTCCTCATGATTTATCATATTAATTATACCATACTCCCAGTGCTATTCCCACCGGATTTTTCATATAGTAAGGCAGACCCCAAAGGAGGCTCTGCTATATTATGAAAACAAGCGAATGCTACCTGCCCGAGGGCAGTTACACCGCACTGCCCGAGGTGCGGCAGGCGCTCTCCTCGCCCGATGGGCTTCGCCGGGCGCAGGACGAAGGTATGATCCTCGAAGCGGTCGCGCAGCGGTGCACCGCGGCGCACGACCTGCTGTTCGACTTCGGCTTTGCACAGGGCATCATGCCGCGCTCATGCTGCGCGCTGGGCGTCGCCGAGGGCGACACGCGCGAAATCGCCATCCTGTCCCGCGTGGGCAAGCCGACCTGCTTTGCCGTAACAGAGGTGGATGAAACCGCCGACCCGCCCGCGGTCTGGCTGTCGCGCACGATCGTCCAGCAGCGCGCGCAGGACTTTCTGCTCGACAACCTGATCCCGGGCGACGTGATCCCGGCCGCAGTCACCCACCTCGAGCCGTTCGGCGCGTTTGTGGACATCGGCTGCGGCGTGGCGTCGCTCATCGGCATTGAAAACCTGTCGGTCTCGCGCATTTTCCACCCCAGCGACCGGCTCTCGGTCGGCCAGCCCATCTATGCAGCCGTGCGGTCAGTCGACCGAGAGGCGCGCCGCATTTCGCTCACCCACCGCGAGCTGCTCGGCACCTGGGAGCAGAACGCCGCGCTGTTCTCCCCGGGGGAGACCGTGCGCGGCGTGGTACGGTCGGTCGAACCGTACGGTGTATTTATCGAGCTCGCGCCCAACCTGTCCGGGCTGGCTGAGCCGCGCGGCGACCTCGCCGCAGGGACGGTGGTCTCGGTGTACATCAAGTCCATCCTGCCCCAGCGCATGAAGATCAAGCTGGCGGTCATCGACGTGCTTGCCCCCAAAGAAGAGCCGCCCCTGCCGCAGTATTTCATCACCGAGGGGCATATTGACGAATGGGTGTATACGCCCGCGTGCTGCGACCGGAAGTATATCGCAACTGTATTCGAGTGATTACGCCTTCCCCTTGACCCTGTCCCAATAGGTTTTCGCGGCCTGCTCGGTCTTATTCGGGCCGAAATCGTAGTAATGCGCGCCGCGCAGTTCATCCGGCAGGTACTGCTGGGGCGTCCAGTGGTTTGGATAGTCGTGCGGGTACTGGTAGGTCAGCCCGCGGCCCAGTTTGGCCGCGCCGCTGTAATGCGCGTCCTTGATATGCGCCGGGATGTCGCCTGTCCAGCCGGCGCGCACGTCCGCCTGCGCCGCGCCGATGGCCACGGCCGCGCTGTTGGACTTGGGCGCGGTCGCCATCAATATAACCGCTTCGCCCAGCGGGATGCTCGCCTCGGGCAGGCCAAGCTGGAACGCGCTGTCCACGCACGCCTTGACGATCGGCATGCACTGCGGGTAGGCCAGCCCCACGTCCTCCGCCGCGATAACCAGCATGCGCCTCGCGGCGGAGATCATGTCCCCGGCTTCGAGCAGACGCGCAAGGTAGTGCAGCGCCGCGTCCGGGTCCGAGCCGCGAATGGACTTCTGGAAGGCGGACAGGATGTCGTAATGGCTGTCGCCGTCGCGGTCGTAGCGCATGTTGGAGCGCTGCGCGGCCTGCTGTGCGTCCGCGAGCGTCACGCCCTGCTCCCCCGCGCCGAGCACGAGCAGCTCGACCGCGCCGAGCGCCTTGCGCACGTCGCCGCCGACCGCCTGCGCGATGTGCGCGGCAACGCCGTCCTCGACCGGGATTGGCCTATCCCCGATGGCGAGCGTGAACGCCCGCTCGACTGCCTTCTGCATGTCCCGCGCCTCGATGGGCTTGAACTCGAACACCGTGCAGCGGCTCAAAATCGCGTTGTAGATGTAGAAATAGGGGTTCTCGGTCGTGGACGCGATCAGCGTCATCTTGCCGGTCTCGATGAACTCTAAAAGGCTCTGCTGCTGTTTTTTGTTGAAATACTGGATCTCGTCCAGATACACAAGCGCGCCGTTCGGCGCAAGAAAGGTGTCCAGCTCGTCGATGATCGCCTTGATGTCTGCAATACCTGCGGTGGTGGCGTTGAGGTGGTACAGCTTGCGGTCGGTCTGCTTTGCGATGATGGACGCGACCGTGGTCTTGCCCACGCCGGACGGGCCGTAAAAAATCAGGTTCGGGATGTTGCCGCTCTCAATCACCCGGCGCAGCAGGCCGTTTCTGCCCAGCAGGTGCTGCTGGCCGACCACGTCGTCGAGCGTTTTCGGGCGGATCTTGTCCGCTAAGGGTTGGTACATGGCTGAGTTCTCCTTCTATTGGAAAAACGGTCGGTTCCGCTTGTCCGCTTTCGGTACATAGATAAATTATAGCACGCCCGCCTGTTGAACACAAACAGGGCTTGACTTTCTCGCTTTACCGTGATAAACTATCCACAGTTACGAAACTGTACAAAGGAGAATCCCCATGGACAAGCCCTTTCTCGATAAACTCCGCAAGATCGACCCTTATGTGCCGGGCGAGCAGCCGCAGGCTACGGACGTTGTTAAATTAAACGCCAACGAGAACCCCTACCCGCCCGCGCCGGGCGTGCAGGAGGTGCTGCGCACGTTCGACGCGTCCTCGCTCGCGCTCTACCCGGACGCGAACGGCAGGCGCCTCAAGGCCGCGCTGGCCGGACGCTTCGGCGTGAAGCCCACGCAGGTGTTTCTCGGCAACGGGTCGGACGACGTGCTCGCGCTCGCGTTCCAGTCGTTCTTCTGTTCGGACCAGCCCATCCTGTATCCGGACATCACCTATTCGTTCTACCCGGTCTGGTGCGACCTGTTCCGCATCCCGTATGAGACCGTGCCGCTGGACGCAGACTTCTGCGTGAACGTCCGCGACTACGACAGGCCGAACGGCGGCATCGTGCTGCCCAACCCGAACGCCCCGACCGGGCGCGGCGTATCGCTCGATTTCCTTGAGGATCTGTTGCAGCACAACGCGGACTGCGTGGTTATCATCGATGAGGCGTATGTGGATTTCGGCGCGCAGAGCGCCGTGCCGCTGCTGAACAAATACGAAAACCTGCTCATCGTGCAGACCATGAGCAAATCGCGCTCGCTCGCAGGCATGCGCATCGGCTATGCGCTCGGCTCGGAGACGCTGATCGCCACGCTCGAGGCGGTCAAAAACTCCTACAACTCCTACACCATGGACGCGCTCGCGCTCGCTGTGGGCGAAGCGTCGGTCAAGGAGGAAGCATATTTCCAGGACACCTGCCGCAAGGTCATTGCGACGCGCGAGCGCACAGCGGAAGAGCTGCGCGCGCTGGGCTTCACCGTCCTGCCCTCGCTGACAAACTTCCTGTTCGTCACCCATCCCAAAAAGGACGCATCGGTCATTTTTGAGTATTTGAGACAGAAAAACATCTTTATCCGCTATTTCAAGCTGCCGCGCATCGATAATTATTTGCGCATCACGGTCGGCACGGACGGGCAGATGGACCGGCTGTTTGCCGCGCTCAAAGAATTCCTGTAACGAAAAAAAGCGTCCCGCGAAACCCTTTCGCGGAACGCTTTTATTATTCTTTAATCACGATCCCCAGCCGCTTTGCCAGCATCGCGGCCTGCTCCATGGTCACGACTGCGCCGCGCAGTTCGGCATTGGTGTCCGATACCGCAAACCCGTCCAGTTCACAGCTGGTCAGGTCCAGCCCCGCGAGCGGTGTGTGCAGAAAGCTGGCCGACCGCAAAACCGTTTTGTCCAGCCGCAGTGCCTTGCAGGTACATTCATGAAACGCGGCATTATTGAGACTGCACCCGGAAAATGCCACGCCCCGCAGCCGCGCGCGGTCGAACACCGCATAGGGCAACGCGCATCCGTCAAACGACGCATCCCGCCAACCGGTCTCGCCGAAGCCCGCGCCGGCCGCCTTGCAGCCCGTAAAGTCCACGCGCGCAAAGAACCCGCTGTACCAATCGCTGTTCGACAGCTCGCATTCGCGGAACACCACGTCGCAAAGATCGGCGCGCTCCCAGCGGCACCCTGTCAGGCGGCAGCCCTCGAACAGCACGCCGTGCAGCCGCAGCCCCTCAAACCGCGTGCCGGAAAGATCCGCGCCGCGCAGGTGCAGCCCCTCGGCCGGCCGCTCTTCCCGCTCGCAGCGGGAAAACAACGCTGCCGCATCGGCCACCGGCTCAAGGGAGGCGGGCAGGCGCGCGGTCACGTCTTGTCGAGCAGCTTGATGATCTCGTCGATCTTCGCCTCGCGGGCCTGCTCGTCGCCCGTCTCAAAGGCGTCCTGCACGCAGCCCGACAGATGGGCGCGCAGCACCTCGCGCCGCGCCTTGTGCACCAGCGACTCGACCGCCTGCAACTGCGTGGCGATCTCCATGCAGTAGCGGTCGTCCTCGATCATCTTGAGCACGCCGTCGAGCTGCCCCCGCGCGGTGCGCAGGAGCGGCTCGACCTTTTTCCGGTCAGCCCTCATTCAATGCCAACCACCTTGTAACCCGCCTGCTCGACCGCTTCGGCCAGCTTGGCGTTATCCGGCAGGTTGTCGCCCTGTACGGTGGCCTTGCCGCTTGCGAGATCGACCGCAACGCTGACGCCCGGGAACGCCTCCAGCGCCTTTTTGACGTGTGCCACGCAATGCTCGCACATCATGCCCTCAACCTTGATCACCTTTGTCATTTTTGCTTCCTCCTTCGGCAGAACGAAATATTCACCCGGCTTGGATGCCGGTTTGGGTGTACTCTGGAAAAACTTGAGCCGCAGTGCGTTGGAGACTACACAGACCGAGCTCAGGCTCATCGCGGCCGCGCCGATCATCGGGCTGAGTTTAAGCCCCAGCGGGAGCCACAGCACGCCCGCCGCGATCGGGATGCCGATGCAGTTGTAGAAGAACGCCCAGAACAGGTTCTGGCGGATGTTGCGCATGGTCTGGCGGGACAGGCGGATGGCGTCCACCGCGTCCATCAGGTCGCTCTTCATCAGCACCACGTCCGCGGACGAGATGGCCACATCCGTGCCCGCGCCGATGGCGATGCCCACATCCGCGCGCGCCAGCGCGGGCGCATCGTTGATGCCGTCGCCCACCATGGCGACCTTGCGGCCCTGCGCCTGCTTTTCGCGCACCACGCGTTCCTTATCCTGCGGCAGCACCTCGGCTACCACATCCTTGATGCCCAGTTCCGCGGCGATGGACTGCGCGGTCGCCTGGTTGTCGCCGGTGAGCAGGGTCACTTCCACGCCCAGGCTTTGCAGCGCGTCTACTGCCGCGCGGCTGGTCGGCTTGAGCACGTCCGCAACTGCGAAAATGCCCGCTACCTGCCGGTTCGCCGCAAAGTACAGCGGGGTCTTGCCCGCCGCGGCGAGCGCCTCGCCCATCTGCTGCGCCGAGCGCGAAAGTGCAAGCCCGTTCGCCAGCAGCATGCGGCGGTTGCCCGCCATGCAGCGCACGCCGTCGATCGTCGCGCGCACGCCCTGGCCCTCAACCATTTCAAAATCCGTGACCGTGCGCTCCTTGACGTGCTTGCTGCGCGCGTAGCGCACAACCGCGTCCGCAAGCGGATGGTCGCTCCTGGATTCGATGGACAGCGCGAGGGAAAGCAGGTCGTCCGGATCAACGCCGAAGGATTTGACGTCGGTCACGACCGGGCGGCCTTCGGTGACCGTGCCGGTCTTATCCAGGATCACGCTGTTGACATTGTGCAGGTTCTCAAGCGCCTCGGCGGACTGGAACAGCACGCCGTTTTTCGCGCCCACACCCGTGCCGACCATGATAGCGACCGGCGTTGCGAGCCCCAGCGCGCACGGGCATGAGATGACGAGCACTGCAATTGCGCGGGTGAGGGCGAAGCTCGGCGTTTCGCCATACACCAGCCACACAATGGCCGTGACCAGCGCAATGCCCATGACGACCGGCACAAACACGCCCGCGACCTTATCCGCCAGCTTGGCGATCGGCGCCTTGGACGCGCCCGCCTCTTCCACCAGGCGGATGATCTGGGACAGCGTGGTGTCGTCGCCCACGCGGGCGGCTTTCATCACAAAATAACCGTTCTTGGACACAGTCGCGCCGATGACCGTGTCGCCCTTGTGCTTTTCGACCGGCATGCTTTCGCCGGTGATGGCGCTCTCGTCCAGATAGGCGCTGCCTTCCTCGATCTCGCCGTCCACCGGCACGGACTGCCCGCCGCGCACGACCACAAGGTCGCCCACGCGCACGTCCTCGATCGGGATGGAAACCTCCTGCCCGCCGCGCAGCACGTTCGCGGTCTGCGGCCGCAGGTCCATCAGGGCGGCGATGGCCTCGCCGGTCTTGCGCTTGGCGCGCGCTTCAAAGTACTTGCCGAGCGTCACGAGCGTCAGGATCATGCCCGCAGACTCAAAGTACAGGTCATGCACGAAGTTGTGCACCAGCTCGGCATTGCCCGCGGCGCCCGCGTAGCCGATCTGGAACAGCGCGTAGATGCCATAAACCAGCGCTGCGCCCGAACCGACCGCGATCAATGAGTCCATGGTCGGCGCAAGGTGGATCAGCGTCTTAAAACCGTTGATATAATACTTGCGGTTGATGAGCACGATCGGCAGGGTGAGCAGCAGCTGCACCAGCGCGAGCGCAAACGCGTGCTCGGTGCCGCTGACAAAGCCCGGCAGCGGCAGGCCGACCATCGGCCCCATGGAAAAATACATCAGGATGATGAGGAACACCGCGGACACGATGATGCGGGTCTCCATCTCGCGGAGCTCGCCGTCCGCCTGCGGGCTTTTCGCCTGCGCGGGCTGTTGCCTGCCATCGTCCAGCGCGGCGGTGTAGCCGCCGGACTCAACAGCGCGGATGATCTTCTGCGCATCGCACGCGCTTTCGTCGTACTGCACGACCATGCTGCCCGCGAGCAGGTTGACCTGCACCTCGCGCACGCCCGGCACTGCCGCGACACTTTTTTCCACATGCGCCGAGCAGGCCGCGCAACTCATGCCGCCGACGCGGAATCGTTGTTTCATATCTTCTCTCCTTATCTCTTACCCCTCCCCCGGGGAGGGGGTCTGTTCTACGGTTAGTATACGCTGTCCGCCGGGTTTTGTCAAGCGCATTCCTGCATCCGTTTTCTGCCGGGCAGGATGCGGCCTCGCAGCATCCCCTGTGTTCAGTCCCCATCAGTCTTATTTTTCGTCACAGAATGTAAAAAAATCCGCGCTGCAACCGATAGTTGCCGCGCAGTTTGCTGACTTTTGCGCCGCAGGATGCTATACTGGCCACAGGAGCAAAGGAGGCGATCGGTATGACGACACAGACCTTGGGCGAGCGTATCCGCGCGGCGCGGCAGGCCGCCGGGCTGTCGCAGGAAAAGCTGGCTGAGCGGCTCGGCCTGACCCGGCAGGCGGTCACCAAATGGGAGACCGGGCAGTCCGCACCCTCAACGGAGAATTTACTGCGGCTGGCCGAGGTGCTCGGCGTCCCGGTGACCGCCCTTCTTGGGGAAGAAGCATCCGGCCCACCGCTGGCGGGGCAGCCAGTGCGCATCCTGTCCTTCCGTGAGTTTGTGCAGCTGCTCTGGGGCAACCTGCGCGCGGCGCTCATTATCCTTGCGGACTGGGTGCTGGTGTATCTGGCTGGGCGGCTGGTATGCGCCAATCCGTATGAGACCAGCCTGATCGGCTTTCTGTTTGACGACTGGTCCAAATATTATCTGTTCGGCTGGCTGATCCGGGGCGGGCTGTTCCGCTTTGTTATGGTAGTCTCCGTCTCGGCCACCCTGTTCCTCGGTGCATGGCGTTTTGCCGCAGTCTCCCTTGTTATCTCTGCGCTCGCCATCCCGATCGGCGAGGTGCTCGGCCCCAACCCGGCGAACGCGCCTTACGGCCACGGGCACGACGGCTGGCTGATCTGGATCTGCCTGAACCTTGTCGCGTTCGTTTCCGGCATTGTGCTCGAACGCATGGCGAAAAAGGGCGTGCGCCTGCGCTCCAAAAAGGGCGCGGTCTGGGCTGCGGCAACGGCCTTCGCCTGCATCACAGTTACCGTGCTGATCCTGCTTACACGTCCGGTCATGACCGGCTCTTAACAAAGGCAAATCAAAACCTCCCGTGCATATTCACGGGAGGTTTTTCTGTTTTACTCGCTGACGGTGGTCGTAAATGCCAATGTTTCGCTCCGGCCGGGCTGCAAGACGCGCACGCCAACCTTGTTCTCGATCGCGTGGTCGAGGTACAGGCCGTCCGGCAGCGTGCTCCACGGCTCGAGGCATACAAAGGGCGCCGCGGTATCCTTATAAGGGCTCCACACTGCAAAGTAATCGAAATCCGTAAAGTCCATGGTCACGCTGCGGCTGTTTTTCGTGCAGCCGATGGTCGCGCGGCGCACCGGCAACCCCTCGGTCATGACCGCGTCGTTCGCAAACAGCGCACGCGAAAGCGGCAGGCGGCCGTTTTCCAGCGGTACGCCGGTGCGTTCCTCGGTGAGCATGACCGCCTCGTCCGTCACAATGCGGCACAGTTTGTCCGTGCCCTCGAACGCGACATAGTAGTCGGTGACCTGCTCGCCGTCCTCCCAGCACAGGGTGTAGCCGTCGTGCCCGCCGACCTCGTAATACATCGCCGTATCGCTGCGGTTTTCCGTGATATGCTCCTTTTTGAGCGACGCGCCGTCCAGCGTATACCGCACGGTGCAGACGAAATCCCACGGGTACATTTTTTTGGTAAATTCGCTCGGCTCCAGCCGGAACGCCACGCAGGTATCGCCCTCACGGCCCACCTGCCATTCCAGATCGCGGCCAAAGCCGTGCTGGGTGATCTCATACGCCTTGCCGCCCACGGTATAGGTCTTATCCTTGAGCCGCCCGACGATCGGGAACAGGATGGGTGCGTGGCGCTTCCAGACTGCGGGGTCTGCCTGCCAGACGTACTCGGTGCCGGTCGTCTTGCTCCTGAAGCTCGACAGCTCCGCGCCCAGCTCGTTGATCTCCACGCGGAACATCTCATTTTCCAATACCTGCATGGTGTTCTTCCTCCCCATTTGGTTGATAGCTCCAGCATACCCGTTTTTGTCTGGAAAGTCAATCCGATCTACCGGATTCTGTATACCTCTACAAATCCGTGCCCCCGCCGTTGACAGCCCTGCCGCGCTGCGATACAATAAAGCCATCCTATCAGGCTGAAGGAACCGGGCCGGCATCCGCCCGCCGGAGGATATGGGAGGGAGGGCTCTCTGTGAGCAAACGCACCAAACTGCTGAGGAAAGAGAACAACGAGGCACAGCGCCTGCTTTCCAGCCCGTCCATCTGCATCCTTTATAACATTCAGGAGTATCTGCGCAGCGCCCCCATCAGCGCCTGCCAGCGCGAAAGCGTACGGCGCGACGTGATCCAGATGCTGTCTGACGCCGAGGCGCGCGGCGAAACACCCGCGGATGTGATCGGAGAGGATTACAAATCCTTCTGCGACAGCATAACCGCCGGGCTGCCCCGCCCTGCCCAGCCGCAGTTCTTTCTCGGCCGGCTGCGGGATGCATTGCCCGCGATTCTTGCGCTGTATGCCTTTCTGTGCGCAGCGCGTTTCAACGTGAAAACCGGCTGGTATGCGTCGGTCAAGCTGGGCGATCTGCCCGCTGCCGCGTTTGCGCTGCTTATGTGGTCGGGCCCGGGCGCGTGGCTTTCGCGCAAGATCCATACCCGCCAGACGCTTGCCAAGACCGTCCGCGTGCTGTTCGATCTGCTGGTTCTGACCGGGATGGTCGTGCTGGGTCTGCTGCTGCCGCAGCAGCTGTTTCAGATTCATCTTCTCGCCGCACTTGTGCCGCTCGCCGCACTGTTCGTGGTTTACAAGCTGCTCGATGCAAAACTGGACTAAAACGACAAAAGAGCCCCGCGTGTCCACGCGGGGCTCTTTGCCGTATTCCCTTATTCCTCCGCCAGCAGGTGCAGTTTGGAATCCGCTTCGGTGATTGGGCGCAGCGGCCTGCACGGCACGCCGACCGCGAGATGTCCCGCCGGGATATCTTTGGTCACCACGCTGCCCGCGCCGATGACCGCACCGTCCCCGATGGTCACGCCGCCCAGCACCACGACGTTCGCCGCGAGCCAGACATTATTGCCGATGTGGATGTCCTTGGCAAACTCGGACATGGAGACGTGCCCGTCCGGATAACGCATGCTGGTGCGCTCGTGCGCGATCAGCGGATGGTCGGTCGCCATGAGCGACACGTTCGGGCCGAACATCACATTGTCCCCGATGAAAATGCGCGCGTCGTCCATCACGGTCAGGTTGAAATTGCAGAAGAAATTCTCCCCAATAAAGGTGTGCGAGCCGTAATTGAACTGGATCGGCCCCTGGAAATAGTATTTTCCGCCGATTTTCCCGATGAACTCGCGTATGATGGGCAGGCGCGCGGGGTCGTACTCGTCCATCTGGTTGAACTTCTGGCACAGGATGTGCGCCTTGTGCTTGATGTCGCGCAGCTCTTTGGTGCGCGCGTCAAACAGCTTGCCTGCAAAGATTTTCTCTTCCTCCGTCATGGTTTACCGCCTCCAAAATCCCGTTTGTCCGCGGCGTCCGTCCGATCAGGCGAGCGCCTTTTTCAGTTCCTCGACCTTGTCGGTCTGCTCCCACTTGACGCCCAGCTCCTCGCGGCCCATGTGGCCGTAGGCGGCGAGCTGCTTGTAGATCGGCCGGCGCAGGTCAAGCGTTTCGATGATCGCCGCCGGGCGCAGGTCGAATACGCGGCGCACCGCCTCGGCGAGCTTGCCCTCATCCACCGTACCGGTGCCGAAAGTCTCGACCATAACGGATACCGGCTCGGCCACGCCGATGGCGTAAGCGAGCTGGAGCTCGCAGCGCTTGGCCAGCCCAGCCGCAACGATGTTCTTGGCGACCCAGCGCGCCGCGTACGCCGCCGAGCGGTCGACCTTGGTCGGATCCTTGCCCGAGAACGCGCCGCCGCCGTGACGGCCGATGCCGCCGTAGGTGTCGACAATGATCTTGCGGCCGGTCAGGCCGGAGTCGCCCTGCGGGCCGCCGATGACAAAGCGGCCGGTCGGGTTGATGAAGTACTTGGTGTTCTCGTCCAGCAGGTGCGCCGGGATGACAGGCTTGATGACCTGCTCGATCATATCCCTGCGGATCTGCTGGAGCGAAACCTCCGGGCTGTGCTGGGTGGAGAGCACGACCGTGTCCACGCGCACCGGCAGGTTCTGCTCGTCGTACTCGACCGTGACCTGGCTCTTGCCGTCCGGGCGGAGATAGTCGAACATGCCGTTCTTGCGCACCTCAGCCAGGCGCTTTGCCAGCTTGTGCGCCAGCGAGATGGGCAGTGGCATCAGCTCGGGCGTCTCGTCGCACGCGTAGCCGAACATCATGCCCTGGTCGCCCGCGCCGATCGCGAGGTCGGCGTCGGACGCGCCTTCCTTGCGCTCGAGCGAGTTGTCCACGCCCAGTGCGATATCTGCGGACTGTTCGTCGATCGCGGTCAGCACCGCGCAGGTGTCGCAGTCAAAGCCGTACTTCGCGCGGTCGTAGCCGATCTCGCGGATGGTGTCGCGCACGACCTTGGGGATGTCCACATAGCAGGTGGTCGAGATCTCGCCCATGACCTGTACCATACCGGTCGTGCAGGTGGTCTCGCATGCGACGCGCGCATAGGGGTCCTGCGTTAAGATTTCGTTAAGGATTGCATCCGAGATCTGGTCGCAGACCTTGTCCGGATGCCCTTCGGTGACCGATTCCGAGGTGAAAAAATGATGTGCCATTTGTTGTCCATTCCTTTCTGTTTCCTGTTGGAGCGCGCAATAAAAAACGCTCCCGGGCGGGAGCGAAATGACCGTTTGCCCCCTCATCTTTCGTGTTCCTACGCCGGATTTGGCACCTTACGCGCATTTTCCGCGCAGGTTGCCGGGTTTCATTGGGCCGTTCCCTCCACCGCTCTCGATAAGGTCATATATTTAATTACGCGCTATATTTTATATAAAATTACGCCTTTTGTCAAGGGATAAATTCGGCAAATTAGGATATTGTCTGCGGATTGACATTTTTCCGCGCACGCTTATAATTATTATAGATTAAAATACGCGAGTTTCAGCCCTGCCGCCGGCCTGTCTGTGCGGCTTTCTTCGCATGGGCGCCTGCTCGCATGGCTTCATTTATGGGAGAGAACAAGAATATATGAACGTAAACGTAGGTATCGATATCGGCTCGACGACGGTCAAGATCGTTGTCGTGCGCGATGGAGAGATCATCCACAAGCACTATGAGCGCCACTTCTCCAAGGTGCGTGAAAAGGCGGTCGAGCTGGTGCAGAACGCGCGCGCGGCTATCGGCCCGGACGCGACGGTCCGCTGCGCCATCACCGGCTCGGCCGGCCTCGGCGTTGCCAAGGCGGCGGACATCGACTTCGTGCAGGAAGTGTTCGCCACCCGCAAGGCGGTCGGCGTGCATGTGCCGCAGGCGGACGTGGTCATCGAGCTGGGCGGCGAGGACGCCAAGATCGTGTTCCTGTCCGGCCAGCTGGAGGAGCGCATGAACGGCTCCTGCGCGGGCGGCACGGGCGCTTTCATCGACCAGATGGCCGTGCTGCTCGACGTGACCCCGGCCGAGCTCGACGAGCTTGCCCAGCACGCAGAGCAGATCTACACGATCGCTTCCCGCTGCGGCGTGTTCGCCAAGTCGGACATCCAGCCGCTTCTCAACGACGGCGCGCGCAAGGAGGACGTTGCCGCATCCATCTTCCAGGCGGTCGTCAACCAGACGGTCGCCGGCCTCGCGCAGGGGCGCGAGATCAAGGGCGATGTGCTCTTCCTCGGCGGCCCGCTGTTCTTCTTCAAGGGCCTGCAAAAGCGCTTCCAGGAGACCCTGAAGCTGGACGATACGCACGCCCACTTCCCCTCCCTCGCGCCGTACGCAATCGCGGCGGGCGCGGCGGAATACGCAAAGGACACGCAAAAGACCTACTCGGTCGATTCGTTGCTCGAGGCGCTCGAGCACGCGGCGGGCGCGCCGGTCGTTGCCAACTACCTGCCGCCGCTGTTTGAAAGCGAGCAGCAGTATGAGGAATTCAAGCACCGCCACGGCGTGCACGATGTGATGACGCAGAACGTCACCATGTACGAGGGCGACGCCTACCTCGGCATCGACTGCGGCTCGACCACGACCAAGCTGGTGCTGATCGGCGAGGACCACCAGATCCTGTACCACCACTACCAGTCCAACAAGGGCAACCCGGCGGACGTTATCCGCGAGCAGCTGACCCGGCTTTACGAGCTGTGCAGCGACCGCGTACATATCGTATCCAGCGCAGTCACCGGCTACGGCGAGGCGCTCATCCAGCACGCCTTCGGTGTGGACTTCGGCCTGGTCGAGACGGTCGCGCACTTCCGCGCGGCGCGCCATTTCTGCCCGGACGTTGACTTCATCATCGACATCGGCGGGCAGGACATCAAATGCTTCAAGATCCGCAACAAGTGCATTGACAACATTTCGCTCAACGAGGCGTGCTCTTCCGGCTGCGGCTCGTTCATCGAGACCTTTGCCCGCTCAATGGGCTACTCGATCGAGGAATTCTGCAAGCTCGGCCTGTTCGCAAAGCACCCGATCGACCTCGGCTCGCGCTGCACGGTGTTCATGAACTCATCGGTCAAGCAGGCACAGAAGGACGGCGCGGGCATCGACGCGATCTCGGCCGGCCTGTCGGTTTCGGTCGTCCGCAACGCACTGTATAAGGTTATCCGCGCCCACTCGCCGGACGACCTCGGCCAGCACATCGTCGTACAGGGCGGCACGTTCCTCAATGACGCGATCCTGCGTTCGTTCGAGCAGGAGATCGGCCGCGACGTGACCCGTCCCGCCATCTCCGGCCTGATGGGTGCGTACGGCGCTGCGCTGCATGCCAAGGACAACCGCCCGGCGCAGACTTCGCTGATCGGGCCGGACGTGCTCGCGTCCTTCTGCCACACGGTCAAGTCCGCGCGCTGCGGCCTGTGCGAGAACCACTGCAACCTGACCATCAACGACTTCGGCGGCGGCCGCCGCTTTATCTCGGGCAACCGCTGCGAGCGCCCGCTCGGCGGCACGAAGAAAACCGATCTGCCGAACCTGTACCGCTGGAAGCTGGAAAAGCTCCTCAGCTACGGCGAGCCCTCGGGCAAGCCCATGCCGAACGGCAGGATCGGCCTGCCCTTTGGCCTCAATTACTACGAGCTGCTGCCGTTCTGGACGACCTTCCTGCGTGCGCTCGGGTTTGAGACCGTGCTGTCCGACGTATCCACCCGCGATATGTACATGCAGGGCCAGCACTCCATCCCGTCGGATACCGTGTGCTATCCGGCCAAGCTCATGCACGGCCACATTGAGAACCTGCTCGAGAAGGGCGTGGATTCCATTTTCTATCCCTGCATGACCTACAACCTGGACGAGGGCCGCGCGACCAACTGCTACAACTGTCCTGTCGTGGCCTATTATCCCGAACTGCTGCACGCCAATGTCGCCGCGCTCGCGGACTTCGATTTCATGATGCCGTATTTCGAACTGGCCGACCACAAACGGTTCATCCAGCAGGCGTCGAAATATTTCTGCGGCAAGTATCCCAAGCTCAGGAAAAAGCAGATTACCGCGGCAGCTGAGGCAGCCTATCAGGAGCTGGATAACTATTACGCACAGGTGCGGCAGGAAGGCCAGAAGGCCATCGCCTACGCGGACACCCACGGGCTGGACATCGCGGTC
The DNA here is from genome assembly GCA_019113065.1 of Candidatus Agathobaculum stercoravium. Taxonomy (GTDB): domain Bacteria; phylum Bacillota; class Clostridia; order Oscillospirales; family Butyricicoccaceae; genus Agathobaculum; species Agathobaculum stercoravium. The sequence goes on from DXIC01000012.1 coordinate 20,467, forward strand.
ATCGCCGGCCGCCCGTACCATGTCGACCCGGAGATCAACCACGGCATCGACCAGCTGATCGCCTCGTTCGGGCTGGTCATCGTGTCCGAGGACGCGGTATGGCAGCTGACCGAAGAACCCAAGGTCCATGTCCTCAACCAATGGACCTACCATTCGCGTATGTACGGCGCAGCCAAGTATGTCACCCAGAAGGAAAACGCGCAGCTCATCCAGCTCGTGTCCTTCGGCTGCGGCATTGACGCGATCACCACCGACGAAGTGCGCGCCATCTGTGAAAATGGCGGCAAAATCTATACACAGCTCAAGATCGACGAGATCAGCAACCTCGGTGCGGCCAAGATCCGCATCCGCAGTATGCTGGCCGCCGTAGAGGAGGGCAGAAAACTTGCAGAACAACAATCCAACCAGCGCATCGGCTAACCCCGCGGAGGGCTACAAGCTCCCGCAGTTTACCGAGGAGATGCGGAAGGACTACACCATCCTGGTACCCAACATGCTTCCTGTGCAGCTCGGCCTGATGTGCCGCCTGATGAAGAACTTCGGCTACAACATGGAGCTGCTGCACACCGAGGGGCCGAACATCGCCGAGCAGGGCCTGCGCAACGTACATAACGACACCTGCTATCCCGCGCTGCTGGTCATCGGCCAGCTGCTCGACGCGATCGAGTCCGGCAAGTACGACATCCACAAAATCGCGCTCATCCTGCCGCAGACCGGCGGCGGCTGCCGCGCGTCCAACTACATCCACCTGATGCGCAAGGCGCTGGTCAAGAACGGTTACGGGTTTATCCCGGTCATCTCGCTCAACTTTGCAGGGCTGGAATCGGATGCCAACCCCGGCTTCAAGCTGACCAAGACCATGCTGATCCAGGTCGCCTATGCACTGCTGATCGGCGACCTGATCATGATGGTAGCCAACCAGTGCCGTCCGTACGAGGTCGTCCCCGGTTCGACCGATAAGGCAACCGAAATCTGTATGAATGCCGTCACCGCCCGTTTCACCGGTGACCGTATGGTGCCGTACCGTGAGGTCAAGCACCTGTACCGCTATGTGCTGACCGCGTTCGGCAAGGTAAAGCTGGACAAATCGAAGAAAAAGAAGCTGGTCGGCATTGTGGGTGAAATCTACGTCAAGTTCTCCCCGCTCGGCAACAACCGGCTGGAAGAGTTCCTGCTGAGCGAGGGCTGCGAACCCGTATTGCCCGGCCTTGTGGATTTCTGCCTGTATTCCATTTACAACTCGGTCATTGACCATGAACTGTACGGCCGTTCCGGCACGCGCGCGGCAATTTATAAGATGGTTTACCAGTTCCTGCTGGGCAAGCAGGCAGATATCATCAAGCTGATGAAAAAGGACGGCCATTTCCGTCCTCCCATGCCGTTTGAAGAGGTGCGCAGGAACGCGCATGGCATTATCGGGCAGGGCGTCAAGATGGGCGAGGGCTGGCTGCTGCCGGCCGAAATGGTAGAGCTGATCAACGAAGGGGTGAACAACATCGTGTGCACCCAGCCGTTCGGCTGCCTGCCCAACCACATTGCGGGCAAGGGCATGATCCGCAAGATCCGCGAGGTCTATCCGCAGGCGAACATCGTTGCGGTCGACTACGACCCCGGCGCATCCAAGATCAATCAGGAGAACCGCATCAAGCTGATGCTG
>DXIC01000013.1 GCA_019113065.1 Candidatus Agathobaculum stercoravium
GAATCGGAAAGCCTGCTGCCCGTGCGCACGCCGCACGAGGATGCGCACGGTGTGCACCTGTACGCAGCGGCGTCGCCCTTTGACGAGTGCGAGCACGCGGCAGCGTACATCCGCCGCAAGGTGCGCGACGAGGGCGCGCGCTACCGCGATTTTGTGGTCGCCGCGCGCGACATTGAGCCGTACAGCGCCGTGCTTGCCATGGCGATGGCGCGGTATGACGTGCCGGTGTTCCTCGCGGAAAAGCCCGACCTGCTCTCCCGCCCGCCGATGGCGCTGGTCACGGGTGCGCTCGATGCGGCGCAGTCCTATTTCAAATACGAGGACCTGTTCGGCTGCCTCAAGACCGGGCTGACCAGCCTGACGCGCGACGAGGTGGACAAGTTGGAAAACTATGTCCTCACCTGGAACATCCGCGGCGGCGCGTGGGAGCGCGCCTGGACCGAGCACCCGGACGGCTACGGCCTGCCGTTTGACGACCGCTCCCGCGCCCAGCTTACCGAACTCAACGAGCTGCGCGCGCGGGCGATCGCGCCGTTCTCCGCCCTGCGCGAAGCGCTGAAGGGCGAGAACCCGGCGTCCGACTGTGTACGGGCGCTGTATGTATTCCTGCTGGCGGTGGACGCGCCGGGGCGTATGAGTGAGCGCGCGGCGGCACACGAAGCGGCGGGCCGGTTGCAGCTCGCCGACGAATATCGCCAGCTGTGGGAGATCCTGGTCTCCGCGATGGAGCAGTTCGCGTGGGTGTGCGGGGACACGCCGCTCACGGCCGAGCGGTTTGCGCAGCTGTTCCGGCTGGTGCTGGGCGAGTACGATGTGGGCACCATCCCGGTCTCGCTCGACCGCGTGACCTGCGGCAACATTGAGCGCGCGTGTCTGGAAAACGCGAAATATGTCATCCTGCTCGGGGTCAACGACGGGCAGATCCCCAAGGCGCCGTCCTCCACCTCGCTGCTCAGCGACATGGACCGCGATAAGCTGGATGCGCTCGGCGTGGAGCTTAAAGCGTCCGGCGTGGAACGCCTGCTCATGGAGCAGGAGACGCTGTACCGCGCGCTGGCCTGCCCGACGGACGAGCTGCTGCTCTCGTGGCACCTGACCGACGCGTCCGGCGGCGAATCGCGGCCGTCCTACTTTATCGGCACGGTGCAGGACTTACTGCCCGGCGTATCGTTTCCCGCCCACCAGACCGAGACCGTGCGCGACCGTTTGCAGGCCGAGCGCCCGGCGGTCGAACTCGCGTGCGCCTACCTGTCCGGCGACCGGACGGCGGCCATGCGCGCGGCGTATGACTATTATAAAGATGACGAGCGTGTCCACAACGCCGCCGCGCAGAAACGCGGGCGCGGCCCGCTGGTAAGCCCGCACACGATCGACGGGCTGTATGGCAAGAGCCTGAACCTGACCGCCTCGCGCGTGGATACGTTCTATTCCTGCCGGTTTGCGTTCTTCATGCAGTACGGGCTCAAAGCCAGGCCGCGCAAGACGGCGCGGTTCGATGCGCTCGAGACCGGTACGTTCATCCACTATGTGCTCGAGCATGCGCTGGACGCACTCGGCAAGCAGGAGGGCGGCGCGACCGCGGCGGATGGGCAGACGGTCAGGCGCGTCTGCCGCGCGGCGGTGCGGCAGTATGTGCAGGAGGAGCTCGGCGGGCTGGAGACCAAGACCGCGCGCTTCCGCTACCTGTTCCAGCGCCTTGTGCGCACGGTCGAGCAGATATTGGACAACGTACTCGAGGAGCTGCGCGTGTCGGACTTTGCGCCCATCGACTATGAGGTGGACTTTTCGCGCGGCGGCGACCTGCCGCCGGTCGAGTGCGCGGACGGCGACCTGTCGGTATCTTTGTCCGGCAAGGTTGACCGCGTGGACGGCTACATCAAAAACGGGCGGCTGTACCTGCGCGTGATGGACTACAAGAGCGGCAAAAAGTCGTTCTCGCTCTCGGACATCTGGTACGGGCTGAACATGCAGCTCATCATCTATCTGTACGCCCTCCAGCAGGAGGGGCTGGACCGTTACCGGCAGCGGCTCGAGGCGGAACTGAACGAGATCGTGCCCGCGGGTGTGCTGTATGTGCCCGTGCGGGACGAGCTGCCCGACGCGCCGCGCGACGTGGACGAGGACGCTCTGCGCGCGATGCGCGACAAGGCGCTGCGCCGCAGCGGCCTTCTGTCGGACGACATGGAGCTGCTCGAGGCGATGGAGCACGGGCTCGAGGGCGACGGGCGGTTCATCCCGGTCACGATCAGGACCAAAAAGGGCGAGGATGAGCCGACGCTCGTGGCCAAATCCGCGGTGGCCGACCTTGCGAAATTCGGGCGGCTCGCGCGCTACACACACGAAAAGCTGCTCGAGATGGGGCGCGAGCTGCGAAACGGCAGCGTGACCGCTGACCCGTGCAAAAAAGACAAAAATTCCAGCTATTGCGACTGGTGCGAGTTCCGCGCGGCCTGCCGGTTTGACGAGACGGCGGGCGACAAGGCGCGGTGGCTCAAACATTTATCAGATGAGGACTTCTGGCAGCAGGTAGGGGGTGAGCAGTAATGCCGCAGTGGACAAAAGATCAGGAAACCGCGATCCATAACCGGGGCGGCGCGCTGCTCGTTTCGGCGGCAGCCGGCTCGGGCAAGACCGCGGTGCTGGTCGAGCGCGTGCTCACGCGCCTGACCGACCCGGACGACCCGGTGGACATCGACCGCCTGCTGCTCGTGACCTTCACCAACGCGGCGGCGGCGGAGATGCGCGAGCGCATCGGGCGCGCGCTGGGCGAGGCGGTGGCGAGCAACCCGCGCGACACGCGCCTGCGCCGCCAGCTGTTTCTCGTGCACCGCGCGAAGATCACGACCGTGCATGCGCTCTGCCTGTCGCTCGCGCGCGAGCAGGCGGCGGCGCTCGGCATCGCGCCCGACTTCCGCCTGATGGATGAGAACGAGGGCAAGATCCTGCGCGCCGAGGTGCTCGAAGAGGTGCTGGACGCGGCGTATGAGCGCGGGAACGAGGGCTTTTTCGCACTCTGCGACCTGCTGACCGCCGGGCGCGACGACAAAAAGCTCGGCGAGGTCATTTTAAGCACCTATGAAAAAATACAGGCGCATCCCGACCCGCGCGTGTTCCTCGCGGATGTGCGCGAGGGGCTGTACGCCCGCGGGATGGATACGCCGCACGGCCGCGTGCTGCTTGCGCAGGCGCGTGCGGCGGCGGAGCACGGCGCGGCGTTCCTGCGCACGGCGGTGGACGAGGTGACCGGTGTCGACGCGCTGGCGGACGCTTATCTGCCCGCGCTGACGAGCGACCTCAATCAGGCCGAACGCCTGCTGGGCGCGCTGCACGGCGGGGACTGGGATGCCTGTGTCGAGGCCGCGCGAAGCATCACCTTCGACCGGCTGGGGGCCGCGCGCAAATTCGAGGACAAGGCCTTCCTTGAGGAGATCAAGGCCATGCGCGAGGAGTGGAAAACCGTCGCCAAATCCATCCGCGACAAGTGGCTGACCGTCACGGCGGAGGAAGCCGAGTACGACCGCGGCCTGACCGCGCCCGCGCTCGCCGCGCTGTGCGACATGGTGGACGCGTTTGACGACGCGTTTTCCGCCGCCAAACGCGCACGCAACGCGGCGGACTTCAATGATCTCGAGCACTTCGCGGTGCGCCTGCTGTATGACAAGGGCGAGCCTTCCCAGCTCGCGAAAACCCTGTCCGAAGGCTTTGCCGAGATCGCGGTGGACGAGTATCAGGACACGAACGCGGTGCAGGACGCGATCTTCCGCGCGCTGTCCCGGGACGAGACCAACCTGTTCATGGTGGGCGACGTCAAGCAGAGCATTTACGGCTTCCGTCTGGCCGACCCGTCCATTTTCCTGTCCAAATACCGCGCGTTCGCGGATGCGGATGGGGCGCAGGAGGGCGAAGCGCGCCGCGTGATCCTCGGGCAGAACTTCCGCTCGCGCGCGGCGGTGCTGGATGCTTGCAACTACCTGTTCTCGGCCGTCATGGGCGAGACCGTGGGCGATTTGCAGTATACCGACCGCGAGGCGCTGCACCTTGGCGCGGATTACTACCCGGACGCAGACAACCCGCGCTACCAGACCGAGGTGCTGCTCGTGGATGCGGCGAACCTCGGCGAGGACGACGACGCGCCGGACAAGACCGCGCTCGAAGCGCGGCTCGCGGCGGGGCGCATCCGGCAGCTGCTGGACGAGGGATTCCCGGTGACCGACAAGGGCACGGGCGCGCTGCGGCCGGTGACGCCGGGCGACATCGTGATTTTGCTGCGCTCGCCCAAGACTAAAGCGCGCACGTTTATCGCCGCGCTCGAGCAGGTGGGAATCTCCGCGAGCGCGGAGGAGCGCGGCGGCCTGCTCGAGACCGCCGAGGTCGGCACGATGGTGTCGTTCCTCAGCATCATCGACAACCCGCGGCAGGACGTCGACCTGATCGGTGTGCTGCGCTCGCCGCTCATCGGCTTTACCGAGCAGGAACTGGCGGACATCCGCCTGGTCGACCGTAAGGTGAGCTACTATGACGCGCTGCTTGCCGCGCGGGCGGGTTTCCCCAAGGCGGAAGCGTTCTTGCAGCGGCTGGACTTTCTGCGCGAGTTCGCCTGCGACCAGCCGGTCTACCGCCTGCTGTGGGAGATCTACGACGAGACGGGCGCGCTGGGGCTGTACGGCGCGCTGCCGAACGGCGCGCAGCGCCAGTCGAACTTGCTTGCGTTTTTCGAGCGGGCGCGCGCGTTCGAGGGACAGGGCTTCCGCGGCCTGTTCGCGTTCGTGCGCCTGCTGCGCGGCATGCAGGAGACCGGCGAGGACTTTCAGACGGTCGGCGCGGAGGCGACCGGCGGCGCGGTGCGTATCCTGTCCATCCACAAGTCCAAGGGCCTTGAGTTCCCGGTCGTGATCGTGGCGGACTGCGCCAAGCAGTTCAATGAAGCCGACCTGCGCGAGCCGGTGCTCGTGCATAAGGAGCTTGGATTCGGAAGCAAGTGCCGCGACCGCGCGCGCGGCGTGCAGTATGACACGGTCGAGCGCACAGCGGTCGCCGTGCGTCAGCGGCGCGAGATGGTGAGCGAGGAGCTGCGCGTACTGTACGTTGCGCTGACCCGCGCGAAGGAGAAGCTCATCATCACCTGCGCGAGCGGGACGCTGCAAAAGTCGCTCGAGAAGTGGGCGCGGCTCGCGTCGCTGGACGAGCTGCCGCAGTACGCGATGGGCGCGGTGCGCGCGCCGCTCGCGTGGATCGTCGCGCCGCTGCTGCGTCATCCGTGTACGCGCGCGCTGCGCGAGGAGTACGGCCTCGAGGTGCCCGAGCACGGCACGGACTGCGATGCGTTTGCCCTGCGCGTGTACCGGCCGGACGAGCTGGCCGCGCCCGAAGCGGAGGAAGTGCTGCGCTTTGAGGAGATGGACACGGAGGGCTACGAGGTCAGGCCGCATCTGCATTATCCGCACGCCTACCTCGCCGACCTGCCCAGCAAGCTGACCGCGACCGGCGTCGGCCGCGGCTACCGCGCGGACGAGGCGGCGGAGGAGACACCGCCCCCGCGCCGCGAGCCCAAGCTGCGCGCGCCGTTGTTCGAGCAGGGGGCGCGCAAGCTGACGCCCGCCGAGGTCGGTACGGCGCACCATCTGTTCATGCAGTTCTGTGACTTTGCGGCGGCGGGCGCGCCGGGCGGCGTAGAACAGGAGCTGGGGCGGCTCGCGGACAAACGTATCCTGTCGCCCGAGCAGGCAAAGGCTGTGGATGTGTCCAAAATCAAAGCGTTTTTCGCCTCCGGCCTGTATCGCGGTCTGATGGCGCAGAACACCGTGCGGCGCGAATTCAAGTTCTCCGTCCTCGTGCCCGCGGCGCAGTATTTCCCGGCTGCGGCGGACGCGCCGGAGGAAAAGGTGCTGCTGCAAGGCGTCATCGACTGCCTGATCGACACGCCGGAAGGGTATGTCATCCTGGATTTCAAGACCGACCGCGTGTCCGAAAGCGGTATCGCCGCGCGCGCCGAACAGTACCGGCCCCAGCTGGAGGCCTATGCGCTCGCGGTGCGCGAGATATTCGGCCGTCCGGTCAAACAGTGCGTGCTGTACTTTTTCCATACGGGAACGGTCTGGTGTGAAGAAGCGGGTTAAGATTGCGTTAAAGTATGGCTGAAACGGTTGACCGGGCGGTGCAAAAGTGCTAATCTGATACCGGTAAAAGCGAAGGGGTACCGGTTCGCCGGACGATCCCGCAAGCATGAATACCGCCCACGACATTCATTCCTCATTTCCAAAAGAAGGGACCCCGGCCACGGCCGGGGTCCTTTCTTTTTGCCCTGCCCGGCGCCGCGGCAGGAAAAGCCGCAGCGGGATGCCTGCGCGCAGTTTGCATAAGGTGGGACAGGCAAAATCCTACAAAATCAGTCATATGCCCGCTTTACTTTGCAGGATAAAAAGGCTATAATGGATTTAATTATAGAATCTGAAAAACAGGAATGGAAAAGGAGAAACGATATGGCGTATTACTTCAGTGAGCCCTCGCACACCTTTAACGAATATCTGCTTGTGCCGGGCTATTCCTCCGCCGAGTGCATCCCGGCAAACGTCAGTCTGCGCACCCCGATCGTCAAGTACCGCAAGGGGGAAGAATCGGCGCTGTACGCAAACATCCCGATGGTTTCGGCCATCATGCAGGCGGTCTCGGATGACCGCATGGCGATCGCGCTTGCACAGGAGGGCGGCATCTCCTTTATCTACGGCTCGCAGACCATCGAGAGCGAGGCCGCAATGGTTGCCCGCGTCAAGAGCTACAAGGCGGGCTTTATCGTATCCGACTCCAACCTGCGTCCCGAGCAGACGCTCGCGGACGTGCTCACGCTCAAGGCGCGCACCGGCCACTCCACCATGGCGGTCACCGAGGACGGCACGGCAAACGGCAAGCTGCTCGGCATCGTCACCAGCCGCGACTACCGCGTCTCCCGCATGGAGCGCGACGTCAAGGTTTCCGAGTTCATGACCCCGTTTGACAAGCTGATCACCGCCCCGGCGGATACCACGCTCAAGACCGCAAACGACATCATCTGGGACCACAAGCTCAACTCCCTGCCGCTCGTGGACGACGAGCAGCATCTGGTCTACCTCGTATTCCGCAAGGACTACGACAGCCACAAGGCCAACTCGCTCGAGCTGCTCGACGAGCATAAGCGCTATGTTGTCGGCGCGGGCATCAACACCCGCGACTACGCCGAGCGCGTGCCCGCGCTGGTCGAAGCAGGCGCGGACGTGCTCTGCATCGACTCGTCCGAGGGCTTTTCCGAGTGGCAGAGCCGCACGCTCGCGTGGATCCGCGAGAACTATGGCGACAGCGTCAAGGTAGGCGCGGGCAACGTCGTTGACCGCGAGGGCTTCCGCTTCCTTGCCGACGCGGGTGCGGACTTTGTCAAGGTCGGCATCGGCGGCGGCTCGATCTGCATTACCCGCGAGCAGAAGGGCATTGGCCGCGGCCAGGCGACCGCGCTGATCGAGGTCGCCGCGGCGCGCGACGAGTACTTCCTCGAGACCGGCGTTTACGTCCCGATCTGCTCGGACGGCGGCATCGTGCACGATTATCACTGCACGCTGGCGCTCGCCATGGGCGCGGACTTCCTCATGCTCGGCCGCTACTTCTCGCGCTTTGACGAGTCCCCGACCAACAAGGTCAACATCAACGGCTCTTATATGAAGGAATACTGGGGCGAAGGCTCCGCGCGTGCCCGCAACTGGCAGCGCTACGACATGGGCGGCGAGGCGAAGCTGTCCTTTGAGGAAGGCGTGGACTCCTACGTCCCGTACGCCGGCTCGCTCAAGGACAACCTCGGCCTGACGCTGAGCAAGGTGCGCTCGACCATGTGTAACTGCGGTGCGCTTTCCATCCCGGAGTTCCAGAAGAAGGCCAAGATCACGCTGGTATCCGCGACCTCGATCGTCGAGGGCGGCGCGCACGACGTTGTGCTCAAGGAGACCTCGTCCACCAGCAAGTAAGCAAACCCATTGCCCCGTAGAAACCCTGCGGGGCAATTCTTATCGGAAGGGGAGGCGGATATGGAGATCGGGAACTGGATGGACGGCTTTACGGCCGCGGTGCGGCAGGCGTTCGGGGCGCGCGTGTACTGCATCGGCTTGCAGGGCAGCCGCGCCCGCGGGGAAGCAAATGAGGACAGCGACATCGACGTAGTCGTCATCCTGGACGAATGGCGGGCGGAGGACTGGCCGCGCTACGAGGCCGTGCTGGACAGCCTGCCCGGGCGGGACAAGGTGTGCGGCTTTGTCTCGGGCAAGCGCGAGCTGCTCGCGTGGGAGCCGTCCGAGCTGTTCGGGTTCTATTACGACACCAAACCCTGGTACGGCGATCTGGAGGCGCTCAAAGCCCGTTTCGGCATGGCGGACGCGCGCCGCGCGGTGCGCATCGGCGCGTGCGGCATTTACCACGCCTGTGCGCACAACCGCCTGCACGAAAAGAGTGAGGAAATGCTGCGCGGGCTGTACAAATCGGCATTTTTCACCCTGCGCGCGGCGCACTATTGCCGCACCGGGGCGTTTGTGCACACAAAGCGCGCGCTGCTGCCCCTGCTGGATGGGGAGGAGCGGGAAATCCTCGCCGCGGGGATGGGGGACGCAGACGGCAGCTTTGCCGGACAAAGTGAAACGCTGCTTACATGGGCAAGCAGCCTGATTCAGACTTACACAGAATAAGCGGTTTTGGAACCGCATGGAATGGAAATGGGGAAGTGTAAGAGATGGACGTGGGCTATTGGAAGAAACAGGCCAAAAACGCGCTGATTTTTGCCCGCTGGTGCGCGTTTGCGGTCATCATCGGCGTGGTGGTCGGCGCGGTCGGCGCAGTGTTCCACCATGCGCTCGAATGGGCGGGCGAGATGCGCGAGGCGCATGACTGGCTGCTGTACCTGCTGCCGCTCGTGGGTGTATTCATCGCGTTCTGGTACAAAAAAGCGGATATGCCGCTCGAGCGCGGCACCAACTTTATCCTGACCTCGGTGCGCGAGAACCATCCGGTGCGGCTGCGGCTTGCGCCGAGTATTTTCGTTACCTCGGTGCTGACCCACCTGTGCGGCGGCTCGGCCGGCCGCGAGGGCGCGGCATTGCAGCTCGGCGGCGCGATCTCGGGCAACATCGGCCACTGGATGCGGCTGGACGACCGCGACTCGCGCACGATCACCATGTGCGGCATGGCGGCGGGCTTTGCGGCCCTGTTCGGCACGCCGCTCGCGGCGAGCGTGTTTGCGATGGAGGTCATCAGCGTGGGCGTGATGTACTACGCGGCGCTGTTCCCGTGCGTGCTTGCGTCCGTCATTGCGCACCAGCTCGCGCTCCGGCTGGGGGGGGAGACCACGGCGTTTGCCGTCACCGGCATCCCGCAGGCCGTGGATGCCTTGCTGCTTGCCAAGCTCGTGTTGTTCGGCGTGGTGTGCGCAGTGTTGAGCGCGGTGGTGTGCATCGTGTTCCACCGCATCGGGCACCTGTTCAAGCACTACATACCGAACCAGTATGCCTGCATGGCGGCGGGCGGCGCGGCGGTCGTGCTTATTTCACTGCTGCTCGGCACGCGCGACTACAACGGCGCGGGCATGGCGGTGATCGAGCGCGCGGTCGCGGGCGAGGCGGATTACGCCGCGTTTTTCATCAAGCTGGTGCTGACCGCCATTACGATCGGTGTGGGCTACAAGGGCGGCGAGATCGTGCCCGTGCTGTTCATCGGCGCAACCTTCGGCGCAGCCTACGGCGGTTTTTTCGGCCTTGCGCCCTCGTTCGCGGCAGGCCTCGGCATGACTGCGGTGTTCTGCGGCGTGACCAATTCGCCGCTGACCTCGGTTTTGCTCGCCTATGAGCTGTTCGGCGGGCAGAGCCTGGCGCTGTTCGCGCTGGTGATCGCGGTCGCCTACATGCTCAGCGGCTACTACGGGCTGTACAGCGAACAGAAAATATTGTATTCCAAAATGCGGCCGCAGTTTATCGACCGCAAGACCAAATAGGCATATACAGCATTTTTCCCGGAAAGGACGACATACAACATGCACGAATTCAAAGGCGCGATTTTCGATATGGACGGTACGCTGCTCGACTCCATGCCGGTGTGGAAGCGGCTGACCGCAGGCTATCTGGAGCAGTTCGGCGTGCACATCACCGATCAGGAATATGCCGCGACCGAGGGCATGTCCCAGCCGGAGGTGGCGCAGTTTTTCATTGAGCGGTATCCTTCGCTGCCGCTTAACGTACAGGGCCTGCTCGACGGCATGGACGAGCTGATCACTGCCCGTTATGCCGCCATTGCCAAGCCCCGTGCGGGCGTGACCGCTTATCTGGACGGGCTTCGTGCGCGTGGGGTGAAGATGGCTGTCGCCACGCTGACCGCCCGCCGCCACGCGGAAAAGGCGCTGCGCGACCGCGGCATGCTGGACTATTTTGATTTCATGCTGACCATCGAGGATGTCGGCGTTTCAAAATGGGAACCGGATATTTACCTCCAGTCAGCCGCGCGCATGGGGCTCACGTCTGCGCAGTGCGTGGTGTTTGAGGATGCGCCCTATGCCTGCACGACTGCCAAACGCGCCGGGTTTTATGTATGTGGTGTGCTCGAACCGGACTACGCTGCGGGGGAGGGCGAGCTGCGCGCGTCGAGCGACCTTGTGATTGAGCGGTCTTTTGACGAAATTGCGGGGAAATTGTAAGAATAGGGCTTGCAATCAGGCATTTAATATTTTATACTATAATAGAGAAACAATAGGCAGCTGCACCGGACAGATCCCGGTGCGGCTTACTTATCGTTAGGGGGAAGGATTGTGGAACAAAACAAAATGGGTACCGCGCGCATGGGCCCGCTGATTTTCTCCATGGCGCTGCCCGCCATGGTGTCCATGATTATCAATGCGCTGTATAATATCGTGGACAGCATTTTCGTGGCGCAGTATTCGCAGAGCGCGCTGGCGGCGGTTTCGCTGGTGTTCCCGCTGCAAACGCTGGTTGTAGCGATCGGCGTGGGCACGGGCGTGGGCGTAAACTCGCTGATTGCGCGCCGCCTGGGCGAAAAACGCCAGATGCATGCAAACTCCGCGGCGGAACACGGCATTGCGCTGTCCATCATCGGCGGCATCGTGTTCCTCGTGCTGGGCTTCGGGCTTTCGGGCGTATTTGTGAACGCTTTCGGCGCGGCAGAGGACGTGTCTGTGCAGGCGGTGCAGTATTCGCATATTGCGGTCGGCCTGAGCATTTTCGTCATGATTTCGATGATGTGTGAAAAGGTGCAGCAGTCGACCGGCAACATGATCATCCCGATGATGCAGGGCCTGACCGGCGCAATCATCAACATCATCCTCGACCCGCTGATGATCTTCGGCATCGGGCCGTTCCCGGAGATGGGCGTCACGGGCGCCGCGCTGGCAACCGTGATTGGCCAGATCTTCGGCATGCTGATCGGCCTGTGGGGCGTGTTCAAGCACCAGAAAGTGCTTAAACTCAATATGCGCAAGTTCAAGTGGCGCCTGCAGACGGTCAAGGACATCTACCGCGTCGGCCTGCCCGGCATTGTCATGCAGTCCATCACCTCGGTGATGACGGCCGGCATGAACGGTATCCTGATCGGTTTTTCGCAGACTGCGGTCAACGTGCTGGCGGTGTATTTCAAATTGCAGACCTTCGTGTTCATGCCGGTGTTCGGCCTCAACCAGGGCGCGCTGCCGGTCATGGGTTATAATTACGGCGCGCGGAATAAAAAGCGCCTGTTCGGGGCATACCGCATTGCTCTTGGCACGGCGGTTGCGATCATGCTGCTCGGCTTTGTGCTGTTCCAGCTGTTCCCGGAGCCCATGCTGATGATGTTTGTCGACCGTACGGATGCGGCGGCTACGCAGGAAATGCTGACCGTTGGCGTGCCTGCGCTCAAGATCATCAGCCTGTCCTTCGTCGGCGCGGCGTTCGGCATCATCAACTCGACGGTGTTCCAGGCCACTGCGCGCGGCATGAACAGCCTGATCGTTTCAGTCTGCCGCCAGCTGGTCATCATCCTTCCTGCGGCGTGGGTGCTGGGGCGATTTGTAGGCCTCAGTGCGATCTGGTATTCGTTCCCGATCGCAGAGATCGCGTCCTTCCTGATCTCGTACCTGCTGCTGTGGCGTGAGTACCAGACCGAGCTGAAATACCTGAGCGCAGGCCAGGAGGAGGCAAACGCATGAAACGCATCGCAAGCTTTGAAGTAAACCACGACAAGCTGAAACCCGGCATGTATACATCGCGCATTGACGGGGACATCACGACCTATGACATCCGCATGGTGTACCCCAACGCGGGGACCTATATCGAGCCCGCGGCGGGGCATACGTTCGAGCACCTGTTTGCGACCTATGCGCGCAACTCGCGCTTCGCGGACCAGATCATTTACTGCGGCCCTATGGGCTGCCAGACGGGTTTTTACTTCCTCGTGCGCGATATGCAGCCTGTGGACGCGATCGCGCTCGTGCAGGAGACCATGGCGTTCATCGCCGCATATGAGGGTGAGATCCCGGGCGCGAGCCGGATCGAGTGCGGCAACTACCTGCTGCATGACCTTGCAGGCGCGAAAAAGCTCGCGGCTTCCATGATCCCGGTGCTCGAGGGCTGGACAGAAGAAAATCTGGTATATGAAAAATAATGCTTGCAATTTACCGTATGTTGTGGTATCATAATTTTACGACTGTAAGAGATACTAAGTTTAGTTCCCGTGGAAAGAGGTGAAACAACATGAAACAGGGCATCCATCCCGAGTACAAGCAGACCACGATCCGCTGTGCCTGCGGCAATGTCATTGAGACCGGCTCCACCAAGGAGAACATCGTCGTTGACGTTTGCTCCAAGTGCCACCCCTTCTTCACGGGCAAGCAGAAGCTGGTAGACACCGGCGGACGTGTTGATCGCTTCAAGAAGCGTTTCAATCTGGACAAGTAACAACAAAGCCATCGAAACGTGTGTTCGATGGCTTTTTGTTTCCCTTTGCGGCAAACAGAGGAGGGAACCGCATGACCGAAAACCAAATCGAAAGCAAAGCCGAGCGCGCGGTGCTGGTCGGGCTGTCCTGCCCGGGCTTTACGGCCGAGCAGGACGCGGACGAGCGCACGATGGACGAGCTGCGCGCGCTTGCGGAGACCGCGGGCGCGGAAGCGGTCGCCATGACGCTCCAGCGCCGTCCGGCGCCGGACGCGCGCACCTTTATCGGCGAGGGCAAGGCGGAGGAGGTCAAAGCGCTCGCGGAGGCGAACGAGGCGAGCCTTATTTTGTTTGACAACGAGCTGTCGCCCTCCCAGACGAGGAATCTGGAGGAGCTGATCGGCCGCACGGTGCTCGACCGCTCGGCGCTCATCCTGGATATTTTCGCCCAGCGCGCCCGCACGGGCGAGGGCAAATTGCAGGTCGAGCTGGCGCAGTACCAGTATATCCTGCCGCGGCTGGCCGGCATGTGGACGCATCTGGTGCGCCAGACCGCGGGCGGCGGCAAAAGCCCGATCGGCACCCGCGGCCCGGGCGAGACCCAGCTTGAGACCGACCGCCGCCATATTCGCAAGCGGATCGACAAGCTCAAGGCGGATCTCGAGCAGGTGCGGCAGGTGCGCGCAGTGCAGCGCCGTCAGCGCAAAAAGACCGAACTGCCCATGGTTGCCATTGTCGGCTATACCAACGCGGGCAAGTCCACGCTGCTCAACACATTGACCGACGCGGACATCCCGGCGAACGACCGCCTGTTCGACACCCTCGACCCGACCACGCGCAAAAAGCGCATCTCGGACACGCAGGAGATTTTGCTCTCCGACACGGTCGGCTTTATCCGCAAACTGCCGCACCATCTGGTGTCGGCGTTCAAGGCCACGCTCGAGGAGCTGGCTTACGCCGACCTGCTGCTGCATGTGGTGGACGTGTCGGACGAGGACTGGCGCATCCAGGCCGAGACCGTGGAGCGGGTCGTGGCGCAGCTCGGCGCGCAGGACATCCCGCGCGTCATGGTCTACAACAAGGCGGACAAGTGCGCCCCGGACACGATCCCGTATTTCCGGCCGGATGAGGGCGTCGCCATCTCCGCTAAGACCGGGGAGGGCATCGACGAGCTGCTCAAAACCATCGAGCGTGCGCTCGGGCGCGGCAAGCACCGCGTCCGGCTGCTCATCCCGTACAGCGACGGCGCGGTGCTCGACATGCTGCACCGCGAGGCGCAGATCGAATCGACCGACTACGCCGCAGAAGGCACGCTGGTCGAGGCGGTTGTGGACGACAAGACCTACGGCCGCGTGGCGGAATATCTGACAGAAGACTGACGCGGGCAAAGTGGCCGCCCGCATAGAGTGCGGTGACAGAACGATGGAAAAGGACTATTTCGTACCGTTTCTCGACTACGGCGAGGACAGATTTGAGGAAAAACGCTCCAAGTTTACCGGCCGGCTGTGGCATGTGGAGACCCCGGAGCAGGCGACGGCGAAGATCAAGGAGATGCGCGACACCTACTGGGATGCGACGCACCACTGCTATGCCTATATCCTGCGCGAGGGCAACGTCATGCGCTATTCGGACGACGGCGAGCCGCAGGGCACGGCGGGCATGCCCATCCTGGACGTGCTGCGGCACGAAAACCTGGTGGACGTGTGCTGCGTGGTGACGCGCTATTTCGGCGGCGTGCTGCTCGGCACGGGCGGGCTGGTGCGCGCCTACACGCAGGGCGCGCAGATGGCAGTTGCGGCGGCGGGCGTGCAGTGCATGAGCCTGTACACGGTCGCGCTGGTCGCGTGCCCGTACAACCTGTACGAGATCATCCTGCACCTGCTGCCGGACTATGACTGCTCGGTCGAGGAGACCGACTACGGCGCGGACGTGACGCTGACCGTCACCCTGCCCGCGGGCACGGAGGATAAACTCAACGCGGCGCTCGCCGAGGCGACCGCCGGGCAGGTCTACGCCGAGGTGATGGAGACCCGGTTTATGGGGCGTCGCGTCAAATAAAAAAATATTTGCAAAAAATAAAAGGGTTTTTTGAAGCGGCGTCGTATATATCAATTGAGAGACCATTCCGATGCGGACAGGAGGGATGCGCTGTGACCATCCGGGAGCAGCAGGAAAAGCGCGAACGGCAGATGTTCGCCCCTTGGGCGACGTTTGCGGACAGCTCTGCGGGCAGGCTGCGCGATATGGAGCCGTGCCCCTACCGCACCTGCTTCCAGCGCGACCGAGACCGTATCATCCATTCCAAGGCGTTCCGGCGGCTTTCCAACAAGACGCAGGTGTTCATCTCGCCTGAGGGCGACCACTACCGCGCCCGCCTGACGCATACACTCGAGGTGGCGCAGATCGCGCGCACGGTAGCACGCGCGCTGCGGCTCAACGAGGATCTGACCGAAGCGATTGCGCTTGGCCATGACCTCGGGCACACGCCCTTCGGCCACGCGGGCGAGCGCGCGCTCGCCGAGGTGTGCCCGTTCGGCTTCCGCCACAACGAGCAGAGCCTGCGCATGGTGGACATCCTCGAGGACCTTAACCTGACGCGCGAGGTGCGCGACGGCATTGTGTGCCACACGGGCGCCAAAAAAGCGGACACGCCCGAGGGGCGCATCATCCATTACGCCGACCGCATTGCCTATATCAACCACGACATCGACGACGCGGTGCGCGGCGGCCTGATCAAAGCGACCGATATCCCGCAGTACCTGCGCGACCGCCTGGGCGCGACCCACGGCAAACGCATCGACACCATGGTCACGGCGATGATCGAGTACGGCATGCAGCATCAGGAGATCGGCATGGACGAGCAGGTGCACGACGATATGATGGAGCTGCGGCAGTTCATGTTCGACCATGTGTACCAGGGCACCGAGGCGCAGAGCGAGGAACAGCGCGCCAAAAACATGCTGCGCAGCCTGTATGAATACTTTGTCGAGCATCCGGACGAGCTGCCGGGCGACTACTTTGTGCTCATGGCGCGCGGCGAGCCGCTCGAGCGCGTGGTGTGCGACTATATCGCCTGCATGACCGACCGGTACTCGATCTCGGTATATAAGAAACTGTTTATCCCCAAGAGCTGGAACAAGATCGAGGGGTAGGCACCGCCGCCGGGCGGTATTACCGGCGGAAAACCCGGTTATCCTACAAAGGAGGTGGGCAAAAATGCCGTTTGACCGCGTATTCCTGGACGAACTGTCCGCGCGCAACGATATTGTGGATATTGTGTCGCAATATGTGCAGCTGAAAAAGAGCGGCGCGAACTATTTCGGCCTGTGCCCCTTCCATAATGAAAAGACGGCGTCGTTCTCGGTCTCGCCGGACAAGCAGATCTTCCACTGCTTCGGCTGCGGCGCGGGCGGGGGCGTGATCACCTTTGTGATGAAGGCCGAGGGGCTGGAATTCCCGGACGCGGTGCGCTATCTGGCCGACCGCGCGGGCATGCAGGTGCCCGAGCAGGGCGAGGCCGACCGGCAGGCGGCGCGCCACCGCGAGCGGCTGTATGCGCTCTGCAAGGACGCGGCGCGGTTTTTCTACGAAACCCTGTGGAAACCGGAAAACCGCGCGGCGCAGCAGTATTTCATCGGCCGCGGCCTGCACCGCCGCACGATGAACCGTTTCGGGCTGGGCTATGCGCCGGATTCGTTCCATGCGCTCATGGACGCGATGACGGCCAAGGGCTACACACGCGACGAGCTGATGGACGCAGGCCTTGTCAGCCGCAGTGAAAAGGGGCATATCTACGACCGGTTCCGGAACCGTGTGATGTTCCCGATCATCGACGTGCGCGGCAATGTGATCGCGTTCGGCGGGCGCGTGCTGGACGACTCCAAGCCAAAGTACCTGAACTCGCCCGAAACGCCGATCTTCCACAAGAGCCGCAACCTGTTTGCGCTCAACCTTTCCAAAACGACAAAAAGCGGCTACTTTATATTGGCCGAAGGCTATATGGACGTTATCGCCCTGCATCAGGCGGGGTTCGACTGCGCGGTCGCCTCGCTCGGCACCTCGCTGACCGAGGAGCAGGCGCGCATCATTGCGCGGCACGTCAGCCGGATCGTCATTTCCTATGACGCGGACGGCGCGGGGCAGGCGGCAGCGCAGCGCGCGATCGATATTTTGAAAAAATGCGATTTGCAGGTCAAGGTGCTCAAAATCCCCGGAGCGAAGGACCCGGACGAGTTCATCAAGGCCAAGGGCGCGGACGCGTTCCGTAATCTGATCGAGCGGAGCGAGGACCACAACGCCTACCGGCTCGAGCAGATCGCCGCAAAATATGACCTTGAGGACGACGAGGCGCGCGTGCTGTTCCTGCGGGACGCAGCGCGCATGCTTGCGGGCATCGACAGCAGCATCGAGCGCGAGGTATACGCCGGGCGCGCAGCCAAGATGGCGGGCGTGACCGCCGAGGCCATGAACAACGAGGTGCGGCGCGAGCTGGGGATCCGGCGCAAGCGGCGCAAGGCTGCCGAGCGGCGCGAGATCCGCTCGCCGGTCGGCCTGGCGCAGCCCAGGGACCGGACGCTTGCGTACACGGACGTCAAATCTGCGAAAGCGGAGGAGAACGTGCTGCGGCTGCTGTTTTCCGACCAGAAATTGATCGCAGGGCTGGAAAATACCCTGCCGCCGGCGTGGTTTTCCGCGCCTGTACTGCGTAAGATATACGAGCGCGTGCTGGCGCTCGACCGGGAAGGCCAGATCGTGGACGTATTATCGTTCGAGGGCTGGCTGGAGCCGAATGAAATGAGCCTGCTCTCCGCCATCCTCGAACAGGGCATACCGCCCGGCGGGCACCGGCAGGAGCTTGCCGAATACATAAATACCATACGGATGCAGCGCGTCCTGGATGGGACGCTCACCGAAGCTGGTGAGGACCCGCTGCTCACCTTTGGACGCATCAAAAAACAAAACGCGGGAGGACAAACGATATGACGACGAAGGCTAACGCAAACGCGCCCGAACAGGCGGTTGACCAGCAGCAGGTGCTGCGTGACCTGCTGGCGCTTGGCAAAAAGAACGGGCGGCTGTCGCTCAAGGAGATTGCAGACGCGCTGGGCCAGCTGGAGCTGGAAAGCGACGATATTGATAAGCTGTATGAAACGCTCGAGACCATGGGCGTAGAGATCGAGACCGGCGGCGTGCTGGAAAAGGCGCTGGGCGACGATGATGACGACGAGGTGTTCGAGCCGGAGTCTGTCGAAGAGGTGCCCGAGGAAGAGCTGATCGATACCTCTGCGATGGCGGAGACCTTTGCGATCGACGACCCGGTGCGTATGTACCTCAAGGAGATCGGCAAGGTCGACCTGCTCAGCCCGGAGGAGGAGGTCACGCTCGCCGGGCAGATGCAGCGCGGCAACGAGGCGACCGCGCGCATCGCGGCGGAGGGCGACGCGATCCCGCCGGAGGAGCGCGCGCAGCTCGATCAGGACATCAAGATCGGTGAAAAGGCGAAAAAGCGCCTGGCGGAAGCCAACCTCCGTCTGGTCGTATCCATTGCCAAGCGCTATGTCGGCCGCGGCATGCTGTTCCTCGACCTGATCCAGGAGGGCAACCTCGGCCTGATCAAGGCGGTCGAGAAGTTCGACTCCACCAAGGGCTTCAAGTTCTCGACCTATGCGACCTGGTGGATCCGTCAGGCCATCACCCGTGCGATCGCCGACCAGGCGCGCACGATCCGTATCCCGGTGCACATGGTGGAGACC
>DXIC01000014.1 GCA_019113065.1 Candidatus Agathobaculum stercoravium
TCTTCTTCCAGTTCTTCTCGCCGCCGCGCTCGAAGATGTCGCGGAAGGTGTCGAGCAGGACATAGTAACCGGTGTTGCGGCCGTAAGCCTCGTCGCCGAGGAACAGGGACGCCCACTGGTGGTTGGTCATAGCAGTGGTGCCGGAGTCAGACAGCATATCGATCGTCAGCATGCCCGCCGGGAAAGCGAACTCATTCCAGTGGGTCGCGTTCAGAGCGCGCTCGCGCTGCTCGATGGTAACTTCCGGAATATCGCGGACTGCGAAAGTGTAGTGGTGCGGAGCGGGAACGTCCAGCGGATAGTGAGCCATGTTTTTGTCCATATTAATTACCTCCAATAATCCTTGGCGCATTGCGCCGTTTCGTTTAGAGGATACCCCGGTCATCGATTGCCGGCTTCCCACTTCCGGCATTTCCGACTGGCGGACAGTATCTTTCACAAAATATTGTGAACTACATTAATAAAAAGGGGTTATAGCGCCGCGATCACTTCGATCTCGACGAGCGCATCCTTGGGCAGGCGCGCAACTTCAACAGCCGAGCGGGCCGGGTAGCCGCCTTCACCGAAGAAGGTTGCATACACCTCGTTCATCGCGCCGAAGTTGTTCATGTCGCTCAGGAACACGGTCGTTTTAATGACGCGGTCCATCCCGACACCCGCCTCGGCAAGGATCACCTTGACGTTTTCAAGGGACTGCTTGGTCTGCGCCTCGATCCCTTCCGGGAATGCACCGGTTGCCGGATCGATGGGCAGCTGGCCGGACGTGATGACGAGCTTATCCGTTGCCACAGCCTGTGCATACGGTCCAATCGCCGCCGGCGCCAGATCAGTATTGATGACTTTCTTCATCTTTACTACGCCTCCTTTTCTGATATAAATTTATCACGAGAATAATATTTTGTCAACAAGGTTTTGTGCATTTTGTATGATTGTTCACAAATATTTTTTTCGTTTGTAGGAAGTTTACATAGGTTTTGTGAAAACTTCATAATAAACTTTTATTTTTATTGTGAGAATCTCTTTTGATCTTCTTTGACATACCGTCATTTTTTGTAATATAATAAATTTAGCACAAGTTATCCCGTTAATTTTTGAAAATGAGGAAATGAGGTGAGCGCATGGCCAATCCATTGCTTCAGCACTATATGAAGCTGACAGAATTTTTAGGGCAGGCGCTGGGCCCCGATTATGAGGTTGCCCTACACGACCTGACCGACAAAAACCGCTCCATTATTGCCATCGCAAACAACCATGTCAGCGGGCGCGAAGTCGGCGCGCCGCTGACAAACGTAGCGCTCCAGATCCTGATGGACAAGAGCTACGAAACGCAGGACTATCGCCTGCACTACTGCGGCGTTTCCGCCGAGGGCAAGGCGCTGCGTTCCTCCACCCTGTTCATCAAGCAGAACGGCAAGCTGATCGGCATGCTGTGCATCAACTTTGACGACAGCCGCTACCAGTCGGTCAGCCGCAACATTTTGCAGCTGTGCCATCCGGACAGCTTTGTGGATGAGATTTTCCATCTCACCGAGCCGCAGTCGCCCGACGCCGCCCCCCCGTCCCCGCTCCCGCATACGATCGAAAGTTTCCACAACTCGATCGACGCTGTGGCAGGCGACGCGGTTGACCGCGAATTGGCGTGCCTCGGCGTGACCGCCGACCGGCTGACCCCGGACGAACGCATCCAGATCATCGCTTCGCTCGAAGCCGGCGGCATCTTCCTGCTCAAGGGCGCGGTCAAGGATGTGGCGGACGCGCTGCACTGCTCGCAGGCGAGCGTATACCGCTACCTGTCGCAGATCAAAAAAGACGAAGGCTGAATGCCGGTATGGCCGCCCTTCGGCCATACCCGACAACTTAAATGGAGGTTCCCAACATGCTGATCCCGGTAACTGCCGCCGACATCCCCGATTTTACCGCCGCCTGCGCGCACGAGCACATTTTCGGCTCGCGGGCGCTGACCGCGCTGCGCGCCTACGGCCTGGGCGACCCCGACGTGCATTTCTATCTGTGCCGCAAGGGGCGCGAGCCTGCCGCGGCGCTGCATCTGGCGGGCGGGGTGCTCACGGTCTCTTCGGACGAGCGCGCCGACCCCGCGCCGATCGCCGAGCTGGCGCGGCGCATGCAGGTGCATGAGATCGACACCAACTGGACGCAGTGTAAGGCGCTGCAAGGTCTGCTTGGCGGCACGACCGAGAGTTCCTATTATATGGTATACCGCGGCGCGCCGCTGCAAGGGGATTTCCCGGACATCCATCCGGGCGACCCGCGCGCGGTTTTCGACGTATTGCAGCGCAGCCACGAATACTACCGCACGCATTTTGTGTTCGACAGCTGGGCGGCCGACCTCGACCGCAGGCGCTCGCGCGGGCTGTCCGAAGTGTACCAGCTGGAAGTAAACGGCGAAGTCATCGGCACGGGCAGCGTCGCGTCCACAGACGATGAGTGCGGCGTGATCGGTGCAGTTGCAGTCGTGCCCGAGCACCGGCACAAGGGCATGGGCGCGCATATCACGCGCTTTCTGGTGCAGCGCATCCAGTCCATGGGCAAAACGCCGCGCCTGGTCTCCGGCTATGACGAGGTGGCCGAGCTCTACCGGCAGATCGGCTTTGCGCCCTGCGGCCGGTGGGGCGAATTGTACTTATAGGCGGTTTCAAAAAAATTCCTATGATATCGGAGGTTTTATCATGCGGTACATTGATTTGCGGAGCGATACAGTGACCCAGCCGACGCAGGCGATGCGCGACGCAATGGCTTCCGCAGTCGTTGGCGACGATGTATTTGACGACGACCCCACCCTGCACGAGCTGGAGGCCTACGCCGCAGAGCGGCTGGGCAAGGAGGCCGCGCT
>DXIC01000015.1 GCA_019113065.1 Candidatus Agathobaculum stercoravium
GCCGTCCATCTCGGTCAGCAGCTGATTGAGCGTCTGCTCACGTTCATCGTTGCCGCCAAGCCCGCCGCCGTCGCGCTTTTTGCCGATGGTATCGATCTCGTCGATGAACACAATGCAGGGCGCCTTCTCACTTGCCTGCTTGAACAGGTCGCGTACCTTGGCCGCGCCCATACCGACAAACATTTCCACAAATTCCGAGCCGGAAATGGAGAAGAACGGCACATGCGCCTCGCCGGCGACCGCCTTGGCAAGCAGCGTCTTGCCGGTGCCCGGCGGGCCGACAAGCAGCGCGCCCTTGGGCAGCTTTGCGCCGATTCCCGCATATTTGCCCGGGTTGTGCAGGAAATCCACGATCTCAGTCAAAGCTTCCTTGGCTTCGTCCTGACCGGCCACATCCGCAAAGGTCTTGCCGGTCTCGGTCTCTGCGTATATTTTCGCGCCCGATTTTCCAAAGCTCATGGCATTGCCGCCCATGCTCTTCATCATCTTTTTGCTCATCCACTGGCCGACCGCAATGATAATAACGATCGGGATTGCGTAGCTGATCAAAATACTGAGCAGCGGCGAGGTCTGCGTCGGGATCTCGGCGGCGAACTTGACGTCCGCGTCATCCAGACGGTTATACAGATCCGGGTCCGGGAAAATGCCGGTCTTGTAAACGGCCGTTTTCCCGTCCTCATCTGTTGCCTCGAATACGATCTGGCTTTCGGGCTGGTCGTATGCTACGGTCTGTACCCGTCCCTCGTCCAGCATGGCAGTGAACTCATCATAGCCCACCTCGGTCACCCTGCGCTGCATCAGCGCCGGGAAAAACAGCCAGTTGAGCAGCATCAGCACCGCCAGTGTGACGGCATAGTAAAAGATCAACGATCTTTTTGGGGTTTTGGGTGATTTGGGCGTTTTGGTTTTATTGCCGGTGTCTACCATCGGTTACTTCACCTGTCCTTCCATATGTTCCAGCATCCCATCCAGATTGCGCTGCATTTTGCGCATAATGGAATGCACAGCCTGTAATTCTTCATCGCTGACGCCTTTTTGCAGCTGTCGTGCCACGCTTCTGCCCTTCTGCTTAAGCTGCTCTGCGAGCATCCCTCCCTCCCCGCACAGGTGAAGATGGATCAGGCGGCGGTCGTTTTCATCCCGCTCGCCCTTCAGGAAGCCGCGGCGGTGCAGGCCGTCAACGCTGCGCGCCACCAGCGCCTTGGAGATCCCGCAAGCGGAGGCAATATCGGTCGCCGTATCCTGCTGCGGGGCATGCCGGCTGAGGAACAGCAGCACAGCGACCTCGTTGGGTGTCAGCCCATAGCCGTCGGCTGCTTCCCGTACACAGTTGCGGTACAGTTTCTCCAGCTTGAGCGCATCCATAAAAAACTGCTCTTCCCACAGCTCCATCTGTTTCCCTCCTATCGTTTATTTGTTAACTTTATAATAGGCGGAACCAGTTTTATTGTCAACCGTTGATTTGTGAACAATTTGCAAATTCCCACGCAAACACAAAACCCCCCGGGATAACCCGGAGGGTCTGCGCAGCTTTATTTCATGCTGCCTTTTGTGCCCCAGTTGGCAAATTCACTGTACGTCAGGTAAATGCCGTCCTCAGGCAGCCCCGTGGCCTGCTGGACAGCCTCAAACGCCGCTTCTGTAAATGCCTTTTTGTTGGCAAACTCGGTCGAACCAAAGCAGCGGACGTCCAGAAACGCCAGTTCACGTTTTTTGCCCGCCAGGTACATGGCGTGTCCATCCGAAATATCCACCATCAGCGCAGCTTCGCTTTTCCCCGGGATGACGCTGATTTTCTCCCCCAAAGCGCTTTTAAGCGCATCTTTCTGCGCTTCGGACAGGGTTTTGGATGTATTGATCGCAATATACGGCATGCTCTGCACCTCATTTTCATTGTTTTTTTCATTATAGCATCTGCGTGCCTGCAGCACAAGCCGGAGAATTTATAAACGCTTTGTTAATTTTGCTCAAAAAGTCTGCACAATTGCATGCTTTTGTGGTATGATATTGGCAGTGAAAAAGTGCCCGCTGGACGGAGGTGTGTTTATGAATATCAAGTGTACACAAAATATTTATAAAAGCGCCAACGGGGTCTCCAATGTCACCTATTACATCATGGTGCCGGAGCAAGCTGAAGTCCGCGGCATCGTCCAGCTTTGCCACAGCATGTGCGAGTACTTTTCCCGCTACACCGCCTTTGCCAAATATCTGTGCGGCCTTGGCTTTATTGTATGCGGCAACGACCACATCGGCCATGGCGCATCGGTTTCCCGCGCAGCAGACCTTGGCTTTTTTGCCTCGCGCGACGGGTGGAAGTATCTTGTTGAAGACGTCAAGCACCTGACCGACCTGATGCAGCGCCGTTATCCCAACCTTCCGTATTTCCTGCTCGGCCATTCAATGGGTTCACTGATTGCGCGCCTGTATCTGACCGACTATGGGGAAAAGCTGGCCGGTTGTATCCTGATCGGCACGGTTGGCCCCAATCCGGGTGCGATCAGCGCCGCCCATCTTGCCGACTCCATCGCGCGCACGCGCGGCGTAACCTATCGGAGTGGCTTTTTATCCGATATGACCTATAAAGGCTATAACCGTAAAATCAAAAACCCGCATACCGTATTCGACTGGCTCAGCCGGGATGAAAGCGTGGTCTCGCTGTACCAATCGGATGAAAAATGCAATTTTATCCTGACCGCCGCCGGTTTCCGCGATCTGTACACACTGATCGCCAAGGCGAACGCAACGCATACGTTCCGCCATACGCCGCGCGGCCTGCCGCTGCTATTCCTTGCCGGGGATAAAGACCCTGTCGGCAAATATGGCGAAGGCGTACGGCGCGTCGTAAACCTGTACCGCGGCGCAGGGCTGAAAAACATCGAGGTCATCTTCTACAAGGATGCACGGCATGAGGTGCTCAACGAGCTTGGCCGTCTGGACGCCTTCGGCGATATCTCCCGCTGGCTGGAAGTACAGCTTGGCACGCGTGAACAGGCAGACCAGCAGGCGGCAACCTGAATAATCGTCTCTCTCCGCTTCCTTCCTAACTGAAAAAAGCAGCCGTCCGGCCGGGCGGCTGCTTTTCTGTTGCAGTTTAAATGTAGTCGATTACCAGCGTGTACACCGAATTGTCCGAAAGGGTAACGGAAAATTCCACATACCCAGCCGAACGGCGGAACTTTTCCAGGCCGGCCTGGGTCAGCCGCAGCACGTTGCCCGAAATCCGATAGTCCACATCGGCTTCCAGCACCTGCACCGCCCCGTTTTTGGTGGCGGTCACGTTGCGCACCGTCTGCGTATCCAGCGGCAGCGAAAAGCCGGGTTCGTTTGGGGCGAAGGTGTCATATTCCGCCACATAGGCATGGATGTTCGCCGGTGTGGTGTCCTGCACGGTCAGCAGGACCGACTGGCTGCTGCCGTCTGCGAGGTCGACCGAAATCGTATAGGTGCCCGCGCGCAGCTGCGCCAGCATGCCGCGCCGCAGCACCAGCGACTGGGTATTCGCATTGAACCCGTAGTCCATCCGGCTCAGCCCCAGCACGACATCCCTGATATTGCTTTCCCCGGTCACACCGTCCAGCCGGATGCTCAGGTCATGAAACCCGTCAGACTGGTAATACCGGTCGAAGGAAGCCGTCTGTGTGCCCTCCGCCTGCGCAGAATCGGTCACCGTGACCGAAACATCGGAGCGGCTCGCGTCCGACAGCGTAAGGACCAGGGTGTAATTGCCGCTCGCCAGCGAGCTGAAATAGGAAGCCTGTATGCGGATGCCCGAGGCGGTTTCCGTGTAATCCGTCCCCCGGGAAAGGATCCTGCCGTTGCTCGTCACTGAGCTGACCGAAAGCCCGGCAGGTACGGTGATGTCCACGCCGGTGCCAAGCGCATCCAGGTCGCTCAAATCGACCGCAATGCTGTCCGGCATCACACCCGCTGCGCTCGAGGCACTGACCGTCTGGCCGCCGATGGTGGCGGTCACGCCGCTCGGCAGCGTATAACCGGAAACCGTCACGCTGCTGGCAAAACTCACCCCATCCGCATTGATGTCCGCCTGATAGACCGATCCATAGCCGGTCACCGACGAGGTCTGCTCCACCTGCATGCTGTATACCGAGGTCGCGGCCGTGGTGCTGACCGTGGCTTCGCTCTCCAGCGTCAGGTTATCGACCGCAGCGTCCAGCGTCAGGGAGACGCGGCTGCTGCCTGCAACCGTAATATCCTGAAACCCTTCGCCGTCCTCCGACGCGGTCAGCCCGCTTTCATAGAGCGCCGCTGCGGTCTGGACTTCGGTCTGCCCAATACGGGTAGCGCCCGTTGCAGTTACCTGCAGCAGGCGCCCCATCGGTGACGAAACGATCACATGGTCGCTCGCCGTATTTGTCATTGTAACCGTGCCGCCGGACACGATGATCGAACCCTCTACCGTCACGTTGGTCAGCGTGACCGCATCCGCACCAAGGCCCTCCGTGATGTACAGGTCGCCCTGAATGGTCGCGTCCGACAGCGTGCAGCTCTCGGAAATCGTGACGTTGGTCGTATCGGTCTTGAGATCCGCGCCGGTATATGCCTTGCCCGCTGTGGACAGCGAAGTGCCCATATAGTAATACAGGATCTTGGCAACCTCGCCGCGCGTTACAACCCGCTGCGGCTGGAACGTACCGTCGCTGTACCCCGTGATAAATCCCTTGTCGACCGCAGCCTTGATATAGCCTGCCGCCCAGCCGGAAACTTCATCCCGGTCGGTAAACGTCAGATCGGAGGGGGAAATATTGCCCGGATCAGCCTTGAACAGACGGCCAATGATGACCGCGGCCTGCTCGCGCGTAACCTTGCCCTCCGGATCCATCTCGTTATCACCTGTGCCGTTTATGTAGCCGTACTTGGCCGCAATCTGCACGGTTTCATAATACCATGCATTGGACGGCACATCGGAATACGAAATTTCCGCTGTTTCCGTGAAGTGGAACGCACGGTTGATATACCGCATGAACTCCGCGCGGGTCATATCGCGGTTCGGCTCATACAGGCCTGTCGTCGCGCTCGGGTTGATGACCCCTTCCTGATCCAGATATTCAATAAATGTTTGCGCCCAATGCCCATCCAAATCGGAAGCGAAGGCAGCCGGGATCATCGTCATCAGCATGACGGCGCCCAGCAAAGCGGATAACAGACGTTTTCTCATTCCTAAACACACCCCTTATTGATGCTGTCCCTAGTATAGCATATACAAAACGACTTGGCAACCACCATTCTTTTCAAGCATTTTTTACAAATTTCAGAAAAAGCCTTCCCTTCCTGCTGGTTCCGCCGAATTCTTCCACGCGCGCACGCCCCAGCCCGCGGACGGTCAGGCGGTCGCCCTCGTCCACCTGCCGCTCCGGCTTGAGGCAGGGCATGTTGTTGATAAACACCAGCCCTTTTTCAATCTTTTCCTGCGCCTCCTTGCGCGGCAGGCCGAACACCAGCGCCACCACGCTGTCCAGCCGCGGCGACGCGACCGACCCAGTCCCCTCTTTCTCGGTCACGGCGACGGCTCTCAGCTGGTCGAGCGGCTCGCGCGTCAGGGAGATCTGCTTTCGGCCGGCTTTGGCAAAATGCAGCAGGATGAAATCCGCCATATCCTCCAGAACGAGGATATCCGCGCCCTCCTCGTGCACCAGGATATCGCCTACGACCGACCGGTCGATCTGAAGCCCCATCAGCGCGCCCAGATAATCCCGGTGGGTCAATTTATCCTCTTTGCTTTTGTGGGCGCGCAGCAGCGCCAGCGGTGCCGCCTCGCGTGCGCTCTGTTCATCCATATAGTCCGGATAAAACAGGTAGATACCGCGCTCCGCGTCCTCATACCCGCCCCAGAACAGCGCATGCCCGGTTGCGCCCGCCAGCCGCACCGCATCCGTGCACTTTGCGCGCTCGTTCAGGTCGAGGAATTTGGTATGCGTCAGATAGCCACGCGTCATGCAGGTCTGCTCCTTATCCAGCAGCCCCGCCAGCAGCAGCCGGTCTTCGTTTGACCGCGCGAGCGCGGCCAGTATCTCATTTTTACTTTTCACAATGTGCCCTCTCTTACGCTTTCTTTTCTCAACCTATTGTACTATTTCCGCATTTCGTTTACAATAGATTTATTGTTTGCAAGGAGATGATTGGTTTGGCGGTAAAGGATGCGGTATTGCAGGCGCTTGAGCAGGCGCGCGGCGCGCGGCTGTCCGGCGGCAGGCTTGCAGAGCAGCTCGGTGTCTCCCGTGCGGCGGTGCACAAAGCCATCGGCGCGCTGCGCAGCGATGGTCTTGCGATCGACGGTGTGCCCGGCGAGGGCTACCGCCTTGCCCCCGAGGACGACAGCCTGACCGCGGCGGGCATTGCCGCGCTGCTCGATACCGGCTTTGTCGGCAGGGACATGCTGGCCGTCCCCTCGCTCAGCTCGACCAACACCGTGCTCAAGGAGCGGTATCTGGACCGCCCGCATGGTTTCGTGCTGCTCGCCGGGGAACAGACCGGCGGACGCGGCCGTCTGGGGCGCTCGTTTGCTTCCCCTGCCGGGACGGGCGTATACCTGACCATCCTGCTGCATCCCACCCTGCCGCTGGCGCATATCCAGTTTGTCACCATTGCTGCGGCGGTCGCGGTGGCGGAGGCCATCGAACAGGCCGCAGGCTTCGCCCCGCAGATCAAGTGGGTCAACGACGTGCTGATGGAGGGCCGCAAGCTGTGCGGCATCCTGACCGAAGCCATGATCGAGGGCGAAACCGGCACGGTCAGCTCACTGGTCGTGGGCATTGGCGTAAACCTGCGCCCCAATCCGGAGTGGCCGGAGGAGGTGCGTGCTGTTGCGGGCGCAATCAGCGAATTCGGCACGGTGCCGCGCCGCGCGGAGCTGGCCGCCGCCATCCTGTCGCGCTTTGAGCGGACGTACAGCCTGCTCGAGCAGGGGCAGGAAGCCGAGCTGCTCGAGCGCTACCGCAGCCGCCTGTGCTGCATCGGCAAACCGGTCACGGTCATCAGCCCCACAGCGAAATACCAGGCCGAATGCATTGGTCTGGACGAAAACGGGCATCTGCTCGTCCGCGATGGAAGCGGGCAGGAACACACGCTGTCCTCGGGCGAGATCAGCATCCGGTTTTGACCCTCTGTCCATATCTTACCAAAGGATGAAATCGTGACTGACAGAAAAACAGTAACAAATTTTACGGTTCTGACATTTTGTATCGCCTATCTGGTATCAGGCGTTTTGATTATCCTTGGACAATTTGGTTATCAGGTTTATAACTGGGTCGATACATTACCGCAATTCTGCGCCAATATCCCCTTTGCAATCTATATCCTGTCGCCGGCCATCGCTTCGTATATCATCCTTAGGAGGAATAACAAAGTTGCCGGCCTGCGGGAATGGTTAAAAACTGTTTTCAACGCAAAAAATAACATATATCCTTACATATTTGTCGTTGCAGGGCTTGTGCTGTACTATTCACTGCATGCCCTGTTTTCGGGAAACACCGGAGCGGCGCTTCCATTGTATGCGTTTTTCCTATCCCTGCCGGGCAATCTCTTCATCGGCGGGTTGGAGGAAGCCGGATGGGCGTATATCATGCAGCCGGGTCTTGCGAGAAAACTCGGCTATATTCCGTCCTGCATCCTTTCCGGGGGCATCTGGCTCCTGTGGCATATCCCGCTGTTCTTCATCCCCGGGACAAACCATGCAGAAGGCGTGATCCATTTCTGTATGTTTGCCGTTCAGTGTATGGGGCTGCGTTTTTTCTTTGGCGCGATCTGCAAAATATCAGGAAAAAGCCATGTGTTCATGTGTGTGTTATTTCACACCATGTTCAATGCGGCGTCCTCCGTCTTTGCTGCCGTGACAACGACCTGGCCAGGAACAATTGCTGCAAACGCTGCGATCGTGCTGGTTTCCATTCTCACAGTTGCGGCATCCAATCAAAATCAAACCAATCTATAATATATAAAAGGAGCAACCATCTATGTTTCAAACCGCCGCAGGCGTACGTATCCCCTTTCCGGAAAAGCTGTCCGAGCAGTACCAGCAGGACGGCGACACGCTGACAAGCAACCTGAGCTTCGAAAAGCTCGCGGACTTTGTCCGCGCGTTTTATGCCGAACTGGACGAGCCTCTGTTCCTTGCCATCCACCCGGACGCAGAGTCGGACGAGGTATGGTATCTGGACAACATGACCAAAAAACAGCTGACCATGATTTTGGACGGCTACGGCGAGCTGCTGTATCAGGACGGGCTTTCCGCCTTTGCCATCGGCTCGCTTGCGACCGAGGAGGAGCTGTTCGTGCAGAAATACAAGGTGCTGTCCATTTACAGCCCCAAGATCAGCCGCTTTGCCAAGCTGCTCGAGCGCTTCGGCGTTTCCCGCACCAGCAAACTGGTCACGGCATGGGACACGTTTTCCAAGGAGCACCCGGGCGAAGCCCAGCGGCTCGAGATCGCCGGGCAGACCGTACCGGATATGATCAAAGAATTGCAGAAAATCGGCATGTATCAAGGCTGACCGCACACAGACAGAAAGGCTGACGCAAATGCGTCAGCCTTTTGCCAGCCCTATGGCCTTCATATACTGGTACAGTTCATCTTCTTCATCGTATCCCGTATAATAAAACCATCTCGAAAGGGGTGGTTTTATTACTCCTCCTTCCCTCAAAATTGGTTATACAGCAGGAGTAGCTACCTGCGGTATAATCAGGTCAAGCACTGTGGATCTGTATCTATTGTATTACAGCATGACTGTTTGGGGGTGACTCAGACCGCAGTGGCTTGCCTGTATTGGTGATTAGTTGGTTAACGCTTGACGTTTTTATTTGCGTGAATACATAGACAAGCCATCTGTGGAGACCAGCAGTGCTAATCTAAACAAGGGAGGAAATCCATGTACTTTGTAGGAATCGACATCTCCAAATTCAAACACGACTGCGCCGTCA
>DXIC01000016.1 GCA_019113065.1 Candidatus Agathobaculum stercoravium
TATAACCGATGAGGCCTTATCCTTCATCCTTTTTATTCACTTGTCCAACATGTATTGTAATCCTACATAGGGTTTTTCTCCGTTTTTCGAGAACCCTTGTGAAAAGCTGTTTTATCTGGTATAATAATGTACCGGAATTGCTATTTTATTCAAAGGAGGTGTCGGCTTGCCCATCAAAATAGCCGACAGTCTGCCCGCACGCGCTGTGCTGGAAAGCGAAAACATCTTTGTCATGACCGAGCATCGTGCCACAACACAGGATATCCGTCCGCTGCGTATTGCGCTGCTCAATCTGATGCCGCTGAAAATCGTAACGGAAACGCAGATCCTGCGCTGCCTTTCCAACACGCCCATCCAGATCGAGGTAGACCTGATCCAGACCAAGACCTATCATTCCAAAAACACCCCGGAGGATCACCTCCTCACCTTCTATAAGACGTTTGACGATATCCGCGACAAAAAGTATGACGGCCTGATCATCACCGGCGCGCCGGTAGAGAATATGCCGTTTGAGGAAGTGGAATACTGGGACGAACTCGTGGAGATCATGGACTGGAGCAAATCCCACGTCCACTCCACCCTGCACATCTGCTGGGGCGCGCAAGCCGGGCTTTACCACCATTACGGCATCCCCAAATACCAGCTGCCCAGAAAGATGTCCGGCATCTTCCGCCATCATGTACTGTTCCCCAAAGAACCCTTAATGCGCGGGTTTGACGACATCTTCTGCGCGCCGCATTCGCGCCATACCGAAGTGCGCGCTGCCGATATCCGCAGGGATGACCGGCTGCGCCTGCTCGCGGAATCCGACGAGGCGGGCGTATACATCGTGGAGGCCATGAACGGCCGCCAGATCTTTGTGCTCGGCCACGGCGAATACGATTCGGACACGCTCAAAAAGGAATATGAGCGCGACATGGCCAAAGGGCTGAACCCGGACGTCCCGCTGCACTATTTCCGCAACGACGACCCGGATGACATTGTGCTTGTCACATGGAAGGCGCATGCGCATCTGTTCTACACCAACTGGGTCAACTACTACGTTTATCAGACGACCCCCTATTATCTCGACAGAATATAAAAAGAAGCGGCGATGCAGCCGCTTCTTTGAGACTGTCGAAAAACATAGTTTTTCGAGCAGTCTCTCGATCGAAACCACGCTTTCGATCGAAATTTCCGCTGTCTGCGCGCGCCTTTCAGGCACACTTGCCAGCGGTTTGTATAAAAACCCACGCGCATGTCGCGGGTTTTTATGAAAATTGCGGTTCTCCGCAATTTTCTATTTGATACGCGCTGCGGCGCGAAAAACTTTTTCGACAAGCTGAAAGAAGCGGCTATGCAGCCGCTTCTTTTTTGTTATCCCTCTTCTGCACTGACCAGATGGCACAGTGTCATCATGCTGTCGGACAGGTGCACGTTTTCCACCGGCACACCCAGCCCCTCCAAATGCAGGTCTTCTCCCGTGAAATTCCACAGGCCGCGCACACCGTGATCCACCAGATCGCGTGCGATTTCCGGTGCATTACCGCGCGGGATGGTCAGCACGACCACGTCCGGCTTGTACTGATCCAGAAATTCATGCAGCGTATCGCTGTGGCGCACCTCGTAGCCGCCGAATGTTTTCCCGGTCAGCTCCGGATTGGCGTCAAAGGCGCACAGCAGACGGAAGCCGCTGGCGGCAAAATCGAAGTTGTTGAGCAGTGCACGGCCCAGATTGCCTGCACCCAGCAGGATCGCCGTGCGGCCTGCATGCAGGCCCAGGATCGCGCCCAGCTCCTCCTGCAGCTTGTCGACATTATAGCCGTAGCCCTGCTGGCCAAAGCCGCCGAAACAGTTGAAATCCTGCCGAATCTGGGACGCTGTCAGCCCCATACGTTCCGCCAGAGCACGGGAAGAGATGCGCTGCACACCTTCCGCTTTGAGCTCGCAAATATTCCGGTAATAGCGTGGCAGCCGCTGGATTACCGCTTTGGAAACCTCTTGCTTTCGTTCCACAGGCACTCTCCCTTTCTCTCACCTTTTTGTCAGCAAAGCAGATTACAGCTTCGTGATCGTATCCAGCACATAATCCGTGAATTCCTGCGCGGTCGCGCCGGTATCACGGCCGTTGACAACGACCTTCTTCTCCTCGAACATGCAGATGTCGAGCGCGCGGTCGAGCTTGTTCGCCAGTTCGATCTCGCCGATGTGCTCGAGCAGCATGACCGATGCGCGCAGCACGGAGGAAGGGTCGGCATACTGGGCGCGCCCCTCCTGCACCATGCGCGGCGCGGAGCCGTGGATGGCCTCGAACATTGCGTAGCGTTTGCCGATGTTGGCAGAGCCGGCGGTACCGACGCCGCCCTGGATCTCGGCCGCCTCGTCGGTGATGATGTCGCCGTACAGGTTGGGCAGCACAACGACCTTGAAGTCGCGGCGGCGCTTGTCGTCGAGCAGCTTCGCGGTCATGATATCGATGTACCAGTCGTCAAACACGACTTCCGGGTATTCCCTGGCGACCTTCTGGCAGGTGTCGAGGAACTTGCCGTCGGTCGTCTTGATGATGTTCGCCTTGGTGACGCAGGAAACACGGTTCTTGCCGGTCTTGCGTGCGTAGTCAAACGCCAGACGCGCGATACGCTCGCAGCCCTGCGAGGTTGCAACCGTGAAGTCGATAAACAGGTCGTCGTCGATCTGCACGCCCTGCGAGCCGACAGCGTAGCCGCCCTCGGTGTTCTCGCGGTAGAACGTCCAGTCGATGCCGAGCTCGGGCACCTTGACCGGGCGCACGTTGGCAAACAGGTCGAGCGCCTTGCGCATCGCCACGTTCGCGGACTCCACGTTCGGCCACGGGTCGCCCTTGCGCGGGGTCGTGGTCGGCCCCTTGAGGATAACGTGGCACTGCTTCAGTTCTTCCATCACGTCGGGCGGGATCGCACAGCCGAGCTCGGCGCGGCGCTCAATGGTCAGGCCATCGATCACGCGGAACTCCACCTTGCCTGCCTTGACCTTGTCCGCAAGCAGGGTCTCGAGCGCGTGCTGCGCCATGCCGGTGATCATCGGGCCGATGCCGTCGCCGCCGCACACGCCGATGATGAGCTTGTCCAGTTTGGAATAGTCGATAAAGTCGTCCTGCGCCTTCATATCCGCAATGCGTTTGCGCTGGCTCTCGACGACTGCTTCAAATTTATCCAGAATCGCCTGGTCGATAGACATGTTCGTGTCCTCCTGCTGAATTGATATTATTTTAACAAAAATTTCGCATACTGTCAAGAAAGCAGGTCAGAGAGGGCAAGTGCTGTCCTCTCTGGCCTGTATGGTTGTTGAGTTACTTGGCGTTCTGCTTGGCGTAGTTGAGCGTACCGCCCGCGAGCAGCGCGCCGCGCTGGCGGTCGGAAACCTCGCAGTCCGCCTTGAAGGTCCTGCCGCCGCAGACGACGGTGACCTGCTCGCCGTTTTTGACCTCTTCCAGCACGTTCGGCAGGGAGATGTCGTCCAGCAGGCTGATCGCGTCGTAATCCGCCGGGTCGGCAAAGGTCAGCGGCAGGATACCGGAGTTGACCAGGTTTGCCTTGTGGATACGCGCGAACGACTTGCACAGCACCGCCTTGACGCCCAGATACAGCGGGACGAGCGCCGCGTGCTCACGCGACGAGCCCTGGCCGTAGTTCGCGCCGCCGACGATGATGCCGCCGCCCTGCTCCTTGCAGCGCGCCGGGAACTCCGGATCGACGTTGATGAAGCAGTAGTTCGAGTAGTACGGCACATTCGAGCGGTAGGGCAACAGCTTTGCGCCTGCCGGCAGGATGTGGTCGGTGGTGATGTTGTCCTCAGTCTTGAGCACGACCTTGCCGGTGTAGGACGCTTCGAGTGCCTTGCCCAGCGGGAACGGCTTGATGTTCGGGCCGCGCACGACCTCGACCTCGGCCGGGTTTTCGGCGGGCTTGACGATCATGTTATCGTTGATGACAAAATGCTCGGGCATTTTGATCTCCGGCATGTCGCCCAGCGTGCGCGGGTCGGTCAGCACGCCCGCGAGAGCGGAAGCCGCCGCGACTTCGGGAGAGACCAGATAGATCTGCGCGTCCTGCGTGCCGGAACGGCCTTCAAAGTTGCGGTTGAAGGTACGCAGCGATACGCCGCCCGACTCCGGCGACTGGCCCATGCCGATACAGGGGCCGCAGGCGCATTCGAGGATGCGCGCGCCCGCCGCAATGATGTCTGCCAGCGCGCCGTTCTGCGCGAGCATGTTGAACACCTGCTTGGAGCCCGGGCTGATGGTCAGCGAAACGTCCGGGTGCACGGTCTTGCCCTTCAAAATGGACGCGACCTTCATCATATCATAGTAGGAAGAGTTGGTGCACGAACCGATGCAGCACTGGTTGACCTTGATCGTACCGATCTCGGACACTTTCTTTACGTTGTCCGGCATGTGCGGCATGGCTGCCAGCGGCTCGAGCGCGGACAGGTCGACCGTGTACTCCTCATCGTAGACTGCATCCGGGTCGGAGGACAGCGGGGTCCACACGTCGCCGCGGCCCTGCGCCTCGAGGAACTTTTTGGTCTCCCCGTCGGACGGGAAAATCGAGGTCGTCGCGCCCAGCTCGGCGCCCATGTTGGTGATGGTCGCGCGCTCAGGCACGGACAGGGTCTTAACACCCTCGCCCGCGTACTCGACGATCTTGCCCACGCCGCCCTTGACGGTCATCTGGCGCAGCACGTCCAGGATGACGTCCTTGGCGGAGACCCACGGGCGCAGCTTGCCCGTCAGGTTGACGCGCACCATCTTGGGCATGGGGATGTAATACGCCCCGCCGCCCATGGCGACCGCAACGTCCAGGCCACCCGCACCGAACGCCAGCATGCCGATGCCGCCGCCCGTCGGGGTGTGGCTGTCCGAGCCGATCAGGGTCTTGCCCGGCGCGCCGAAGCGCTCGAGGTGCACCTGATGGCAGATGCCGTTGCCCGCCTTGGAATAGTAGATGCCGTGCTTCTTTGCGACAGAGCCAATATATTTGTGGTCGTCCGCATTTTCGAAGCCGGATTGCAGGGTATTGTGGTCAATGTAAGCGACCGAACGCTCGGTCCTGACCTGGTCGACGCCCATCGCCTCGAATTGCAGATAGGCCATCGTGCCGGTCGCATCCTGCGTCAGCGTCTGGTCGATCCTGAGGCCGATCTCCTGCCCCTGGACCATCTCGCCGTCCACCAGATGCGCCTTCAAAATTTTCTGCGCAATTGTCATACCCATTTGTGTTTTTCCTTCGCTCCTTCATGTCCCACACGCGGCACGCACCCGGCGCGCCGCGCCCCGCCCATGCAGGGCGGGTGTGTTGCGGCTTCCACAGCCTTCTCCACGGCGCGCAAAGCGCGCCGTGCCCAAAAACAAAACAGAAGTGGTCCTGCCAACGCAAAACCACTTCTATTCTACAACAGTTCTGTTTTTTTGAAAAGCCCTTTTGCCTTATCGCTTTTCACAAATATTTTCACCGATCTCCGCAGTGGCGAATGCATTTTGCAGGGCGCATCCCACGTTGCCTGCAAGGTACTCATAATACGCCTGGCTGCCGATCATCGCGGCGTTGTCGCCGCACAGCGAAAGCGGCGGCAGGTACAGCCGGGTATGCGTGCGCTTTGCCATGTCCTGCAAGGCCGCGCGCAGGAAGGAATTGGCCGCCACGCCGCCCGCGCAGACCACGCGCTGCGCATGGGTCTCGCGCACCGCCATCTCCAGCCGCGGCACAAGTGTGTGCACGACCGCCGCGCAGAACGAGGCCGCAAGGCCGTTCCGGTCGAGCGCTTCGCCCTTCTGCTCGGCATTGTGCGCAAGGTTGATGACCGCGGTCTTGAGCCCGGAGAATGAGAAATCGAGCGGCGCGTCCTTAATATGCGAGTCCGGCAGCTTGTAGCGTTTCGGGTCGCCGTCCTGCGCGAGCTTATCGATCTTGGGCCCGCCCGGATAGCCCACGCCGAGCACGCGCGCGACCTTGTCGAACGCCTCGCCCGCCGCGTCGTCCCGCGTGCCGCCGAGGATCTCGAAATCTGTGTAGTCGCGCACCATCACGATCTCGCTGTGCCCGCCGGACGCAATGAGCGTCAGAAACGGCGGTTTGAGGTCGGGATAGGCCAGATAGGTCGCCGCGATATGCCCGCGGATATGGTGCACCGGGATAAACGGCTTGCGCAGCGCAAACGCCAGCGACTTGCCGAAATTCGCGCCGACGAGCAGCGCGCCGATCAGGCCGGGCGCACAGGTCGCCGCGACCGCGTCCACCTCGTGCTTGTCCATGTTTGCGTCCGCGAGCGCCTTTTCGGTCACGCGCACGACGGCTTCCATGTGCCGCCGCGACGCGATCTCGGGCACCACGCCGCCGTACAGCGCATGCGTCTCGATCTGCGTGTCCACCACGCTCGAAAGGATTTTCCGCCCGTCCTCGATGACGGCTGCCGCCGTCTCGTCGCAGGAGGACTCTATCGCTAAAATTCTCATTTCTTCACCTGTTATCTTTTATATTGCAAAAGCTATGGCGCACAGGCGCCGCGGCATCCGCTACCTTCTCTGGTTCACCACATAGCAGGCCTGGTCATAGTCGTCCCTATCCACGCTGATCCTGTATTCGGTCGCCGCGCTCATATTGATGCCGAGCGTCCCCGCCCAGCCCTGCTGGCGCGCTGCCATGTTCCTGGCATCCACCTCGTATTCGATGCCGTTCGCTGACAGCACACTGCACACGCGCACGCGTTCATTCAGCGAATAGGTTACAAGAAGGATCCGCCGCCTCCAGAAGAAGATCATGGCTGTCACCTCATCCCCCGGTCTGCAATTCCTTTTCCATGCACACGCAGATCTCGTCCCCGGCAAAATCGCCGAAATTCGGCGTAAGCCGGTAGCCGTGCTTCTCGTAAAACGCAATCGCATCCGGCATATCCGCGCCGGTCTCGAGCACCGCGCGGCGGCACCCGCCCGCAGCGGCGTGCTGCTCGAGCGCGGCAACGATCTTGCCCGCAACGCCAAGCCGCCGGTATGCCGGACGGACGTACATTCGCTTAACCTCCGCCGTGATTGGGTCATAGGCACGCCAGCAGCCGCAGCCCACAGGTTTTCCCTCTATGTAGGCTACCACAGCGCAGGCCATGCCGTCAAGCGCGTGGTACTGCTTGTAGTTTTCCGCGACCTCGCCCCAGCCCGCATGGAAATATGCGTCCAGCTCGGCAACCAGCGCGAGCAGGTCGGGATGGGACACATCGACAAACCGCAGCTCCGCCTCCGGCGCGCGTCCCAGCTCCTTTTCAAAGCACCGGCAGTTGTCCGCGCCCGCCGGGCTGCCGTAGTACGGCATCTCGCGGTAACCCAGCTTGAGGTACAAGGCCGCCGAATCCCCGGTGGTACGCGCGGTTTCGAGGATGGCGTGTGTGTAGCCGTGCTGTGCGGCGTCGCGCTCGACCGCAGCGATCACCGCGCTGGCCACGCCCTGCCGCCGGTATTCCGGCAGGACGTAAATACGCTTGACCTCCACGCTGCGCCCGTCCACCCGCTTCCAGCAGCCGCAGCCCACGGGCTTGCCGTCGATATAAACGACCGCGCGGCAGCCGAACAGATGCGGGTCGTTGTACTTTGCGTACCGCTTATGTACCTCGCCCACGATTGCAAAATAATATTCGTCCAGCTTCGCCGCGAGCATCAGCAGGTCGGCATCCTCCGCATCGACAAATTTGATCTCCACGTGCTTCACTCCTTCAAAAACAGCGTCATCAGCACCGCATCCTCTGCCGGGGCGGTGTAAAAGTTTTTACGCACGCCGACCCGCCGGAAGCCCGCGCCCTCATACAGCGTGATTGCAGGCGCGTTGGACGCGCGCGCCTCGAGCGTGACAAAGGCCAGCCCCGCCCGCTTCGCCCGCTCGGTCAGTTCCGCAATCAGCGCGCGGCCGATACCCTGCCGCCGGCAGGCGGGCGACACCGCAACATTGGTGATGTACCCCTCGTCGAGCACGGTCTGGCAGCCCACATAGCCCACCGCCGCGCCGTCCTGCTCCGCGACGAGGAAAATGCCCTTTCCGAGTTCCTCACGCAGCATGTCCGCACTCCACGGCGCGTGGAAGCACGCTTTTTCGATTTCCGCGAGCGTGTCCAGGTGCCGCTCCTCCATCGGTACAACCGTCATTTTGCCAGCCTCTCAATGATGCTGCGCACGCCTTTGTCTATCTCGGCCGCTGCGCGGCGGTAGGTTTCCAGATCGCCGCCAAACGGGTCGGAGATGTCCTCGGGCAGCAGGGTGAACACCTTGTCCGCGCAGTCCGGGAACAGCTCGCACAGGCGGTCGTAATGCGCGCCGGTCATGCAGACCAGATAGCGCGCGTCCCGCGCCAGTTCGGGCGTGAGCATGCGCGAGCGGTGCGCAGTGATGTCCGCACCCAGCTCGGCCGCCGCCGCAACAGCGTTTTGCGAAGCTGGCATGCCGTCCTGCGTGAACAGGCCCGCGGATGCCGCCGTCAAGCCGGTTTTATCCTCCCCGCCGTGCGCGCGGAACAGCCCCTCCGCCATCGGCGACCGGCAGGTGTTCCCCGTGCAGATAAAAATAATCTTGTCCATCTATCATTCTCCTTGAAAATACCGCTCTGTCCGCGCCGTCAGGCGCGCATTTGACAGATCATTGCGGCTTGTCCGCAATGATCATAAAAAGTCCAGCTTTGCCGGACTTTTTATACCAGTACGAAGAAAAGTTTCGCTTGTCGGAACTTTTCGTAGTCCGGGACGCATCCGCGCCCCGCGCGGTGCGTCCCTTTCGTTAGCAAGGCGCTTTGCGCCTTGCTAACGAGACTATTTTGTGTCGTACCAGCTATGTCCCGCCTTGGCCTCCGCCACAAGCGGCGCGTCCATCTGGAACGCAGCCTCCATCTCCTCTTTGAGCAGCCGCATTGCCTCTTCCTGCTCGGATTTGGGCGCTTCGAGGATGAGTTCGTCGTGCACCTGCAAGATCAGGCGGCTTTCCAGCCCCTCGCGCACCAGCCGGTCGCGCACGCGCACCATGGCGATCTTGATGATGTCCGCCGCAGTGCCCTGGATGGGCGTGTTCATCGCCACACGCTCGCCGAACGAACGGATGTTAAAATTACGGCTTTGCAGCTCGGGCAGCGCGCGGCGGCGGCCGAACAGCGTAGTCACATAACCCTTTTCCTTCGCACTCTCCTTGATGTCGTCCATATACTTTGCAACGCCCGGATAGGTGGCTAGGTAGGTGCGGATGAATTCGCCCGCCTCCTTGCGCGTCACGCCGATGTCCTGCGCGAGCGAGAAATCGGAAATGCCGTACACGATGCCGAAGTTGACCGCCTTGCACGACGAGCGCATCTGCGGCGTGACCTGCTCGATCGGCACATGGTACACCTTGGCCGCGGTCGCGGCATGGATATCCTTGCCCGAGCGGAACGCCTCGATCATATGCTCGTCCTGCGAGATATGCGCAAGCACGCGCAGCTCGATCTGCGAATAGTCCGCGTCGATCAGCACATGGTCGTCATCCGGCGCAACAAACATGCGGCGCAGCTCGCGCCCCAGCTCGGTGCGCACCGGGATGTTCTGCAAGTTCGGGTCGGTCGAGGACAGGCGGCCGGTCGCGGTCACGGTCTGTTGAAAATGGGTGTGGATGCGCCCGTCCTTCGGGCTGATGACCTTCAAAAGCCCCTCGACATAGGTGCTCTTGAGCTTGGTCAGCTGGCGGTATTCCAGAATCACCGGGATGATCGGGTGCAGGCCCGCGAGCTTTTCCAGCACGTCCACATTGGTGGAATACCCGGTCTTGGTCTTTTTCTGCGCCGGCAGGCCGAGCTTTTCAAACAGCACCTCGCCCAGCTGGCGGGTGGAGTTGATGTTGAATTCGCCGCCCGCGTCCTCATAGATCTGGCTGACCAGCACCTCGATGCGCGCGTCCAGCTTGTCGCCGAAGGCGCGCAGCTCATCCGGCGCGACCGCACAGCCCGCGACTTCCATCTCCGCAAGGATGCGCAGGAGCGGCAGCTCGATCTCATAATACAGCTTGCGCATGCCGAGCTGCTCGATCCTGTCCGCAGCCTCGGTGTAGATCGCGCGCACCGCGCTCACATGCTGCGCGCAGGCCTCCATCGCCTGCTCCTGCCCGCCGAGCGGCGAAACCGCCGCCGGGTCGTCCAGATCGAGCGCGGGCAGCTCGGTATTGCAGTAGGCAAGCGCCACGCGCGGCAGGTCGTAGCCCGACTGGGTCGGGTCGATCAGATAAGCCGCGATGCAGGTGTCGAATTTGATCCCTTCTGGCTGGATGCCGCGCGCGAGCAGCGCCGCGATGGCGGGCTTGGCGTCGTGCAGTACAAGCTCGACCGAGCCGTCGAACAGGCGGCGCAGGATGGAATCCCAGTCCGCTTCCCCGAAATCGTCCGCGAACAGCACGTTCGCGGTCTCCCCGTCCAGCAGGCAGAGGGCGCCCAGCGTCTCGGGCACAAGCGCGAATACGCGGTCGGCGGCAGTCAGCGCGTCGAGCAGCGCGAACGCCTCCGCAGCAGTCCCGATGCGCTGTGCCTTGACCGCGGGCAGCTTGGGCGCGGCGCTCTCGCCGCTGAGGCCCAGCCGCTTGATGTAATTCTTAAACTCCAACCGGGTCAGCAGCTCGTACAGCGCGGTTTCGTCCATGTGCGCTTCGGGCAGATTTTCCACGTCCAGCTCAAGCGGCGCGTTGCGGTCGATGGTCGCAAGCCAATAGCTGTCCTTTGCGGACTGCTCGCCCGCTTCCAGCTTGGCGCGCGCGCCTTTTTTGATCTTCGGGTCGTCCAGATGCGCATACACGCCGTCCAGCGAGCCGAAATCGTGCAGCAGCTGCATGGCGGTCTTTTCGCCGATGCCCGGCACGCCCGGTATGTTGTCCGACGAGTCGCCCATCAAGGCTTTCAGGTCGATCAGGTAAATCGGGTCGAACCCGTATTTTTCGCGGAACTTCTCGGTATCATAGGTCTCGTAGGTGGTCTGCCCCATGCGGGTCGCGACCAGGCGGACAGTCGTGCCGCCGCCGACCAGCTGCAAACTGTCCCGGTCGCCCGTGACGATCACGCAGCTGTCGCCGTGCTCGTCCGCGCGGCGGCTGATCGTGCCGATCAGGTCGTCTGCCTCGTAGCCCGCCAGCTCGCAGCGCACGAGCCCCATCGCGTCGAGCACCTGCTTCATCACCGGCAGCTGCGCCGCCAGCTCGTCCGGCATGCCCTTGCGCGTGGCCTTATAGGAATCGAATTTCAAATGGCGGAAGGTCTTTTCCTTCACGTCAAAGCAGACGACCGTACGGTCGGGCTTTTCGTCGTCCTGCAATTTGAACAGCGTGGCAAGGAAGCCGTAAACCGCATTGGTCGGCAGCCCTTCGTGGTTGGACAGCTGCCGCACGCCGTAAAACGCGCGGTTGAGTATGCTGTTGCCGTCTATCACCATGATTTTCATGCGTTCAGTCCTCATCATTCAACAATATTTTCTTATTATTTATTATATCCTATTGGCGTGCGCATTTCCAGACAAAATAAGGGACAGGGCGCATGCCCCGTCCCCAAAACAGATTTTTTCAGCTGCCGAACCGCATTTGCAGGCGCAGGCGGTCTGCTATCATCGAGATGAATTCCGAATTTGTCGGCTTGCCCTTGACGCCCGACACCGTGTAGCCGAAATAGCTTTGCAGCGTCTCGATATCGCCGCGGTCCCACGCGACCTCGATTGCATGGCGGATCGCACGTTCGACGCGCGAGGAGGTGGTCTTATACTTTTTCGCAATGGACGGGTACAGTACCTTGGTGATCGCGCTGACCGCATCCATGTCCTTGACCGCCATCATGATCGCTTCGCGCAGATATTGGTAGCCCTTGATATGCGCCGGTACGCCGACCTGATGGATCACCTCGGTCACACGCACCTCGAGCGCCACGGCTTCCCCCGCTTTTTCGGCCTCCTGCTTGCCCGCGCGCCACATGCGGATGCGCTCGCACACCGCTTCCGCCTCCATCGGCTTGCGCAGGAACATATCCACGCCCAG
Source organism: Candidatus Agathobaculum stercoravium (assembly GCA_019113065.1). Taxonomy (GTDB): domain Bacteria; phylum Bacillota; class Clostridia; order Oscillospirales; family Butyricicoccaceae; genus Agathobaculum; species Agathobaculum stercoravium. The sequence goes on from DXIC01000016.1 coordinate 12,017, forward strand.
CGCCGTGCAGTCCGCACCGGCCTGCGGGCTGGCAAACGCCGAGAGCACGACGGTCACCGGCATTTTCTGCTCCTGCGCGTGCAGGCGGCTGAGCACCGTGATGCCGTCCAGCACCGGCAGCACCAGATCAATGATCAGCAGGTCGGGATGCAGCTCGCCCACTGCGGCAAGCGCCTTCCCGCCGTCCTCCGCAATGCCGGCCAGTTCCATATCCCCGGCATTCTCCAGCGCCGCCGCCATGCGTGCGCAAAATTCGCTGTCGTCATCTGCAAGCAATACTCGGATTTTTTGTTCCATGTTGTCACTACCAGCTTTCCGAAAAGATTGTTCTGTCCTTGTTGTCATAAATTTACCATATACTTCCATATTTTTCAAGGACAATGTCGGAAAAGCCGGATTTTTTGTTCGACATAATCCCCATTTTTTCGACAAATTCCGCAGAATCCGTCAGCATATTCAGTCATTCGTCATTTCCTCGAGCATGCGCCCGATACTGATCGCATAGCCGCAGGTGGGATCATTTACCAGAACGTGGGTCACCGCGCCGATGATTTTGCCGTTCTGCAATACCGGCGAGCCGCTCATACCCTGTACGATGCCGCCGGTCTTGTCCAGCAGTTCCTGGTCGGTGACGCGCAGCATCATGCCGCGGCCATACTCATCGTCCGCCGGATAAACCTTGACGACCTGCACAGAATACTTTTCGACCGCGTCACCCTCCACATTGGACAGGATCTCCGCATCGCCTGTCTGGATCTCGTCATCGGATGCGACCGGGACGGATTCCAGCGACGTGTACAGCGAGCTGTCCGTCATGGTGCCGAAAATACCGCTTCCGGTATTTTCTTCCACCGTGCCGACCGTGCTGCCGGTTTGGAATTCGCCTTGCAGCGCACCCGGCTCGCCTACCTCGCCGCGCTGCACCGAGCCGACAACCGAATAGATCAGGCTGCCGTCCTTCAGCGGCATGAGCACGCCGGTCTCGCTGTCACAGATGCCGTGGCCGAGCGAACCGTATTCGCCGGTCTCCGGATCGACATAGGTCAGCGTGCCGATGCCGGCCATGCTGTCACGCGCGAGTATGCCGATGCGGTACACGCCGTCCTCATCCGCGCACGGGGCTGCGGTCACAGTCTGGTGCTCGCCATCGCGCACCAGCTCAAGCTCCACCGGCTGCCCACCGGAAAGCGCGATCTGTTTTTGCAGATCATCGTTGGAGCTGACCAAGGCGCCGTTTACGCTGACGATCAGATCGCCCTCCGCAATGCCGGCCTCCCGCGCCGGGCAGGCCGCGCCGTCCGCCGTCTGCACGTCGTCCAGCTGCACGACCAGCACGCCCTCCGCACTCATCTGGATGCCCACCGTGTGGCCGATCGGGATGAGTGAGGAAATTTCCGCCGCCTGCGCGGAAACCAGCATCGCCAGGGTCAGAAGCAAGGAAATTGCGATTTTTTTCGCTTTGCTTTGATGCACTTTTTTCACCTCCGCGGTTTACTATGCCACACGCGGGCAGGGAACAAGCCTGTGAACCTTTGCTATTCCCTTGGGATTTTTGGCTGTGTGTTCAGGCTTTGGCCGTGGAAAGGTTTTCTAACGCACCAAAACGGCGGTTTCCCCGCACAAATTGGGAGAAACCGCCGTTTCCGGTTCTATTTTCAATTTTCAGCCGTTTTATCCTGCATAGGCATTTCGACAGGCTTGCCGGATGCCTGTACCGATTTCCTGCGCCCCAGCGCCGTATCGACTGCCTTGCTGATGATCGTACCGATCACACCGCACACCAGCACCTCGATCACGCCCTGCACGCCGACGACCGCCAGCACGAACAGGATGGGGTTGGTCGCCCCAGTTGTGGCGATCATATTCTGCACATAGTCGCAGTTGTAGAAGATCAGGCACATCAGCCCCATGTAAAACACGGTGTTGAGCAGCGGCGCGCTCACTGCGCCGGCCACATAGCTGGCAAAGCCGCGCTTGTCCACCCTGCGCACCGCGCGGAAGATCAGGCCCGTGCACAGGCCCATGAGCACGCGGCCCACGACCGACTGCACAAAATAGCCCACCGGGCTGACCGACATCAGCGCCACGCCCATCACCGAGCCGCCGCTTAAAGCGTTGCCGAAGCTCGTCAGGCCGAACACCAGCCCGAGGAACGCGCCGACCCCCGGCCCCATGACCACCGCGCCGATGCACACCGGCACAGACAGGAAGGACACGTTGAACGGCCCGAGCGGCAGATAGCCGATCGGCGTATACGCCAGCACCAGCGTGACCGCTGTGAGCAGCGCAAGCTGTGTCATCGTCCGGATGTTAAAGGTCTTGCTTTTCATATTCAGTTTCCTCCTGCTCCCGTCCCGCCCTTGTCGTCGGGTACAGGGCTTATTTCGGCAATTTACCGGACAGGGTGGTTTTTCTCCCAGATCAGGCGCAGGCCGTCCAGTACAAGGTTTTCATCATGCTCGTACGGCACGCGGAGATAGCGCGTCACCAGCGACGCACACGCGCCCGTGACGACCACATGCGGCTGCTGCCCCAGCGCATCCGCGAAGCGCGCAACCATGCCCTCCACGAGCGCCGCTGCGCCGTATAACGCGCCGACGCGCATTGCGTCCACCGTGTTCCGCGCAAGGATGCTTTCTTCCTTCGCCTCGAGCGCCACCATGGGCAACTGCGCCGCCTGCATACGCAGCGCTTCCACACTCAGCTGCACGCCTGCGGTGATCGCAGAGCCGACCAGCGCGCCCGTTTGATCGAGTGCGGTAAAGGTCGTCGCCGTGCCCAGGCTCACCACAACACAAGGCAGCCTGCCCTTGGCGCGCGCCGCCACAGCGCCCGCCACGCGGTCCGAACCGACCTGCCGGGGCTGCTCGGACCGGATGTTCAGCCCGGTTTTGACCCCGCTCGATACCTCGACCACTTCGCTTACGCCGAGGAGCCGCAGCGCCGCCTCCAGCACCGCCACCATGTCCGGCACCACCGAACCGATGACCGCACCGTGAATGCGTCCGGCCTCCACGCCATACAGCCCAAGCACCTGCTGCAACCTGCAAGCATAATCCTCCGGCATCTGTCTGGGATCGGTCGCGATGGAAGCGGCAAAAACCTGCTCGTCTCCCTCATAGCCGCCCAGTAAAACCCGGCTGTTCCCTGCATTGACTGCGATCAGCATGGTGCATCTCCTTTTCCGGCATATTGCCAACGCCATTATACGCCCGCCGCACCCTGCATTGCAAGGGTTTTATTTGGGCAGCATAAACGGGGCGGCGAGCGCCACCCATAGCGCAGCGTATTTGGGGCAGACCTGCCCCTGGATGTTGCCGCGTTCGCGCGAATAGTCCCATACGTTCATATGATACACACGGTTGACCGTGCAGCCGACCACATATTCCGCCGCCGTGATGCACGCCGCACCGCACAGGCAGCGCGCGAGCGGCTTTTCATCCCTGACGCGTCCGCGCAGGCGGGCGAGGCCCACCAGCACCGCGCCGCCGGTCAGCGCCATGCTCCAGTGGGTGTAGCCGCGCCACGCGATCTCGAGCAGCGAATAGCCGCCCGCGCCCAAAAGGAAAAGCCCCGCTGTTTGTTTTTTCATCACAAATCACCGGGACTTAGTGTGCCTTATTTTGTTTCCGTTATGCCTGCTCGGCCGCGCAGACAGCAAGTGCTTTTGCAAAATCGCCCTCGACGACCTTCGCCGCGCACGCAAGCATCAGATTGAGCGGCAGCCCGAAATCCTCGACCGAAAAGCCGTCCTTATCCTGATCGCCCAGCTTTTCCCGCAGCGTACGGGCATCGGACACATAGCCGTATACGGTTTTGCCCTTGGCGTAAGCGTAGCCGACCTCAAAGCAGGTGCCGCTGTCCGGCTCGTCCCCGCGGAAGGGGTTGAGGTTCGCGATCACAATATCCGCCTGGTCGATCAGGCCGCAGTTGCCGGTGAAAATATCCGGCGCGTTATCCGCCTCGTTGTCGAACGGGTACAGACCGATAAACCCGCGCTCCGCACACATCATTTTCATCTTTGCGCCGCGCTGTTTGGCGTCCGGCGCGAACACATCAAAGCCCGCAAGATAGATTTTCTTCATGGTTATCCCTTCCCTGTCATGTTATAAGCGGATCACCCGCACAATGCAGTCCAGCACGAACACGGAAAACAGCACGGCAAACACGATCTTCCGCCGTTTTGCGCCCAGCTTGTCCATGCCCTTTTCGAGCAGCGGCTGCAAGAGGTACAGGATGACCATACCGCCCACGCCGAACCGCAGGCTCGCGCTCAGGCAGATGCGCCCCTGCCACTGGATGGCATAGCGCGTGTAGTCCCACAGCCAGCCGCCGGTCGTCCACTCGAGCAGGTAGCTCGCAATCAGCTCGACCACGGTCGTCAGCGCCACCACCGCGAGGAACACCACTGCCGGCATGACGTTCACCCGCCCCACACGGAGCGGCCTGCTTTTCAGCCTGCCGAGGCACCCCAGGATGAGCAGCGCGCCCACGCCGTACACCGGTAAATACGGCCCCAGCAAAAAGCCGCGGTTGGAAAAGCCCCAGCGGTACACCACAACCTCAAGGAACACCTCATAGCACCAGCCAAGCACGCAATACGTCCAGAAATATAAAAACCACGTTTGAAATCCCGCTATCCTGTCCTTTTTTATCATTTTCCCTCCATTTGTTATGTATCGTCGTATTCCAGCCTGTTGCCGCAGCGCGGGCAGAACCGGACGGCATCTTCCGACCGCGGCCACGGCGGCGCGCTCCATCCGGCGCAGTGTGGGCAGCGGCATTTCCACTTCAAAAGCGACAATCCGCCGAACGCAAGCACAATATTCACCACCATCCAACCGGCAGCCGCGGTATCCTTCCAGCCGACCTCCATGTTCGGTATCCAAAACAGCAGCTCGAGAAGAAGCCCGATCACACCTGCGAGCAGCACACTGTGCCCGATCTCGGACCATTTCCTCGGCAATTTCATTTTGCTTCCTCCATCCTGCCTCCAGTATACCATAGCCGCGCGGCGAACAAAAGGGGCATCTTCCTCCGCTCCATTCCCTCGCATAAAACAGAACCCGGCCGCATTCTGCGGCCGGGTTCATCAAATCCGAGGGCATACACCTCGGATTTGATACAGGAAAACGATTTGCTTTAAACGAGTCTTGCCTCGAGTTCTTTGCGGCGTTCCTCAAAGCCCGGCTTGCCGAGCAGGGCAAACATGTTCTTCTTGTACGCCTCAACGCCCGGCTGGTTGAACGGGTTGACGCCCAGCAGGTAGCCGGAAATGCCGCACGCCTTCTCGAAGAAGTACACGAGATAGCCGAAGTGCCATGCGTCCGCCTTGTCGATCTCGACGATGATGTTGGGCGTGCCGCCGTCCATATGCGCCATCAGCGTGCCCTGATAGGCCTTGGAGTTGACGAACTGCACGCTCTTGCCCGCAAGGTAGTTCAGGCCGTCGATATCCTCGGCGGTCTCCTCGATATAGCTCTCCGAGCGCGGCTCGCGCACCCAGACAACGGTCTCGAACATGTTGCGCGTGCCGTCCTGGATAAACTGGCCGATTGAGTGCAGGTCGGTCGAGAAATTGGCCGAGGTCGCGAATAGGCCCTTATGATCCTTGCCCTCGGACTCGTCGAACAGCTGCTTGAACCACTCGCCCAGCATGACGAGCGCAGGCTCATAGTTGACGAGGATCTCCATCGCCTTGCCCTTCTGGTGCAGGATGTTGCGCAGCGCCGCGTACTTCGCGCAGTCGTGGTCAGTGCCGGTCAGGAAGGCCTTACGCGCTTCCGCCGCGCCCGCCATGGCCGCGTCGATGTCCACACCGGCCGCCGCCATCGGCAGCAGGCCGACCGCGGTCAGCACGGAGAAACGGCCGCCGACGTCGTCCGGCACGACAAAGGTCTCATAGCCCTCGTCGTCCGCCAGCTTTTTGAGCGCGCCGCGCGCCTTGTCGGTGGTGGCAAAGATGCGGTCCTTTGCGCCTTCCTTGCCGTATCTGTCCTCGCACAGCTTTTTGAAAATGCGGAACGCGATGGCCGGTTCGGTCGTCGTGCCCGACTTGGAGATCACGTTGATGCAGAAATCGCGCTCGCCGATGATCTTGACCACGTCGTTGAGATAGGACGACGAGATGTTGCTGCCGACAAAGTATACTTCCGGGATGCCCTCCGGGCGGACGCCGTTGTACATCTGGCCGTTGACAAACTCGATCGCTGCGCGCGCACCCAGATACGAGCCGCCGATGCCGATCACGACCAGCACATCACAGGTCTGCTGGATCTTCTTTGCCGCCGCCTTGATGCGGGCGAACTCCTCCTTGTCATAGTCCTCGGGCAGGTTCACCCAGCCCAGGAAGTCGTTTCCTGCGCCCGTACCGGCGTGCAGGGTATCCTGCGCCGCCTGCACCAGCGGCGCCATGCACGCAAGCTCCTCTTCTCCTACAAAACCCTTAAGTCCGGTCAGCTTCAGTTCCATTGCCATAACTGCATTTCCCCTTTGTTTAAATTCTGGCCCTTCCATTGGCGCATAGTAACCTTTTCCAATATAGTATATCATATCTGTGGAGAATCGCAAGGTTTTTGTTTATTTTCTACAAAACTTTTACAAAACCGACCTGCAAAAGGAGCGCATTGTCCAGTTTATTTCGACAAAAAACACCGCTCCCCCTATGGGGAAACGGTGTTTGGGGGCTTAATAGATCGGGTAGCTCGCGCAGATGTCGCAGACATTGTGACGGATCTCTTCCGCCTTGTTCTCGAAATCGGTCGCAGCCTGCCAGATGAACTCTGCGATATGCAGCATCTCAGGCTCGCCGAAGCCGCGCGAGGTGACAGCCGGGGTGCCGACGCGCTGGCCGGAGGTCACGAACGGGCTTTCCGGGTCGTTCGGGATGGTGTTCTTGTTTGCGGTGATATACACCTCATCCAGACGGCGCTGGAGCTCCTTGCCGGTGACGCCGGTCTTGCGCAGGTCGATCAGCATGAGGTGGTTGTCGGTGCCGCCGGAAACCAGGTCGAAGCCCTGGTTCAGCAACGCGTTTGCCAGCGCCTTGGCGTTGGTGATGACCTTCTGCTGGTATGCCTTGAACTCGGGTTTGAGCGCCTCGCCGAAGCAGACCGCCTTGGCCGCGATCACATGCTCGAGCGGGCCGCCCTGCGTGCCCGGGAAGATGGCCTTGTTGAACTTCTTGCCCAGCTCCTCGTTGTTCGAGAGGATGACGCCGCCGCGCGGGCCGCGCAGCGTCTTATGCGTGGTGGTGGTGACCACGTCCGCATACGGCAGCGGGTTCATGTGCAGGCCGGCTGCAACCAGGCCCGCGATGTGCGCCATGTCGACGAACAGGTACGCGCCGACCTCGTGCGCGATCTCCGCGAACTTGGCAAAGTCGATCGCACGCGGATACGCGGAAGCGCCCGCAATGATCATCTTGGGCTGCTCCTTCTTAGCGAGGTCGCGCAGCGCGTCATAATCGATATAGCCGTTGTCGTCCACGCCGTAGGGCACGATATGGTACAGCAGGCCGGACTGGTTGACCGGCGAGCCGTGCGTCAAGTGGCCGCCGTTATCCAGGCTCATGCCCAGCACGGTGTCGCCCGGCTGGCACAGCGCCTGATAGACCGCCATGTTCGCCTGCGCGCCCGAGTGGGGCTGCACGTTGGCGTACTTGGCGCCGAATACTTCACACACACGTTTGATTGCAAGGTTCTCGACCTCGTCGACACATTCGCAGCCGCCGTAATAGCGCTTGCCCGGGTAACCTTCCGCATATTTATTGGTGAGCACCGACCCCATCGCAGCCATTACCGCTTCACTGACGATATTCTCGGAAGCGATCAGTTCGATGTTGCGCGCCTGACGGTCATACTCTGCCTGGATCAGCTTGCCGAGTTCCGGATCATACGCCTTTACAAATTCCATTGCCTCGCGTACCATATTTCAACCTCCATCACAACGTGAGATAGTTTCTGTCTTTTTATTAAACCACATTTTAACACTTTATTCTATTGGCAAACAGATAGATTTTCCCCTGTCCTGACAGCCCTTTATGTTAAAAATGTTAAATAGGCCGGTGCATCTTGCATTTTTGCACAATTGTGATATGATTATACCATCTATGCTGTCGGGAGTTGTTGTTTTATGACGAAAAAGGAACGCGCCGCCGCCGTGACAGAGCTGCTCAAAACCGTTTACCCGGACGCGGCCTGCGCGCTGCACTATACGCACGATTACGAGCTGCTGTTTGCCACGCGCCTGTCCGCCCAGTGCACGGATGCGCGCGTCAATATTGTAACCGAAACGCTGTTCCGGCAGTACCCCACGCTCGAGAGCTTCGCGGAAGCGCCCGAGGAGGACATCGCCGAGGCGATCAAGACCTGCGGCCTGTTCCGCACCAAGGCGCGCGACCTCAAGGCCTGCGCGGTCATGCTGCTGAGCGAGTTTGACGGCAAGGTGCCGGACAATATGGAGGATCTGCTCAAGCTCCCCGGCGTCGGCCGCAAGACCGCGAACCTGATTTTAGGCGACATCTTCGGCAAGCCCGCTATCGTGACCGACACGCACTGCATCCGCCTGTCCAACCGGCTGGGGTTTGTCAAAAACGAGAAAGACCCGGTCAAGGTGGAAAACGCGCTGCGGGGTCTGATCGCCCCCGCGGAGTCCTCGGACTTCTGCCACCGGCTGGTGCTGTTCGGCCGCGAGCACTGCACCGCCCGCAGCCCCAAATGCGAGGGCTGCCCGCTCGGCGCGGTGTGCCCCTCCTACCCCATTGCGAAATAAATACATGAAAAGAGCCTGTCAGCTGACAGGCTCTTTTTCTATTGTTTTTTGGCCGCAAGGATCAGCATCATCGGGCGGCGCAGTTCGTCCGCCATATCCGGGATGGTGTCGACCATCTCCTGCGGCGGCTGGGGCTCGGCCAGCCCGGTCAGCGCAAAGCCGTTCGACAGCAGCGCGCCTACATAGCTCGTCAGCGTGCGGTGATACTTGGTCACCCGCTCGCCGAGGAACACCGCCTGCCGCTCGCCCTCGATATAGTAATTGTCCACCGGGAAGTGCAGGATATTGCCGTTTTCATCGCGGTACCAGTCCTGCGAGCCCTCGGCGGTGAACACCGGATGCTCGCACGAGAACACAAAGTCCCCGCCCGGCCGCAGCCAGCGCGCAGTCTTGCGCACGAGCGCCCCGAAGTCCACGACATAGTGGAACGCCAGCGAGCTGAGCACCACGTCGAACGAGCCGTCCGCGAAGTCCGCCTCCTCCATCGCCGCCTGCCGGTACTCGATCACCGGCGCGGCATGCTGCTCGCGCGCGACCGCAAGCATTTTCCGGGAAATGTCCAGCCCGAGCACCGAGCGCGCGCCGTGTTCGGCTGCGTACGCGCAGTGCCAGCCGTAGCCGCAGCCGAGGTCGAGCACATCCCGCCCGGCAAAGTCCGGCAGCATCGGCTCCAGTGTCTGCCACTCCCCCGCGCCTTTGAGCCCCAGGCGGGAGCGGTCCATCTGCGCATATTTCGCAAAAAACACCGGGTTGTCGTACTTATTTTCCCTCACGCCATTCCACCCCTTCAGGCTCGTCCTCGCCGTCCAGATGGCAGCCCGCGAACGCAGGCCTGTTGTTCTCGTAGATCAGGCGCAGGCCTTCGAGCGTCAGGTTGGGGTCGACCTCGTCGATCAGGTCGCAGTAGGCGGCCATCATGCGCCCCATGCCGCCGGTCGCGACCACGCGCGCATTGCCGCCCAGTTCGTTCTGGATATCCGTAATGATGCCGGTCAGCGCACCCACATAGCCGCGCACCGCGCCCGACTGCATGGACTGCACGGTCGTCTTGCCGATGGCGTGCTCGGGCCGCTCGATGTCCACGCGCGGCAGCTTGGACGCCTTGAGGAACAGCGCCTCCATCGCGACCTTGAGCCCCGGGAAGATCGCGCCGCCCTGATATGCGCCGTCTGCATCGATCGCGTCAAAGGTGGTTGCGGTGCCGATATCCACAATGACCAGCGGCTTGCCGTATTTGCGCACCGCGCTGACCGCGTTGACCAGGCGGTCCGCGCCAACCTCACGCGGGTTGGCGTATTTGTTCTCAATGCCGATATCCACATCGCGCCCCGCGACCAGCGGCTGCACGCGCAGGTACTTGCGGATCGCGTTGATCAGCGTATACATCACCGGCGGCACGACCGACGCGATAATAACCGCATGGGTCTCAGTGCGGTCGATGCCGTGGAAATGGTAATACTGCGAAATCTGCATGCCCAGCTCGTCCGAGGTGCGCTCGGCGTTGGTCGAAATGCGGAACGAGCCGCGCAGCTTATCCCCTTCATATAATCCAAATACCATGTTGGTATTGCCTACGTCGATGGTCAAAAGCATGTTGTTTTCCCCTTACCGTCCCGTTATTTTATCCAATCGGAGCAGGCCGCCGTCCTCGTCGAGGATCTCGAGCAGCTGTGCCTGCCCGTTTTCGACCGTCAGCCGCCCGTAGCTTGCCGGGCCGCCGCGCGGCAGGCTGATGCTGCCCGGATTGCACACCAGCACGCCGTCCTTCCGCTCAACCTGCACGCGGTGCGTATGCCCGAAAAACGCAAGCGCACAGCCCTCCTCGCGGGCGCGCTGCGCCACAATGCCGCACGAGCCGCCGTACACCCGTTCGCGGTGGCCGTGCGTCAGATACATCCGCACGCCGCCGAGGGTGGTCACACAGAACAGCGGCGCATCCGTTCCGTAATCGTTGTTGCCGCGCACGCTGATGATAACCAGCCCCGGGAAGGCACGTCCGAGATCCTGCGCATCGTCCGCGTGGTCGCCCAGATGCAAAACCGCATCCGGCTTTTCCCGGTCGACCGCATAGGCCATACCCATATTATAGCCGTGCGAATCGGTAAACACCAGTATCTTCAAGCCGTACCGCCCCTTTCGCCGCGATAGCAGTATTTTACACCGTGGGCGCACGCTTGTAAACCCGGGAAAACACATTTTTTCCCCGCCGGGCATATACTGGCAATAAACAAAGCATGGAAAGGGATGGTAACCAATGCCCGATCAGAATGAAATCCTCCGCCGCCTTGCATCGCAGGCCGGCGGGCAGGACACCGTAGAGCAGCTGCGCGCCGCGCTGCACACGCCGGACGGCAAAAAGGCCGCGCAGGTGATCTCCTCACAGCACGCCGAAGCGCTCGAGCACGCGGCGCAGGCCGCCCAGCGCGGCGACATGGGAGAAGCTGCGCGGCTGGCGCAGCAGTTCATGCAGACGCAGGAGGGCGCGCGCCTTGCGCAGCAGCTCCGGCAGATTTTCCGCAAATAAGGGAGGGCAGGCCGCATGGACAACGATATGCTTTCCTCGCTGCTGAGCGACCCGGAGGCGCTGCAAAACGCCATGCAGGCCGTCTCCGGCATACTGGGCGGTATGGGGCAGCCCGCTCCCCCGCCCGCAAATGATTACGACCCCACGGCCGACATGATGCAGCGCGCCCTGCCGGTCATCGGGGCGATCGTGCAGAGCGGGCAGGGCGCAGTGCGGCAGGAAAAGCGCGCCCTGCTGGGCGCGCTCAAGCCGTTCGTCACGGACGAGGTCGCAGGGCAGTTTGACCACGCCCTGCGGCTGGTCAGCATGGCGCGTATGGCGCGCGCGGCCATGGGACAGATCGGCCAGATGGGGCACACGGACGGCGGCAGCCCGCCGCCCGACAGCAACACGCCGCAACCGCTTTGACCCGGGAAGGAGGAGCGAACGCTTTTGTATAACCGATACCTTGCCGCGGCGGACGCAGATGCGCCGCCGCTACATAACGACCCGCCGCACGCCGCACCCCACGCGGAGGGCGGCCACACCGCCCCCCTGTTTTCCGGGCTTTCGCGCGGGCTGTCCGGACGTCTGCAAAACCTCAAGCTGGATATGGACACGATCATCGTGCTGGTCATCGTGTGGTTC
>DXIC01000017.1 GCA_019113065.1 Candidatus Agathobaculum stercoravium
CACCGCACCTTGCCCGAGCACCAGTACCGTGCGGAATGCCGTGTCCGTCCGCTGCCGCGGCGCACCAGCTCCTGTTGAACGGCTGCAAACTGCGCGCGGCTAATAATCGCTTCATGGTGGCCGCGCAGATACACCTGCGCCTCCTGCCCGCAGTTGCGCACTTTTTTATGCGTCAGGAAATCCGGCGTACAGGTCTTTTTTTGCAGCAGGTCGCCGCAGTACTTCTCATTGCGCAGCAGCCGCAGCACCATGGTGGACGACCACGCACTCCCCTTCGCCCGGGGCGTGGGGACCCCTTCCACGGTCAGCTGCTTTGCAATGACGTGCGTCCCTTTGCCCTCGTCCAGGAACAGATGGTATACACGGCGTACGACCGCTGCCTGCTCCTCGCGCACGGTCAGTACGCCGCCCGACAGGCGGTAACCGTAAGGCGCCGGCGCGCCGAACACTACCCCGCGCTCCATCGATCGCCGCTGCCCCCATTTGACGCGCTCCGAGGTCTTGCGGCTCTCCTCCTGCGCCACACTCGCCATGATGGTCAGCCGGAACTCACCCTCGCCTGCGCGCGTGTCAATGTTGTCATTTAAAAACAGCACGCCCACGCCCCATGCCCGCAATTTGCGGGTGTATTCCAGTGTATCAACCGTGTTGCGCGCAAAACGCGACACCTCCTTAGTCAAAATCAGGTCGATTTCGCCGTTTTCCGCCGCCGCCATCAGCGCGCGGAACTGTTTCCGTTTGGCGGTCGAGGTGCCGCTGATCCCCTCATCCGCCCAGATACCCGCATTCTCCCACTCCGGGTGCGCGGCAATATAATCCGCAAAATACCGCTGCTGCGCCGCAAGCGAGTGCAGCTGGTCGGTCTGGTCGGTGGACACGCGGCAGTACGCCGCCACCCGCAGCCGCGCCATCAGCGCACCTGCTCGAGCAGCGCACGGTACACCGCTTCCGTGACCGCCCCCCGCTCATGCAGCGCCAGCACCAGCCCACGCAGGATGCCCCTTTCCAAAACCTTGCTTCCCTGCATCAAATCGCCTCCTGCGCCCATCTTATGCAGCATGGGCAAGGCGCAGAACGTAAACGATCTCCCTACCTGCGAGGGTGCCATACAACTCGCCATGGAACAGACCCCGTACACCCTGCAAGGTGCGCGCTGCCTTGTCATCGGCTGCGGGCGGATCGGCGCGCTGCTCGCGCGCAAACTGCGCGCACTGGACGCGCATGTGACGGTTTCCGCGCGTTCGCCGCGCGATTTCGCCCGTATCGATGCATCTGGCATGCCGTCGCTCGACACACGCCATTTGACAGGGCAGCTCAGCGGCTTCGAGCTGATCTTCAACACCGTCCCCGCACCCGTACTTGGAGCGCCCGAGCTGGCGGAGCTCAAGCCGGACTGCCTGGTGATCGACCTCGCCTCCCTCCCCGGCGGCATCTCCCCGGATGTCCAGCTTCCGCCGGACTGCCGTGTGCTGCATGCGCTCTCCCTGCCCGGACGGGTCGCGCCGCTTTCGGCTGCACGCGCCATCCATGACACGGTCTGCACCATTTTGCAGGAGGAGGGTGTGCTATGACTTCCCCGCTTCGTATCGGCTTCGCGCTGACCGGATCATTCTGCACATTTGGCAAGGTCATGCCGGTCATCGAAACCCTGACCGCACGCGGCTGTGCTGTCACACCCCTTCTGTCTTATCATGCGGCAACACTCGATACCCGCTTTGGGGACGCTGCCATGTGGCGCGCAAAGCTCATCGAACTGACCGGACGCGAGCCGATCGACACGATCACCGCTGCCGAGCCGATCGGGCCAAAACAGCTGTTCGATGTGCTGGTCGTTGCGCCGTGCACCGGGAACACGCTTGCCAAACTGGCGCACAGCATCATCGACACCCCGGTGACCATGGCGGTCAAAAGCCATCTGCGCGGCGAAAAGCCGATCGTGCTGGCGGTATCGACCAACGACGGGCTGTCCGGCAGCGCCGCCAACCTCGGCATGCTGCTGGGACGCAGGCATTTTTACTTTGTCCCGCTGCGGCAGGATGCCCCTGTCGCCAAACCCCGCTCGCTGGTGGCCGACATGGAGCGTATCCCCGAAACCGTCGGCGCCGCTTTGGAGGGCCGGCAGCTCCAGCCCATCCTGCTGGCGCCGGGCAACGGCTGAAAACAAAGAAAACCCGCAAAGCCGGTATGCTCTGCGGGTTTTTGACCATTATTTTTCTGTTTCCTGTTCCGCCGCCTCGGGCAGCGCCTCGTTAGCGGGCTGTTTGCTGCACCCGGTCACAAATGTGATGGCGCGGCTGTGGTTGGTGATCTCCGCGCGCCGGGTCGCGCCGCCGAACTCACCGTCCAGCGTCCACGGCACCTCGCCCTCTGCTTCAAAGGTGATCCGCGAGGTGCGGAAGTAGACAAACCGCGTCGAATCGGTGTTGCGTGTCAGCAGGTCGTTGACCAGCCATTGCAGTTCCATCGGGTTCTCCACCGAGTAGACAAGCAGCACTTCATATAAGCCGTCGTCCAACTGCACACTGTCAGGGGTGAGCGACTTGAAGCCGCCGACCGACACCGTATTGGACACCATGCCGTAAATAAAATCATCCTCGAGCGACATTTCCGCGCTTTCCACGCGGATATGGTGCTGTTTGATATTGGTCAGCGCCTTAACGCCCTCAAAAATATATGCCGCGCGCCCAAAAATGTTCTTGGACTGCTGCGGGGTGGCATAGGACACCTCGGTGAACACGCCGAACGCCGCAATATAGTTGAAATACCGGTCGTTGAAGCGCCCAATATCCAACGCATGCAGCTCATCGCCCGCCGCGACCGCCGCGGCCTCCACCGGCACCTTGGGAATGCCCAGGCTGAGGGCGAAATCGTTGGTCGTGCCCGCCGGGATGTAGCCGAGCGGCGTATGCGCGCCGGATTCCATCATGCCGGTCACTACTTCGCTCAACGTGCCGTCCCCGCCTGCGCATACAATGCGGTCAAACTCCGCCGCGCGCTCGCGCACCACGCGGGTCGCGTCCTGCGCGCCCTGCGTGATGTAGATCGTCACGTCAAATCCAGCCTGCTGGAACGCATTGACACAACCGATCACCTTACCGCTCATTGCGCCGCGCCCGGCGTGCGGGTTGACGATCCACAGCAGTTTTTTCACAGGGCACACCTCCTTTGTCTTTGGGAATCGTATCTCACGAAATCAGATCACATACTGCGTTTGCATATGCCACCGGATCGTCCACCGGCAGGCCCTCGATCAGCAGCGCCTGCGTATACAGGATATCCGCGTAGGTCTTCAGCTGCTCCGAGCCTTCCTGCTGGAGCGCACACAGCTTTTGGAAGATCGGATGCGAAGCATTCAGCTCGAGCACGCGCTCCGCGTGGACACGCTGGCTGTCGTCGAGCGCCTGCTGGTTGAGCACCTTCTCCATCTCGAGCGTCACCGGGCCCTCTGCACGCAGGCAGCACGGATGGCTCTTGAGGCGGGTGGTCAGCTCGACCTTCTGCACCTTGCCGGTCAGGGCTTCGCCCATTGCAGTGAGCAGCGCTGCATTGTCCTCAGAGAGCTTTTTGATCTCTTCCTTATCGTCCTCCGTGTCTAGGCCCAGATCTGCGTCCGCGATGGACTTGAATTCCTTCTCCTTGTAGTTTGCCAGCATTTTAATGCAGAATTCATCGATGCTGTCGTCCAGGCACAGCACCTCATAGCCCTTGTCGTGCAGGGTCTCCATCGCAGGCAGGAGCTTGATCTTGTCTACTGTCTCGCCGCAGGCATAATAGATGTACTTCTGCTCTTCCTTCATGCGGGAAACGTACTCCTCGAGCGTCGTCAGCTTATCCTCGGTCGAGGAGTAGTACATCAGCAGGTCTTGCAGCAACTCCTTATGCGCGCCATACTGCACATATGCGCCGTACTTGATCTGGCGGCCGAACGCCTTCCAGAAGGTCTCGTAATCCTCGCGCTTATCCTTTTGCAGCTTGAGCAGCTCGCTCTTGATCTTCTTTTCCAGGCTCTGCGCAATCGCCTTGAGGTGGCGGTCGTGCTGGAGCATCTCACGCGAGATGTTGAGCGACAGGTCGGCGGTGTCCACCATACCGCGCACAAAGCTGAAATGGTCGGGCAGCAGGTCGGCGCATTTATCCATGATAAGCACGCCGTTCGAGTACAGCTGCAAGCCCTTCTCATAGTCCTTGGTGTAGTAATCCAGCGGCGCATGCGACGGGATGAACAGCATCGCCGTATAGGTCACCGCACCTTCAACGCTCGTGTGGATGTGCATGAGCGGGGGCTGGTAATCATAGAACTTGGAAGTATAGAACGAATTGTAATCCTCGTCCTTCAGCTCCTTCTTGGACTTCTTCCAGATCGGCACCATGGAGTTGAGCGTTTCGTTCTCAACGTACTCCTCCCACTCGGGCTTGTAGTCGTCGCCTGCATCCGCCGGCTTCTCCTTCATGCGCGAGCGCGTCATGTCCATCCTGATCGGGTAGCGGATATAGTCCGAATACTTCTTGACCAGCGACTGGATGCGGTACGGCTCGAGGAACTCGTCGTAATTCTCGTTTTCCGTGTTTTCCTTGATGGTCAGCGTGATCCTAGTGCCGTTTTCCGCCTTCTCACAGGGCGTTACGGTGTAGCCTGCCGCGCCGTCCGACTCCCAGCGGTTGGCCTCGTCGCTGCCGACCGCGCGGGAAACGACTTCGACATGGCTTGCGACCATGAACGCCGCGTAAAAGCCTACGCCGAACTGGCCGATGATGTCCACGTCGTCCATATTTTCGTTATCCTTCTTGAAGGCCAGCGAACCGGAGTGCGCAATCGTGCCGAGGTTGTTCTCGAGCTCTTCCGCGGTCATGCCGCAGCCATGGTCTTCAATGATGAACTTGCGGTTTTCTTTATCCAGTGTCAGCTCGATCGGCAGGCTGTCACGCGTAATGCCGGTCTTACCTTCCTTCATCGCATTGTAATACAGCTTGTCCGTCGCGTCCGACGCGTTGGAGATCAGCTCGCGCAGGAAAATCTCCTTGTGCGTGTAGATCGAGTTGATCATCAAATCCAGCAGCCGCTTGGATTCCGCCTTAAACTGCTTTTTTGCCATGATTCCATACACCTCTGTGTTATTGTTGGTATTAGCACTCCAACCCGTCGAGTGCTAACATTGATATGATAATCCCAAGTGCAGGAAAAATCAAGGCCTCCTGTAAAAATTCATAATTTTTTATTAATTGGACAGACGAAATCTTCTTATAAACCCGCGCAAGTGCTTATAAAGCCTTACGAGACTGGCTCAAAGCCAAGATATCCCGCATATTGTCATTTATCTTGCCGTATCTTCCCATATGATAATTTTGTAAGACCGGGTACCACTTTAGCATCACAAATTATAAGAGGACGGCGTAAAAATGAACTTTTGGAAAAAAGCCTGCAAAGGCAATTGATGAAAACGACAGCCCCAATATCTTTTTGCAGAGCAAAACAAAAGAGAGCTAACTGACTAATCAAAATCAGTTAGCTC
>DXIC01000018.1 GCA_019113065.1 Candidatus Agathobaculum stercoravium
ATTTTAATTTAAATTATTTGACAGAACGCGTAAAGAATGTTAATATGCACTCGTGAAGAAGAGGAAAAGGGAAAAGAGGTGGAAACGAAAGGAGAAACTGAAATGAGTCAACAACTGAACCAGGCCGCGGAAGGCAGCCGAAGCCTCAAGGTGGAAAGTGTCCCTGCCGATGGACGCCTGCCTTGGGTCACCCGTATTGCATATGGCAGCGGCGACGCTGCATGCAATGTCGTTTACGGTATGATCAGCACGCTGCTCACCATCTTCTATACGGACTACGTCGGCGTCTCGCTGGCAACGGTAGGCCTCGTAATGCTGATCTCCCGCATTTTCGACGGTACTTCAGATGTCATCATGGGTGTTGTGACCGAGAAAACAAAATCCAAATGGGGGAAATGCCGCCCATGGATGATGTGGATGGCGGTTCCGTATGCAGTGACTGCAATTGCGCTGTTTACCGTGCCGCAGACTTCGGACACATTGCAGTTCTGGTACATCTTTGTCGCATATAACCTTTGCACTACCGTGGTCTACACGGCAATCAATGTGCCGTACGGCGCGCTTTCGACGCGCATGACGCGCTCCTCCTCCGAACGCGATATGCTGTCCATCGTCCGTCTGGTGCTGGCCCGCTGCGGACAGATCATCACAGTCATGCTGACCATGCCGCTGGTCAAGCTGCTCGGCAACGACCAGGCCGCATGGATCAAGGCGATTGCCATCTGGTCGGTCATGGCGGTTGCGCTGCTCATTTTCTGCTTTGCCAAGTGCGAAGAAAAGGTACAGGTAGAAGAGGTCGTCAAGCAGGCCAAGGTCTCGCTCGGCCGCTCGATCAAGGCGCTTGTCACCAACCAGTATTTCTGGGCGACCCTCGTGCTGTGGGCAATGACCTGTGTACATACGCAGGTAATCGGCACCGTGCTCCCGTATTACTGCAAATATATCTTCGGAAACGACGACTGGATGTACAGTATCCTGTATGTCGCGGAAATTGGCACACTGGTGATCGCGGCCATGTTCTGCCCCATGCTGCTGCGCCGCATGAGCAAAAAAGCGCTTGCGCTGTCCGGCGCGGTGCTGGCAATCCTTGCGCAGCTTGCCTTTATGCTCAACCCGGAAAGCTATGGCTGGGTCGTTGCCATGACCATCATCCGTGCGGTCGGCGAAGCGCCGCTGTATGCGATTATCTTCGGCATGATCGGTGACACGGTGGAGTTCGGCCAATGGAAAAACCACATCCGGCAGGAGAGCCTGATCTTTGCCTGCGGCTCAATGGGCTTCAAGGTCGGCACCGGCATCGCCAGCGCCCTGGTCAGCGCGCTGCTGGAGTCCGCCGGCTACCTCAGCTCGACCGAAGGCGGCGTTGCACAGCCGCAGAGCGCGCTGGACATGATCCACTCGATCTATGCGTGGGCGCCCATTATCATCTGGGGCATTGTAGCGGCCGTCCTGCTGTTCTATCATCTGGATAAAAAGTATCCCAAAATCATGGCAGACCTCGCGGAACGCGAAGCACGCGGTGAAATGTAATCACAGTTATTAAGAAAGGAAGTATGGTCATGGAAAACAAAGTCAGAGTAGGTGTGATCGGCTGCGGTGCGATCGGGCGCGACCATATCCGCCGCCTTACCGGTCTCGTCCCGGAAACAGATGTGGTAGCGGTTGCGGATTTCGTACCGGAAGCGGCCCAGAAGGTTGCCGGCCAGTACGGCGCGAAATTTTATGCCACGGGCGAGGAACTGATCGCCGCCCCGGAGGTCGACGCGGTGCTGATCACCTCGGCCGATCCCTCGCACGCAGGCTATGTGCTGGAATGCCTCAAGCACAACAAGTATGTGTTCTGCGAAAAACCGCTCGCGCAGACCGCATCGGACTGCGAAAAGATCATGCAGGCGGAGCTGGCCTGCGGCAAGCGGCTGGTACAGGTGGGCTTCATGCGGCGCTATGACCGCGGCTATGCGGCCATGAAAGAGATGATCGCCGGCGGCAAGCTGGGCGACCCGCTGATGATCCATGCGGCGCACCGCAATGTTTCACAGGCGCCCGGTTTTGAGACCGATTACGCGATCACCCGCGTGGCGATCCATGAGCTGGACATCTCCCGCTGGCTGCTGGGCGATGAGTACGCAACCGCGCAGGTTCTGGCCGTCCGCCAGAGCAAGGCGACAAAGGGCGAGTGGCTCAATCCGCAGGTGGTCATGCTGACGACAAAATCCGGCCAGCGCATTGATATTGAGGTGCAGACCGATGGCGCGTATGCCTACGATATCCAGTGCCAGGTCGTATGCGAAAACGGAACGGTCAACCTGCCCGACCCGGCAGCGGTTGTCACCCGCGCAGGCGCGAAGTATTCCTTCGATATCCTGACCGACTGGTCGCAGCGCTTTATCGAGGCTTACGATATCGAGTTCCAGCAGTGGGCGAAGGCCGTGCTGGCGGATCATCTGACCGGCCCGAGCACATGGGACGGCTACGCAGCCTGCGTGGCGGCGGACGCTGTGATGCTCTCCCGCAAGACCGGAAAGCCGGAGAATGTGAATATGATCGACAAGCCGGCGCTGTACGCCTGAGCGATAAACATATACGATATTAAATGAATAAAGGAGTAATTATCATGAAAAAGGTAAAAATCGGTTCTGTCGGCCTCGGCCGCCTTGGCTATGAGCACGCCTGCAATATCGCCAACCTGATTCCCGGTGCGGAGCTGGCCGCGCTGTGCGACGTGGATGAAAAGCGCGTCAAGGAGGTCGCTGCGGAGCTGGGCGTCCCCTACACCTACACGGACGTAGCGGAGATGGTCAAAAACCCCGAGCTGGACGCGATCGTGATCGTATCCCCGTCCATGTACCATGCAGACCACATCAAGCTGGCGCTCGACGCAGGCAAGCATGTATTCTGCGACAAGCCGCTCGATACCACGATCGAAAAGTGCAAGCAGGCGGAGAAGGCTGTGGAAGCCCACCCGGACAAGGTGTTCATGCTCGGCTTCATGCGCCGCTTTGACGATTCCTATGCAGAGGCCAAGCAGCGCATTGAAAACGGCGATATCGGCAAGGTCGTCCTGGTCCGCTCCTATACGCAGGACCCGCGCACCACGATCGAGGGCACGCTCAAGTTCGCCCCGCATTCGGGCGGCCAGTTCCTCGATATGTGCGTGCATGATATCGACCTGATCCGCTGGTTCACCGGTTCGAACATCAAAAAGGTATGGGGCATCGGCGGCGTGTTCGAATTCGACCTGTACCGCGAGCTGAACGATGCGGACAACGCGGCTGCAACCGTACAGTGCGAGAACGGCGCAATGGGCTTTATGTTCACCAACCGCACGCACGGCGCGGGCTGCAATGTTGAAACCGAGATCATCGGCACACACGGCACGCTGCGCATTGCAAATATCGGCCGCAAGAACATGCTGCAGATCGTGGACGGCAGCGGCGCCCGCGAGGAGTATTACCCGGACTTCCTCAGCCGCTGGCATCAGGCATATGTCAACGAGATCAAGGAGTTCGTGGCGTGCATCAACGAGGGCCGCAAGCCGGGCGTCACGGTCTACGACGGCACCAAGGTTTCGCAGGCAGCCTACCGCTGCAAGGAATCCTTCGAGACGGGCAAGCTGCTGGAGGTCGAGGACTGACTTTTGCCGGCTGACGTGTGACAGGCTGCGGAAGTCTGCCGGCCGGATAGCGATATAAATAAAATCCCACCCAGGGAAAGATGCCTGGGTGGGATTTTTTTGTTGGATCGGAAAATGCGGGGCCGGTTAAGCGGACTGCCCGCTATACGACAGGCCGGAAGTATACTTGACAGGGGGCTGAAAACTTTCCATAATATAGGCAGAAAAGTAACAACGGAAAGAAGGGCTGTTTTTGATCCAGAACATCGATCCCCATCACTATGACAATGCCTATCATCCCCGTCCGCCCAAAGCAGGGGACCGGGTGTTTTTCTATCAGGATACCAGTACGCTGCTCAACCGGGCAACAGGGCTCCCGTTTACCTGGGAGGAGGCGCAGACGCTTGCAGACCTCTCAGGGCTGCCGGTTACATACTTTTTTGCCATTGACGATACCGGATTCCATTGGTGCCATGTAGTCCCGCAGGCGATTGCGGAAGCCGCCTGCACAGAAATAGACTGCGGGTTCTATCATACAGCGCCCGGCTGGCTGGCTTTTGCCTGCATTACGGCTACCCAACTGCATAACTGGTATCATGACCACCAGTTCTGCGGCCGCTGCGGTTCGATGGCGCAGCCGGATGGGGTGGAGCGGGCGATGCGCTGCCCAACCTGCGGCAATCTGGTCTACCCGACCATATCCCCGGCCGTGATCGTGGGGGTGACCCATGGCAGCCGGCTGCTGCTCACCAAATATTCCCGCCCGGGCGCGTACCAGAATTATGCGCTGATTGCCGGTTTTGCGGAAATCGGCGAACCGCTGGAGGATACGGTCCGCCGCGAGGTGATGGAAGAAGTCGGGCTTCCGGTGAAAAATATCCGTTTCTATAAAAGCCAGCCCTGGAGCTTTTCCAGCAGCCTTCTTGCAGGTTTCTTCTGTGATCTGGATACGGATGACGAAACGGTAACACTGCAGGAGGACGAACTGGGGGAGGGGACCTGGTTTGACCGGGAAAACATGCCGGAAGGCGGTTCGCTGATTTCGCTGACACATGAGATGATTGAGCGCTTCCGGCAGGGACCGGTATAAGCGGTTCGTCCGTTTTCCACATTGCAAACCCAAATGGTATGCGCCCTGTGTCGCGCGGGACACAGGGCGCATTTTCATTGCACCTGCCCCTCCGGATTGTCAATGCCCAGTGGATATGTTAGAATGAACGCAGAATAGATGCCTATCCGCACGCTTCTGCGCTGGACCGTTGGGGACACG
>DXIC01000019.1 GCA_019113065.1 Candidatus Agathobaculum stercoravium
AGCGACACCTCCGGGATGTCCAGGCCCTCGCGCAGCAGGTTGATGCCGACCAGCACGTCGAACACGCCGAGACGCAGGTCGCGCACCAGCTCCTGCCGCTCGATGGTCTTGATGTCGTGGTGCATGTAGCGCACCTTGATGCCCGCGGTCTCGAGATAGTCGGTCAGATCCTCGGCCATCTTTTTGGTCAGTGTCGTGACCAGGATGCGCTCGCCCTTGGCCGTGCGCGTATTGATCTCGCCGATCAGGTCGTCGATCTGCCCCTCGACCGGGCGCACGACCACTTCCGGGTCGAGCAGGCCGGTCGGGCGGATGACCTGCTCGACCACCTGCCCGGAGCGGGACAGCTCATACTCGCCCGGCGTCGCGGAGACGTACACGATCTGGTTCAAACGCTCGTTGAACTCGTCGAAGTTGAGCGGGCGGTTGTCATACGCCGAGGGCAGGCGGAAGCCGTTTTCGACCAGGCTTTCCTTGCGCGCGCGGTCGCCGTGGTACATCGCGCGCACCTGCGGCAGGGTGACGTGGCTCTCGTCCACGATGAGCAGGAAGTCCTTTGGAAAATAGTCGATCAGCGTAAACGGTGCGGAGCCCGGCTCACGGCGCGAGAGCACGCGCGAGTAGTTCTCAATGCCGCTGCAAAAGCCGATCTCCTGTAACATTTCGATATCGTACCGCGTGCGCTGCGCGATGCGCTGCGCTTCGATCAGCTTGCCGTTTTCCTCAAAGTATTTGACGCGGGCGTCCAGTTCGTCCTCCAGATCCCTGATGGCGGCCTGCAATTTGTCCTTGGGCGTGACGTAATGGCTTGCCGGGAAGATCGCGGTATGCCCCAGCTCGCCCAGCGTGACGCCGGTCAGCGGGTTGATGCGGCTGATGCGGTCGACCTCGTCGCCGAAGAACTCGATGCGCACCACGTCCTCGTCCGAGTAAACCGGCCACACCTCGACCGTGTCGCCGCGCACACGGAAGCGGTTGCGCTCGAGCACCATATCGTTGCGCTCGTACTGGATGTCGATCAGGCGGTGGATGAGCTGTTCGCGGCTGATTTCCGTGCCCGGACGGAGCGAAATGACCATTTTCTTGTAGTCGATCGGGTCGCCCAGCGAATAAATGCACGACACGGACGAGACGATGATCACGTCCCGCCGCTCGGAAAGCGCCGAGGTCGCGGAGTGGCGCAGGCGGTCGATCTCGTCGTTGATGGCGGAATCCTTTTCAATATAGGTATCGGTCGAGGCGATATACGCCTCCGGCTGGTAATAATCGTAATAGGAGACGAAATACTCGACCGCGTTGTGCGGAAAAAACTCGCGCAGCTCGGTGCAGAGCTGTGCGGCAAGGGTCTTATTGTGCGCGAGCACCAGCGTCGGCCGCTGGGTCTGCTCGATAATATTGGCCATGGTGAACGTCTTGCCCGAGCCGGTCACGCCCATCAGCGTCTGCTCGGTCAGGCCGTTGTTGATGCCCTCCACCAGCCGGGCGACTGCTTCGGGCTGGTCGCCCGCCATTTTATACGGGCTGACGATTTGAAAATCCGGCATGTATCATACCCTCCATCCTGTCTTTATCCCACATGCCCTGCGGATCGAGGCATACTTCCCGCGCGCGACCACACAGTGGTCGACCAGCTCCAGGCCCAGCCCTTCCAAAACATCCCGCAGCCGGTAGGTGGCCTGGATATCCGCCTCGGACGGCACCGGCGCCCCGTTCGGGTGGTTGTGTGCAACCGCCACGCCCACCGCCCCGCAGAGCAGCGCGCCGCGCGCAATCTTGTAGGCGTCCACCGGGACATGGGTATGCCCGCCGCGCGCGATCTCCTCGCATTTGAGCACACGGCCCGTACCGTCCAGATAGGCCGCGAGCAGCACTTCGTCCTGTTCGCCCGCAAACTGCGGCGCAAAGTATTCGCCCACCCGCTCCGTGCTGGTCAGCTTGTCCCGATTCCGCTCCATGCTCGCCACATCCGCCTGATAGCGGCCGATCAGCGCGTACACGAATTTGATCAGGTCCGCCGAGTGCGGCCCGATGCCCTCAACCTCCTGAAGCTGCTCCGGCGGCGCTTCAAACACCGCGTGCAGCGACCCGAACCGGTCCATCAGGCGGTGTGCAGCCGGGTTGGTATCGCCCTGCCGGATGGCAAAGTACAGCAGCACTTCGAGCGCCTCGTGGTCGCTGAAGATATCCATGCCGAACCGCCGGAACTTGTCCAGCTCCCGTCTGCGGTGTCCGTTGTGCGGGTTGTCCGCCATCGCGGGGCCTCCCTTCCTGTCTTACAGATGGATGCGCTGCACTGCCTGCCGCAGTGCGCGGCCGACCAGCGGGCTGTCCTGGATCTCGGGGAACGGCACGGTCGGCTGCGGCTCGCCCTCGTGCGGGCGCAGGCTCTTGCCCATCCACAGCACATCGCGCCACTGGCCGAACTTGTACATGCTCTCCTGATACGCGCCCGAGATGATAAAGCCCATCGCCTTGTGGAACTTCATCGACCGCTCATTGGGCGAGGTAATGCCGACATAGATGTTATAGTATCCCTGCATGGAAAGCAGTTCAAACAGCGCGGCGTAGATCGCGCCCGCAATGCCGTGGCGGTGCCACTCGGGCGCAACGTAGATCGAGGTCTCGACCGACCACTGGTAGGCTGCGCGCGTGCGGTGCGGCGAGGCATAGCCGTAACCCACAACCTCGCCGTCCACCGTGCAGGTGAGCCACGGCAGGCGCGTGGTGTAGCTGCGCATGCGCCCGAGGAATTCCTCGAGCGACGGCGGCTCATATTCGCTCGACACGGTGGTCTGGATGACATAAGGCGCGTACAGCGCGAGCATCTCCGCGGCGTCGTCCTCGGTCGCGGGGCGCAGAATGATTTCCGGCATATGGTGTTCCCCATTTACAAAAAATTGTCGCAAAAACCGCTGCAAAGCGCCTCCGGCGCCATGCTGCGGTGCTGTGTATATTATACCGCGCGGCTCTCTGTTCTTCAACAGCTTTTTGCCCCGCCCGCTCCCAAAATCGTACATCCGTTCGCATCTTCTTTTGTGCGTTTTTTTGCCCGGCAAATGGCAGGCGCTATTTCCGGTTCGGTTTCCTTTTCACAGCCAGCAGTTTCATATAATCCGCAAATGCAGCGGTATCGGCCGGTTCAAACATGACCCATTTCCCATCGTGATAGGTTTTTGCCTCATCATATTGCCTGCAAACGGCAGCAGAAAGCGTATCCCTGATCTCTTCCACTTTTGCCCGTTCCGCTTTTCCGAAAACAATCATGAAACCAATGCAATTGCTTTTGGCGAACAGGCTGCAAAGCGTTTTTCCGCCCCTGCGATATTTATACTCATACGTCCAATTCCTGCCGCCCGTATTCCATACCCGCTCCATTTCGTATTTTTCATCAATCGCCGCGCATAACGCCTGCCAAACCGCAAACAATTGTTGTCCGAGCAGTTCCGCCACAGCCAGTTGCGATGGTATTTTTTCCAGCATGGTATCCCCTCCTTCCATCCGGCTTTCCTGGTTTCATTGTACCGGAAGCCCCAGCGCAATGCAAGCGCAGAAAACGGCGGACGCCGCCGCACGGCGGTTGCTTTTTCCCGCGAATTGGGGTATACTGATGAAGCATATTTTCACGCAAAGGAGGCCGGTGCATATGGTCCGCTATGGGTTTATCCACTCCAAGGAGGATATCAAATTCCTGATCCTGTTCGCCATGGACCTGCTGCCCTTCCCGGTCAGCTTCAGCACGGTTGTCGACCTGACGACCTGGTGCGACGAAGGCTTCGGCTATTTTGAGCTGAGCGAAGCGTTTTATGAACTCGTGCCCACCGGCCATGTCGAAGAGAGCAGGCGGGACGGCGAGCCGGAGTACAGCATTACGGACAAGGGCCGCGAGGCGATCCGTGTGTTTGAAAAGCAGCTGCCCTATCCGGTGCGCGAAGCGGCGCAGAGGTCCGCGCTGCGCGTGGTGCGCCAGATCCGCCGCGACGCGGCGATCCACACCGCAGTGACCGAGCGCGCGGAAAACGACCTGACCGTCCGCATGGAGATGGAGCAGGTGTTCGCAGTCGAGATGGCCGTGGTCAGCCGCGCGCAGGCCGCCATGCTCGAGCGCACCTTCAAGGCCAACGCGGAGTCCATCTACCAGACCCTGCTGACCGCGATGACCGCAGATTACGAACCCGAAAAAAACGAGAAAGAAGAAGATCCTGATTGAAATACCTGAGGCAACTGGGCGTCCTGCTCGCATGCTGCGCAGCAGGCGACGCCCTTTCCATCCTGCTGCGCGGCGCGCTGCCGGGCAATGTACTGGGGCTGACGCTGCTGTTGCTGCTGCTCGCCCTCGGCTGGGTCCGCCCGCACCATGTAGAGGACACAGCGGATTTCCTGCTGCAAAACATGGCGTTTTTCTTCCTGCCCGCCTGTCTGGGCGTACTGGAGGTCTTTGCGCAGATCAAAAGCGAGATCCTCGGCATCCTTGCCGTATGCGCGCTGACCACGCTGTGTACCGCAGCGGCAACCGCACTCACAGTGCATATCGTCTGCCGCCTGCAGCGCCGCAGAAGGCAGGAGGTGCGCGGGCATGAATGAACTGCTTTCCTCCTCTGTGTTCTGGATGTTCCTGTCGATCGCCTGCTATGCCATCGGCATCAGGATCCAGCAGAAAACCGGCTCGCCGCTGTGCAACCCGCTGCTGATTGCGTCCGTGCTGGTCGGCGCAGTGCTGGTCGGCACCGGCACCGCCTACAAGACCTATGAACAGTCCGGCACGCTGATTTCGTTTTTCCTGACGCCTGCAACGGTCGCGCTCGCAGTGCCGATCTTCCGCAAGCTGGACGTACTGCGCGCCAACCTGCTGCCCATCCTGGCGGGGGCGCTTGTCGGCTCGGCGGTCTCCATTGCCAGCGTGATTGGGTTCAGCCGCCTGTTCGGCCTTTCGGACGTGACCATGCGCTCACTCGTGCCCAAATCGGTCACAACACCGATCGCCGTGGCGCTATCCGACATGCTGGGCGGCCTGTCCGCAGTGACTGCGATTTCGGTTGTATTCACCGGCATTGTGGGCGCGATCCTGCTGCCCGGTTTTCTGAACGCCCTCGGCGTCAAGGACCCGGTGCAGATGGGCCTTTCGATCGGCACGGCTTCCCACGCGGTCGGTACTTCACGCGCCATCGAACTGGGCGAAACCGAAGGCGCAATGAGCGGCCTTGCCATCGGTATAGCCGGGCTGCTGACTGCCCTGATCGTGTCGGCCGGTTCCGCGTTTCTGGCGTGAACCACGCCATCCGGAACACCAAACAGGAAGAGTGGACAGGCGCTGCCTGCCCACTCTTTTTCATTGATGGGAAAACCCAGGATACCGTTCAGGAAGGCACTTTCATAAAGATCAAAACAGCCGCAATTGGGCTGAAAAATGAGTGTTGAGCGGGTAAAACCGCTTGATATTGGTGCAACTCAAGGGAGTTGCACATGTGAAATCCAAAAAACTGTGAAACGTGGAAAAGTTGCACACCCCGGCGGCAGAAACGCAAAAAAGGAGGGAGAGGACATGCCC
>DXIC01000020.1 GCA_019113065.1 Candidatus Agathobaculum stercoravium
AAGTCCCCTATATACGAAACTTGGTTCCGAAGAAACCAAGTTTCGATACCCGAACGGCGCCGCCCAAGGCGGCTGGGTCGGGGAATCAAAAGCACGGGCGAAGCTCGCGCTTTTGATGAAAACGGCGTGGCCGTTTTCTGATTGCATGCGCCGGACGGCGCGAAAGTGTGAAGCGGGTTTTCTCCCGTTTCCAGATAAATAGCCGCGCGTCATGGCGCGGGATGATGGTTTACGTGAACACGACAAGCACGCGCGGAGAGCGCGGCGCTGCAGGGGCGGAGGCGGTCCCTACACTGTGTTTGCAAACACGCCTCAGTGTAAACAAATCGGAGGTTTTATAAAGTATGGCACGTATTGCCGGTGTTGACCTTCCCCGCGAGAAGCGCGTGGAGATCGGCCTGACCTACGTCTTCGGCATTGGCCGCAAGACGTCCAACGAAATCCTTGCCAAGACCGGTATCAATCCGGATACCCGCGTCAAGGACCTGACCGAAGAAGAAGCCGCCAAGCTGCGTGAGGTAATCGACCGCGACTACAACGTCGAGGGCGACCTGCGCCGTGAGATCGGCCTGAATATCAAGCGCCTGGTAGAAATCGGCTGCTACCGCGGCCTGCGTCACCGTCGCGGCCTGCCGGTCCGCGGCCAGCGCACCAAGACCAACGCGCGTACCCGCAAGGGCCCGAAGAAGACCATTGCGAACAAGAAGAAGTAAGGAGGGGAACAGATAAATGGCTAAGGTACAGAAGAAGGGCGCAGTTCGCACCCGTCGCCGTGAGCGTAAAAATATCGAAAAGGGCGCGGCTCATATCCGTTCCTCTTTCAACAACACCATCGTTACGATTACCGACCTGAACGGCAACGCTATTTCCTGGGCTTCCTCCGGTGAGATGGGCTTCCGTGGTTCTCGTAAGTCCACCCCGTTCGCTGCGCAGACCGCGGCTGAGACCGCTGCTGCCGCTGCGATGGAGCACGGCCTCAAGACTGTTGAAGTATACGTCAAGGGCCCGGGTTCCGGCCGTGAAGCTGCCATCCGTGCGCTTCAGGCTGCCGGCCTCGAGGTAACCATGATCAAGGATGTTACCCCGATCCCGCACAACGGCTGCCGCCCGCCCAAGAGAAGAAGAGTCTAATAGAGGAGGAAACCAATAAATGGCTAAGAATACACAGCCCGTTCTCAAGCGCTGCAAGACGCTTGGTCTTTCCCCTGCGGTACTTGGTTACTCCAAGTCCACCAAGCGCCAGCCCAAGCAGTCCCGCCGCAAGCAGTCCGAGTACGGCATGCAGCTGACCGAAAAGCAGAAGGTAAAATTCATCTACGGCGTGCTCGAGAAGCAGTTCCATGCTTACTACGAGAAGGCTGAGCGCAAGCAGGGCATCACCGGTGAGATCCTGCTCCAGGAGCTCGAGCGCCGTCTGGATAACGTCGTATTCCGCATGGGCTTTGCCAACACCCGCCGCGAGGCGCGCCAGCTGGTCAACCATGCGCACTTCACCGTAAACGGCCGCCGCGTCAACATCCCGTCCTACCAGGTTAAGCCGGGCGACGTTGTCGCTGTCCGCGAGAAGTCCCGTTCGACCACCAAGTTCAAGACCCTGCTGGAGGAAAACGGCAAGAAGGCTTGCCCGAAGTGGATCGACAAGGCTAAGGACTCCTTCGAGGGCAAGATCGTTGCGATGCCCGCCCGTGACGACATCGACTACGATGTGTCCGAGCACCTCATCGTCGAGTTGTACTCGAAATAATAGACCCTCGCTTTTGGAACAGGTGGGGTGTCTGCTTCGCCTGTTCCGTTTCAAGTTTCCAACCAACGTGAAGGAGGGTACCACATGATCGAAATCGAAAAGCCGCGTATTGACTGTGAACAGCTCGCCGATGACGGCTCCTATGGTAAATTCGTAGTTGAGCCGCTCGAGCGTGGCTATGGCACCACTTTGGGTAACTCCCTGCGCCGCATCCTGCTCTCCTCGCTGCCGGGTACGGCGGCGTCGAGCATCAAGATCGCCGGCGTGCAGCATGAGTTCTCCACCATCCCGGGCGTCAAGGAAGATGTCACCGAGATCGTGCTGAACGTCAAGGGCATTATTGCCAAGCTGTACTGCGATGGACCGAAGACGGTTTACATCGAAGCCGCAGGCGAGGGCGAGGTCAAGGCTGGTGACATCCACGCGGACGGCGAGGTCGAGATCCTCAATCCCGACCTGCACATCGCGACCCTGATGAGCGATGCGCGCCTGTCCATGGAGATCACGCTGACTTCGGGCCGTGGCTATGTCCCGGCAGAGAAGAACAAGCAGCATCAGACCTCCATCGGGGTCATTCCGGTGGATTCGATCTACACGCCGGTCTACAAGGTCAACTACACTGTGGAGAACACCCGTGTCCGCGACCTGACCGACTATGATAAACTCACGCTCGAGGTTTGGACGGATGGTACCATCACTGCGCGCGATGCGGTTTCGCTCGGCGCGAAGGTACTGCGCGACCACCTTGACCTGTTCGTTGACCTGTCCGAGGAAATCGGCTCGCGTTCCACTGTTGTTGAAAAGGCTGAAGCGCAGCACGATAAGGTGCTTGAAATGACCATCGAGGAGCTCGACTTCTCCGTGCGTTCGTTCAACTGCCTCAAGCGCGCCGGCATCAACACGGTTGAGGACCTGATCAACACGTCCGAGGAGGACATGATGAAGGTCCGCAACCTGGGCCGCAAGTCCCTGGAAGAGGTTATCGGCAAGCTGGAGGCCATGGGCCTTTCGCTGGCCAAGTCCGACGAGTAACCGGCATTTTTCGTCCGGTTATTCCCGAAAGCAATACCGCGGCGGTACGATTACCGCGCCGCCGCTTTTACTTTATTTTGGAGGTAAACACGAATGGCTAACAATCGCAAGCTCGGCCGTCCTACCGACCACCGTATGGCCATGCTGCGCGCGATGGTGACCTACCTGCTGGAGAACGGCAGAATCGAGACCACCCTTGCCCGCGCCAAGGAAGTCGGCCCGCTGACTGAGAAGATGATTACCCTTGGCAAGAAGAACACCCTGGCTTCCCGCCGTCAGGCGATGGCTTTCGTCACCAAGGAAGCAGTAGTAGCGAAGCTGTTCTCTGAGATCGCGCCGGAGTATGCTAACCGCAACGGCGGCTACACCCGCATCATCAAGACCGGCCCGCGCCGCGGCGACGCTGCCGAAATGGCGATCATCGAGCTGGTTAAGTAAGTTTAACGGCTCACCTGCATACAGGACGATGACGCAAAAAGGCTATCCAGTAGCGTGCTTACTGGATAGCCTTTTTTACGCTTCGCGTTCGCTGACAAGATACAAGGTATCTTGTCAGCGAGAGGGACGCACCGCGCTCAAGGCGCGGATGCGTCCCGGGCGCGATATTTGCGCGCCGCAGGCGGCACACAAAATCGCTTTCCTGTATAAAAACCCACGCACATGTCGCGGGTTTTTATGAAAATGACCGCTATGGGCGGTCATTTTCTATTTCACGGGCCGCGATGCGGCCATTTTTCATGTTTGGATGCAGGAAAAGGGGAAAATCGGGCGGTTTTGCTTTACTTTGCCAGTGTGCTGTGTTATTCTGAGGGCAGAAAGGTGGGGGATCGTTATGTGGGAAAAGATCAAACGATACCGGCCGGTATGGTTGCCGCTGCTGGTGGCAGCCATCCTGGCATGGCTGGTGCTGTTCACGGTCTATCGTGTGCCGGGAACAGAGGGTGCGATCAACCGGGCGGCGCTTGCCTACGCGATGAGCAGCACGGGTGGACTGTCGGACAGCGGTGAGGTCGTGCAGCGTCAGCGGATGGGCAGTAAAATGGTCGTAACCTTCCGGAATACATCTGCTTCGGGCGAGTTCGGCGCAGTCCTGTTTGAGCGCGGTTGGAATGGGCTGTGGGCGCCGGTTGCAGCAAATGGCGGGACGGGGGCTCCGGTGCAGCGGATTGACCTGAACGAACGATCCGGCATGACAGCGGTCTATGCGGTGGCCTGCCCGGAAGAGGCAGATTTTTGGCGTTTTGTGGATATCTCCGCCCTGGTGGGCGAGACAATGACCGATACTGCAACTGCGCGACCTGTCGAGGGGACTGCCTTTATCGAGTTTGTGGAGGATTCCCCCAATATGCGAATCGCCCTTTATGACGCACAAGGGAAGGAATTGCCGCCGGAACTGACGAGATATGATGGCCCGAGCGGCGGCTGGGCCAAAGGGACGGCAGATCTCGAATTGCTGAATCAGATTGCCGGGGCGTTCCTGCTGGCTGGCGTGGCTGTGGCCGCGGTGCGCCTGCGCCGGCTCCGCAGGCAGGAACGCGAAGCGCAGAAGGAGGAAGAGATATGAGGAAGTGGATGCTTACCGCGGCAATGCTGCCCATTCTGCTGCTCACCGCGTGCAGCAGTGCGCACGCGGATGAACAGCGCGTTGGGGATGCGCTGTCGCTCGATCTGCCGGAAGCGGCTTCCGTATCGTATGAGGATACGCACGGCGGCTTCCATGGCGATGGCGAGACCTTTGCCGTGTTGACGTTCGACGAGGACGCTGCACAGGAAGTGGAAACCCTGCTGCGCGACGCCGGATGGCAGGCGCTGCCAATGGAAGGCGATCTGGCGATTTTTGCTTATGGCGGCGAAAAAGAAGGAATATCATACGGATACGAGGCGTTGGCGAAGAACGAGGTGCCGGTATTGGAAAACGGCCGGTACTGGTTTTTCGACCGGGATGATGCGGCGGAAAACCCGTACAGCGCGGACGGCCTGCTGGGCCGGGGGTCGATCAACTGCACCGTATCTGCCTATGATGCAGACACGGATACGCTGTATTTTTACGAACTGGATACCTGACAGCAGAAAGGGGAAGCACGCATGGGCTGGAATATTGGATGGCTGTTCTTTGGAGCGGCGGCGTTTGTGCTGGTGATCTTCAATCTGATCCGCGTGTGCACCGGGAAAACAAAGGGCTGGGCGGCACTGCTGCTGGCAAGCATGTCGTGCGGCGCGGGGGCGATTTTGTCGGCTTATCATCAGGCTGCAAACTGGGCTTTGTGCGGCGATATGGCAGCGATACAGGATGTGGTCCCGACGATGGCCTCGCGCTATACCGTCGCCCTCGTGATCGGGATCGTCCTCAACCTGCTCGTTCTGGCCGCGGTGCGGCTAAAGGGAAAGGGATAGGGCATATAAGCATATATTTGGCTGCACGATATGGAAAGAAGCGGAAAGTTTTGCAGAAAATCGCTTTTTCTATCCGAAAAAGCCTTGCATTACCCGGTAAAACGTGATATACTAACAACGTTCAGTAAGAAGTAACCGTAAGGAGTGGCGAAAGCCACTCCTTACGCTTTGCTTAGAGGAATTTTGTTAAGGAGGGACGGCTTTGCAGGCAAAGCAGATCGTCGCCCGCGTGGAAGAGCTGGTAAAGCCCCTGTGCGAGCAGGCCGGCGTTTCCCTGTGGGACGTGGAATTTGAAAAAGAAGGCGGGCAGTATATGCTGGTCGTGACCGTCGACAACCCGGAGGGCGTGTTCATCGACCAGTGCGAACAGGTATCGCGCGCGCTCGACCCCATGCTGGATGCAAAGGAGTTCGACGACATGCCGTCCTATACGCTGTGCGTATCCTCGGCAGGACTGTCGCGGCGGCTGAAAAAGCCCGAACACTTCGCGGCCTTTCTCGGCCACACGGTCGAGGTTGGCTTTTACAAGCCGGTGAACGGCGTCAAGCAGGCGGAAGGCACGCTTATCGCTTATGACAACGGCTGCGTGACGCTGGAAAGCGGCGGGCAGCAGACCATCTATGAACCCAAAGACATCGCCGCGGTCCGTCTCGCGGTGGAGATATAAGAAGGAGCTGGATTGGAAAAAATGGTGAACGCAGAATTCTTTGACGCGCTGGAGCAGCTGGAAAGGGAGAAAGGGATCCCGGTCGATTACATGCTTGACCGCGTCGGCCAGGCGCTGATCACTGCTTACAAGCGCGATAACGACGGCATGACCGACAACGTGTTCGTCGAGCCCGACCGCGACAAAAAGACCATCCGCATGTATGTGCGCAAGACGGTCGTCCGCGCGGAGGACCTCTACGAGCCGTATGAGGAGATCACGCTCGAGGAAGCGGCGGAGTACAAAAACAACCCCATGGTGGGCGATATCATCGACATCGATATCCCGACCAAGTCGTTCGGCCGCATTGCGGCGCAGACCGCCAAGCAGGTCATCATCCAGGGTATCCGCGAAGCGGAGCGCGGCATGGTGATCTCGGAGTTTGAAAGCAAGGAGCACGAGATCCTGACCGGCGTGATCGCGCGCATCGACCCGCGTTCGGGCAATGCGTATCTGGATGTGGTATCGGGCGGCGAGAAGAGCGAAGCCGTCCTGGCGGCCGCCGAGCAGGTGCGCGGCGAGCAGCTCGTCGAGGGCCAGCGCCTCAAGGTCTACCTGATCGAGGTGCGCCGCGGCACGCGCGGCCCGCAGGTCGTGGTTTCCCGTACGCACCCCGGCCTTGTCAAGCGCCTGTTTGAGCTCGAGGTGCCGGAGATCCACTCGGGCGTGGTCGAGGTCAAGTCGATTGCGCGCGAGGCGGGCAACCGAACCAAGATCGCGGTCACCTCGCACGACGAAAACGTCGACCCGATCGGCGCCTGCGTCGGTACGCGCGGCGCGCGTGTCGCCAACATCACGGGCGAGCTGAACGGCGAGAAGATCGACATCATCAAGTGGAACGAGGACACCGCGCAGTTCGTCTCCGCGGCGCTTGCGCCCGCGGACGTCATTTCCGCGACCATGCAGGCGGACAACAAGTCCTGCCGCGTGATCGTGCCGGATGACCAGCTGTCGCTCGCCATCGGCAAGGAGGGCCAGAAC
>DXIC01000021.1 GCA_019113065.1 Candidatus Agathobaculum stercoravium
CATCCAGATTGCAAAAATCGCCATTCCAGCCCCATCTGCACGCAGTTTGAGCACCACTTTCACGCATTAAAGCCCCACTTGCTTTACCACAGTTTTTGAGCCACTGCATCGGAGCTTATGAGCCACCTTACCGGCTGGATGAGCCAAACTTGTGCAACGGGGGGGGGTAGAGTGCCCCATACCGCGTTGAAGCGACACTCCAATATTTTTAAAAGCTCTGCCAGCTAAGATGGCCGGCAGAGCCCAGGTCAATCATCTTCGGGAATCGAAATACCGTTTGCTGTCAATGCGTTCTCCAACTGTTGAATCCGTTTTAGATATCGCTGGATTTCTCTCTGAGATTCGTAGAAGTATGCCATCGACTCGCGTTCCATCTCTTCGTAGCAAATTCGCTCCAGCTCCAGTTCGCAGCACGTCTCATCGCACAGACGCGGACAATCACACATTCTGTCCACCACCTTCTCTGGCGGTCGCTTTTAAACCCTTGCGCTCTCGCATGGAAACTCTGCCGTCTACCAGAACCTCGTAAGCGTTGTGGATAATACGGTCCATAATAGCTTCTGATACAGGACTGTCGGACTCCGGATTGGGGTCGATACGGGTATACCAGCCTTCAGACTGGTACTGCGTGCAAAAGATCATGGACTTCTGGCAGCGGGCTTCTACAATCTCCAGCATATCGTAGGATTCCTGCGGGGACAGCGGACGGATCAGCCACTCATCCAAGATCAGCAGGTCTTTCTTCTTGTACGATTCAAGCACTTTCTTCAGCGTGCCGCCGCTGCGGGCAATGCTCAATTCGTCCAGCAGTTCCGGCATACGGATATACTGTACCTTCTTGAAACGGCGGCAAGCCGCATTTCCCAGGGCACAGGCAATGTAGGTTTTGCCGTTGCCGGAGGCGCCCTTCAGGATAATGTGGTGGCCTTCGTCAATGTACTGGCAGGTGGCAAACCGCAGCATCTGTGCTTTGTCCAGCTTGCGGTCCTCGTGGTATTCAATGCCTTCCACGGTGGCGGACGACACGGCAAAGTGCGCACTGCGGATAAACCGGTTCAGCTTGTTGCTCTGTCGGCGGTTCCATTCCGCGTTTACCAGCAAGCCCAGGCGTTCCTCGAAGCCCAGCTCATTAAATGCAGGGTCTTTCAACT
Source organism: Candidatus Agathobaculum stercoravium (assembly GCA_019113065.1). Classification (GTDB taxonomy): domain Bacteria; phylum Bacillota; class Clostridia; order Oscillospirales; family Butyricicoccaceae; genus Agathobaculum; species Agathobaculum stercoravium. The sequence continues at coordinate 1,152 of DXIC01000021.1, forward strand.
GGTTGGCAAATTCCGTAGCCATCGCGGACATCTTCATTGCCGTGAGCATATCCATCGTTGCCTGGTTCAGCATCAGCGGTCGCCTCCCTTCCGGAAGTAAGCAGCGCCGCGGGTAATGCCGTAGCTGTTGGATTTGGGCTGTGCAGTTTGGCTTTCTGGCTTTTCCGGCTGGTCCAGGCCGTTTTTCAGAATGCTGGCAATGGTGCGCAGCGAGGGCGCGGTGCTGTACGCCAGAACTTTGCTGCAAGCCGCTTCCAGCCGCGATTTGCCGTATCGCTGTTCCAATTTGGTCAGACCGGCACAGGCTTTGTAGCCCTGCTCTACTACTTTGCCGGATTTGAGAAAGTATTCAGCTGCCTTCTCGGTCATGGGGCCAACCGACATTGCCCAGCGGCTGAACTCATCGGCGTTGTGGGTGAGATATTTCTGGTGTTCCGGCGGCATATGTTCGCGCTTTACCAGCGGATCACGCTGTCGAGTCTGCAACCGGCGGTGGCTGGCTACGCGGCTGCCGTGGTAGAACACCTCCACAGTTGTTTTGGTCACGCGGATGTCCACGCGTTCACCAATCAAGTTGTAGGGGACGGAATACTTGTTCCTACCGTCCGTGACAAGATAGTCGCTCGCAACCTTGGCGACCGACCAGACAGCGGGTTCAAAGGCACTATCAGGCAGCCGCAGCATGTAGGGCTTTTCTTCTTCCAGATAGGCACTGCGACGGCAGCCAGCCATCTGCTTGAAAGGGCGGCTGTTCAGTTCTTCCAGCTTTTCGGCGACCGCCTCATTCAATTCCCGCAAGGAAAAGAATTTGCAGTCGCGCAGAGCAGCTATGATCCACGTCTCAGCAAAGCGGACAGATGCCTCTGCCGAACTTTTGTCCCGTGGCTTGCGGACACGGGCTGGTACGATCGCCGTGCCGTAATGCTCGGCAAGTTCCTGGTAGCTGCGATTTAGGACCACATCGTAGCGCGTGTTGGACAGCGTCGCCGTCTTGCAGTTGTCAGGGATCAGCAGCCGTGCAACGCCGCCGAAGTAGTCGAATGCGTGGACATGGCAGTTTAACCAGTTTTCGGTCTTCATATCCTCACAGGCTTCTGCGTAGGTGTAGTAGCTGCAGGGCAGGACTGCGACAAACAAATAGGCTGCGCTTTGCTCCCCAGTGACCGGGTCCTGGATGGGAATGGTGTCTCCTGCCCAGTCCACCTGTATGGCATCCCCAGGTTTGTGCTGAATGCGCATAGTTGCCTTTGTAATACGCGCCCAACGTCGGTAATGTTCACCGAACTGGGTGCTCATGTACGGTTTCCTGCCGGCCTCATGGCACTTTGCGCAGTATTCCTCCCACAGCAGGGTCAGGGTCACACCCGGCCGAGCCAGTTCGCGGTGGATGTACGGATAATCTGGTTCGGCGTATTGGCTGGATGCTTTGTGCTTGTCCGGAAAGAGAAGCTGTTCCAGATCGGCGTTGGTGACATCGGCGTCCAAGGCCCAGGACATGCCTTGCTCCTTTGCTGCCTGCAGTACATCCCGTACCGTATGCCTGGAACAGTGTGCCATTGATTCAATAGTCCTCTGGCTGTACTGAAGACTGCTTAACCGCAAGATCTCCCGATAATTTGTCATTGCAAAACCTCCAATTGATTTAGTCACAGTATGGCTGTGCTAAACCAATTATAAGGCATTGGGGCTTCAGAGCGTGAAAGTGGGGCTAAAACTCCGGCAGGGTGGTGCTCAAACTGCGTGCAGATGGGGCTGGAATGGCGATTTTTGCAGTATGAGATCGATGCGGTTTATCAAAATGAGCTGCTGCATATCGTTTTGGGAGACGAAAGCTTTGCTTACCAAAGCGCGCCCTGGTTGCATATGATCCGCAACGGCGAGGAGATGGCTGCCGGTATGGATGCGCTGACCGGCACGGACACAACCAAACAGCAAGAGGGCTGACTTAGGTCAGCCCTCTTTGTCTGTATCATCAGGATTCTGTTTTTGCATTGCACGCGCCTTTTCCGCAGCGCGGCGGCGCTCCTTTGCGGAAACCGGCGGCGCTTCCTGCCGCACCTCGACGAACGCATGCGTCTGCGGGTCCAGCCGCTTGTGCCCGCGGTAATCGTTTGTATCCGTGGAAAGCCCGCGCCTGCTCAGCAGGCTGCTCACCAGCTCGGTCACCGCGCTGTAAAGCACAGCGAACAGCGGTACACCGACCGCCATGCCCACAAAGCCGAACACGCCGCCGAACAGGAGGATCGCAAACATGACCCAGAAGCTCGACAGTCCGGTCGAGTTGCCCAAAATCTTGGGCCCAAGGATGTTGCCGTCAAACTGCTGCAAGGCGAGGATGAACAGCACGAAATAGATCGCCTGGATCGGGCTGATCACCATGATCAGGATGGTGCTCGGGATCGCGCCAATGAACGGCCCGAAAAACGGGATGATGTTGGTCACGCCCACGATCACCGAGATCAGCAGCGCAAACGGCTGGTCCATCGTCATCAGGCCGAAGCTGATAAACAGCCGCAGGCCGATAAAGCACAGTACGCCGATAATCAGCGAGTCGATCAGCTTGCCGGTGATGAACCCGCCGAATACACGGTGCACATAGGCCACGCGCCCCATAATGCGGTTCGCCCGGCCAATCGAGAACAGGCTGTACGTGATCTTTTTGGCCTGCGCACAAAAGGTGTCCTTGCTGTTCAGGATATAGAGCGCAATGATAATGCCGATCAGGATATCGAACAGCACGGAAACCGTGGTTACCACACCGGTCATCAGCTCAACAAGCTGCGGCAGTGCAATATTCTGCACCCAGTCCACGATCTGCTGCGAGAACTGGTCATAGATCTGCATAAAGTTGCGCTCGATCACAGGGTTATCCTGAAGCAGCGCCGCCACCCAGCCGGATATCTCGTTCAGATAGGTGTCCATGGATTCCAGCAGGGCAAAAATGCTCACAACCAGCTGCGGCAGCACCATCCAGAGCAGGATGCCGACCACCGCAATGCCAATCAGCAGCGTCAGGATGCTGCACAGCCCTTTGGCAATGCGCGTGCCGTTTTTCAATCGCTGCGCGAGCCTCGGTTGGATACGCTTATACAGCGCGTTAAACACCGGCGTAAGCAGATAGGCCATCACAAAGCCGTAAATGAACGGGCTTAGAATCCCCACCAGCTTTTTGAGCATCGACCAGATGCCCGGCAGCCATTGCAGCAGAAACACGACCATCACGCTCAGCACAATGACGCAGAACGCGGTCAAGCCCCACTGGAAATAGTGGGGCTGTTCGCTCAGTTTTTTCTTATTTTGCCCGGTTGGATCCTGCACAGACATGCTCCTCTCCCGCTGTGCTGCGGTAATCAGGTATCAGGTTATTCCTCGTCGCAGTCAAAGAATACGCGCCAGAACAGGTACAGCCAGCTCGCAGCAAACGCCACGAACAGTACGCTGCGGAACTTCCTGAAGAACTTGGAGAAGCAGCTGCCCAGCCACAGGCCAAGCGAAAGCAGGCATGCTTCAAAAATCGCAAAATCAAAAAGCGAAAAACCGCGCGCCCTGGTTACAGCATAATCCGTCCAGCGGCTGGCCTGGCTGCGCGCGTCATTTGCGTACCCCAGCATCTGCTCCGCGCGTGCGCGCAGGGCTTCCCGGTCGATGTTTTCCAGATAGTTTTTCATAGCTTGCTCTCTCCTTTTTTCATTCACTTAGCGGGATAAGCGGGCATTTTGCCCCTTGCTTCCTTTGCAATGCTGCATGGGACCATACCCATGCACGAAATGCGGCCCAGCCGCATGCCGATCTTTTCCGCCAGTTCGTCCGCATCCGCGCTGCCGGTTTCACGCAGCGCGGCCTGTAAAATCAGCCCTGCGGCGCGCGCATCCGAACCGGCCTCATGATGGTCAAGCTCGATGCCGAGCGCGGCGGATACCGTATCCAGTTTATGATTGTCCAGCCCGGGCCATACGCGCCGCGCGACCTTTACCGTACAGACAAAGCGGCACTCCGGCACGCGCAGGTGATAATGCGCAAGGCACGCGCCCAGCACACCGGTGTCGAATGCGGCATTGTGGCAGACGATCACGCTGCCCTCCGCGTCCGCCGCAAGGCCCTGCCAGACCTCGTCGAACGCAGGCGCATCCGCAACCATTTTTTCGGTGATGTGGTTGACGCGGACATTGCCCCAATGGAACTTGCGTACGCCCACCGGCGGTTTGATGAGCGACACCTGCTCGCGCACGAGCAAACCATCCTCAAAAATGCTGGCGCCCAGCGCGCACGCGCTGAGCGGCGAAGCGTTCCCGGTCTCGAAATCCAATGCGACGTATCTCATTGCAGCGCCTCCCGGTGCCCTGCCTCCGCGCGCTCTTTCGCAGCGAGGAACAGGCGGTACAGCGGCGCAAGCTGCTGCATGGCTTCCAGCATGGGCTGGACGAACGAGCCGTCCAGGACCGGTGCAAAGTCGTTATGCTCGCGGAAATCCGCGCCGATCTCTTTCCGGTTCAGCCACGGCTGATATTCCGGCTTGGCATCCGGGAACTTGGGGCGCTTGTATTCCTCGCCCGCGAGCTGCACCAGCGGGCAGGCGTTTACCGCCTGATACGCTTCGAGGAACAGCTTATCTTCATGCAGGATCATCTCGCGCAGGGCGTCCATCTCGCCCCGGCCCCAGCCGCCCCAGCAGCCAAAGCCCCAGTATTCGGGATGGATCTCAAAATAATAGCACGGGACGGACTCGCGTTCCCGCCGCGGCCGGCGGAAAAACATCCAGAGGTTGGCGCGGTAAAGCGATTTGTCCCTGGTGTAGCGCGTGTCGCGCCGCACGCGCGATACCATGCGCGAAGGCGTGACCACGAACTGCGGGTCGATTTCGAGCATCGCGGGTGTCATTTCCGCGATCAGCTCATGGAAAGGCTGGATGGCCAGCCGTTTGATTTCATCTTTATGTGCTTCGTAAAATTCCTTACTGTTTTGCAGGCGGTTGAGTTGCAGCAGGTCGATGCCCGCGGCGTGAAAGCCTGTGAATGCCATGGGGATGGGCACCACCTTTCTGTTTAACATTGTACCGCGTTTTTCCGGTTTTCGCAACAGGATTTTGCTGTTTCCTGCGGGTAAAACGCAAAATGTTGTGGGTGCTTTTGCTGTGATCCATCAGCCGCCTTTCCCGGTCCCCACATTTACTCTGTTCCCGGATTGTGTTATACTGAAACCATCAAAACAGAAAGGCGGGGATCGGAATGAAAAAATCGTCACACGCTGTTTTGCGCGCCGCTGCTGTTGCACTGGTTGTGCTCGTTTGGGTCATATACCTGTTTGAACGCTGGACCGGGCAATACGCCATGTATCCGCTGATCGGCTACACCGGCTATGAGTGTCTGGCGCTCGCTGCCAGGGTGTGCCTTTGGGCGCTGCTCATCTGGCTGATGCTTGTGCTGGTGCAGGTGCTGCGCCGCAAAGCACCCAAAACCGACCTCGCTTTCGCTGCGGTGCTGGCCGTGATGCTGTCCGCGATGACTGCGTATAGCACCTGGTCGTCCGGGTTCGCGCAGGTCACTGTCCCGGCAACGCTGGTCAGCCTGTCCAATGCGCCGTATCAGGCGCGTTTCCGCACGCAGGACGGGCAGGAGCTTACCCTTTCCTGCCCGGATGTCATCGCACACGCGATGGGCAGGGAATCCAAAGAATACCTGATCACCTACACCCGCCCGGCAGACGACCCGCAAACCGGTTCGCTCCATATGGCATCCTGCCTCGTCCAATAAAACTATCATAGACACAGCCCCCATATTGGTGCTATAATAGACCTAATCTTTTCAACAGGAGGTCGTTATTATGGAAAACCCTGAAAAGCTGCTTGATCTGCTCAGTCAGGACGCGCGCCTGACCCCCGCGCAGCTCGCCGCCATGACCGGCGCCAGCGAAGAGGAAGTAAACGAGGCGCTCGGCATCTTTGAGAAAAACGGTACGATCCTTGGCTATAAGACCGTGATCGATTGGGATAAGACCGCAAAGGAAAGCGTCACCGCGCTGATCGAGGTCAAGATCACCCCGCAGAAGGGCATGGGCTTTGACGAAATCGCCCGCCAGATCTATTCCCACCATCAGGTGGAAAGCGTTTATCTGATGTCGGGCGGCTTTGACCTGACCGTCATCATCAAGGACCGCTCGATGCGCGAGGTTGCGCGCTTTGTTTCCGAGCAGCTTGCGCCGATGGAGAATGTCCTCTCCACGGGCACGCACTTTATCCTCAAAAAATACAAGGACTACGGCGTGGAATTTGACCCCTCTGACTATGACAAAAGAGAGGTTACAATGGCATGGTAGACTACGAACAGCTGCTCTCCAGCCGGGTAAAGGAGGTCAAGCCCTCGGGCATCCGCAAATATTTTGATGCGGTTTCCAACATGCCCGATGCGATCTCGCTCGGTGTCGGCGAGCCGGATTTTGAGACCCCGTGGCAGATCCGCCGCGCGGGCATCCAGTCTCTGGAAAAGGGGCAAACCTTCTACACGTCCAACTGGGGCCTTGCCGAGCTGCGCCGCCAGATCGCTGCGCTGGCGCGGCGCAAGTACCAGCTGTGCTATGATGCGGACAAGGAAATCCTCGTCACGGTCGGCGGCTCAGAGGCGATCGACAACGCCATCCGTGTGTTGGTCAACCCGGGCGAGGAAGTGCTCATCCCCGAGCCGAGCTTTGTCTGCTATACGCCGCTGACCCAGATGGCGGGCGGTGTCCCTGTTCCGCTGCCCACCCGGGTTGAGGACGAGTTCAAGCTCACCCCCGAGGCGCTGCGCGCTGCGATCACGCCGCGCACCAAGCTGCTCATCCTGCCCTACCCCAACAACCCGACCGGCGCGATCATGACGCGGGACGAGCTGGAAGCCATTGCGGCCGTCATCCGCGATACCAATATCGTCGTGCTGTCGGACGAAATCTATTGCAGCCTGACCTACGGCAAGGATCCGCATGTCTGCTTCGCCGAGCTGCCCGGCATGAAGGAGCGCACCATTGTGGTGGACGGCTTCTCCAAATCCTATGCGATGACCGGCTGGCGTCTTGGCTGGGCGATGGGCCCCAAAGAGCTGATGCGCCACATCTGCAAGGTGCACCAGTTCGGCATCATGTCCGCACCGACCACCGCGCAGTTTGCAGGCATCGAGGCCATCCGCTCGGGCGAGGACGACATTGAACGCATGCGCACGCAGTATGACATGCGCCGCCGCTTCCTGCTGGGCGAGCTCCGCTCAATGGGGCTGGAATGCTTCGAGCCGCGGGGCGCGTTCTATATGTTCCCGTCCATCGCCTCGACCGGCCTTTCCTCCGAGGCATTCTGCGAGCGCCTGCTCAGGGAACAGAAGGTCGCGGTCGTACCCGGCACCGCCTTCGGCCAGAGCGGCGAGGGGCATGTGCGCATCTCGTATTCCTATTCGATGAACCATCTGCGCGAAGCCTGCTTCCGCATGCGCAAATTCCTGCAAACGCTGTAAACATAAAAAGCCTGTCCCGATGGGACAGGCTTTTTATTATGCTATTTTCTTAAAATACGCAGTATTGCTCCATGTAAGCGTCCATCAGCGGCAGCAGATGCGCATATTCCGCCTTGTCCGTCAGATATTCGCGGATGTCCTGCACGGTCACCAGCGCGTGCACCTTGATGCCGAACTCCTCGCCGACTTCCATGACAGCGGTCTTGCCCGGGGTCGTACCTACCTCGCAGCGGTTGACCGAGATGAACATATCGGTCACCTTGACGTCCGCACAGCCCAGCAGCACGGGCATGGTCTCGCGGATCGCGGTGCCCGCAGTGATCACGTCCTCGATGATGATGACGCGGTCGCCGTCGACCGGCTTGTAGCCGACGATGCTGCCGCCTTCGCCGTGATCCTTGGCCTCCTTGCGGTTGAAGAAGAAGGGCTTGTCGATGCCGTAGTTGCGTGCAAGCGCGCCGGACACTGAGGTCGCCAGCGGGATGCCCTTGTACGCCGGGCCGAACATCGCGTCGAAGTTGTCGCCGATGGTCTCCTTTACCATCGCCGCATAGAACTCGCCCAGACGGGAGTTCTGCAAACCGGTCTTATAATTGCCGGTGTTGACGAAATACGGGGTCTTGCGGCCGGATTTGGTCGTAAAATCGCCGAAGCGCAGCACGTCCGCGCTCATCATAAATTCGATAAATTCCTTTTTCGCTGCTGTCAGCATAATAATACCGTCCTTTTATCTGTTAAGTTAGGTTTATTATACCAGATGTGCGCCCGCTCTACAAGGTTTGGCGATAAAACAAGTTCCCCGGCCAGCATCAGGCCGTATCTCAGGCTGTTGGCAGACCCTTGCCCCGCTATTGCGCAAGCAGTTCCATCCGGTCGTCGTGGATCTGTTTTTTCTTCTTGCCGCCCTTTTCCGCCCAGCGGCCGATCTGCCGTAGACACGGTCCGCTACCTCGGTCAGGGTTCATTTATGGCCGCGTCATGCACCAGCATGTCTATGGGCTCCATATGTTTTACCTCTCCACTACCCCGTGCAAACTGCTCCATAGCCATCTGGTCTTTCTGCTCAGAAGATATTCCAAAGGTTTTTTTGCCGGTTCTGCCCGTTTTATATGATAATATAATCCGTAAATACCCCGGAAAGCTGTATTCTCTCCGTGTTTTCCCCGCTTGTCGGTTAAAAACTCGGCGGCGTGATAGCGAACACCGCCTTGAGTTCCTCATCCGATGTATTGACCCAGCGATGTCCGCTCATGGGAGGCATCCTGACTGCATCCCCGCTCTGCAGATGGTACACTGTCCCGTTGAGGTGCAGATCCACTTCGCCGCTGATAATATAAGCAACTTCTTCACCGGCATGTTCCCTGGGTACATCCGATGAGGCCGTCCCCGCCGGGATCTCCATCAGGCAAAATTCAATAGCTCCGCTGATATCCGGCGTAAGCAACTTATACATCACCTCTTCGCCTGCATGGCCGATGATGCGGTTCTCCCCCTTGCGGACAATCAGCTGGTCTGCGCGGACATCATATTTGAAAAATTGGAACATCGGCACATGCAGTGCCTCTGCAATATTTTTGAGCGTGTTGATGGAAGGGTTTACCGAATTGCTTTCGATCTGGCTGAGCATGGAGGGAGACAGCCCTACTTCCGCGGCCAGATCACGCAGGCTGAGTCCACGTTTTTTCCTGAATTCCTGAACTTTCATGCCGATATTAATTTGTTCCGCCATAAATCATTCCGTCCTGTTCTGTATTATCTTCGGCTTTCCACATGTCGTGCATAGATTTTTATTATAACACAAACGGGCCCGGTATAAAACCGGACCCGTAAAATTTTTACCAAATATGAACATACAGTCAGTGCAGGAAGATCAAGCTCAGAACCGAAGACACAGGCGAGGGCGGTCAGCGACTGCAATACGCTGATCAACGGGATCGTCTTATACGCAGTAGCTGTCTCCATCTCGGAGGTACTGGCGGTAACCCAGAAGAAATCGTCGTTGCCGTGGAACACCATCATGCCGCCGGCAGCACATGCCAACATGGCGATGATGCGGCCCATAGGGGAGGCAAACCCCAGAATGTCCAACAGCGGGACAATCATTGTGGCAGCGGTCACCATGGCAATGGTAGCCGAACCTACGCAGGTGCGGAACAGGAAACCGATCAGGAACGGTGCCAGAATGCCGATGGTCAGGCCGGAGAAAGCATTGGTCAGGATATCCTGCAGCGGAGAGGCCTTCAGTACACCGGAGAACGCGCCGCCGGCGCCGACAATCAGGACGATCTGGCCTGCGGTACGCAGCGCTTCTGCAAAGACGCCGTCAAAGCCCCATGCAGTCTTGTCATTCGGGAAGATCTGGTGATAGCCGATGACAGCGATAAGCAGGCCGACCATCAGCGCCACAGCGGGCGTACCCAGGATGTCCATCACACCCATGATTGACGCAGGCCATGCGCACATGTCGCCGATGGTCTTGACAAGCATGAGGGCGATCGGCGCGAGGATGGGCAGGAAAGCCATCAGCGGGCTGGGCAATTCATGCTCCTCTTGGTTCTCAGACGCATCCTTTGGCAGGTAGTAATACTTTTTGCCGGCCAGCTGGGCGCCGAAATAGCCCACCAGCATAACGGGAATAGACACCAGGGCGCCGAACAGGATGACCTGTCCCAGATCGGCGTTCAGAATACCGGAAACTGCCAGCGGGCCGGGCGTGGGCGGGACGAACATGTGGGTTGCATGCAGGCCCATGCAAAGGGCGATCGCCATGGTGGTCATGGATATCTTAGTATCATTGGCCAGACGCTTGGCAATCGGGCTGAGCAGGACGAAAGCAGAGTCACAGAACACCGGGATGGAGACAAAATAGCCGGTAATGGCGAGGCCAAGCGCGGCATGCTTCTCACCGGTGATTTTCAGGATGGTTTTGGCCATGGTTTCAGCGGCTCCGGACTTTTCCAGTAAGGCGCCTGTAACGGTACCCAGCGCAATAACCAGGCCGATATCCGCCACGGTGCTGCCCATGCCGCTGGTAAAGGCGGAAAGCATATCCTCCATCCCCATACCGGAGATGACAGCGAAAACTACGGTAGTGGCAATCAAGGCGAAGAACGGATGGATCTTAAACTTAACCGTGCAGATAACCAGGACGACAACGGCCAGGATCAGGCCCAGGATCACAAGTGTGTTGGATGACATACCCTTTTTCTCCCTTCTATTCCTCTGTATTGCGTTTGCAAAGACTGGAACAGGGGTGCTGCGATGCGGGGCTTAATCGATATAAGTGCTCAGATACTGATCCCAGATTTCGGCAGGAACCAGACGCCCGCCGGTGGCCCAGGCGATCTGTACACTGTTCTCCAGAACCTCCCGGGTCAGGCCGTGCTTTGCACAATAGTCTCTGGAGCCTTCATACTGCAGCAGGCTGCAGGGACCGGCGAACGCCGCACAGCTGGAAGGCTCGATGCGCTTTTGTTCGCAGCGGTCGAGCAGGCGGAGATAGTCGTACAGCTTGCCGTCCTTTACCGTGAAGTCGCCGGAGACGAGGTTGCCGAGAATCCGGGTGACAAAGCTGGAAGGGCTGGCGCAGGCCAGGCCGTCCGCCTCGGTGATGCCGGAGATGCCAAAATCATGGACATTGGCCTTTTCATACTCCCTGGTAGCCATGCCGAGCAGCACGGAGGGGCACAGCGTGGGCTCTACCAGGAAGCAGTGTACTGCATCCTTAAACAGGCGCTTGAGCCCGTAGGACACGCCGCCCGGCGCGCCGCCCACGCCTGCGGGGACGTAGGTGATCAGGGGATGCTGCTCGTCTACCGCGATCCCCAGTTCGTCCAACTGGCGCTTGAGCCGCTTGGCTGCCACAGCATATCCGAGGAACAGGTTGACGGACTTTTCATCGTCCACAAAATAGCTCATCGGATCCGCATCCGAGAGCTTACGGCCCTCGGCCACTGCCTTGGAATAGTCGTCAGCGTATTCGATGACCTCTACCCCCTTGCTGCGCAGCAGATCCTTTTTCCACTGCTTCGCATCAGCAGACATATGAACCTTTACGCGAAAGCCCAGGGCCGCGCTCATGATGCCGATCGACATGCCAAGGTTACCGGTGGAACCCACCTGAACGGTGTACTGACGGAAAAACTGCTTCATTTCCTCGTCGGCCAGCTTGGCGTAATTATCCTCCACGGTGAGCTTGCCTGCCGCAATGGCAAGATCTTCCGCGTGCTTGAGCACCTCATAGATGCCGCCGCGCGCCTTGATGGAACCGGCGATTGCCAGATGGCTGTCCATTTTCAGCATCAGGCGGCCGGGAATGGAGCATCCGTACGCCTCCTCCAGCGCTTTCTGCATGTTGGGGATGTCAGCCAGCGGGGATTCGATCAGTCCGTGTGTTTCGACCGTCTCGGGGAAACAGCGCTGGATAAACGGTGCGAAGCGGCTCAGCCGCTCCTCCGCGTCTGCGATGTCCTCGTCCGAAACCACCAGCTGGCATACGCCGTCCGTGACCCCGAAGGGAAGGAAATCCGGATTGATCCAGACGGTTTCCTTCTGCTCTGCCACTTCCCTGATGACAGGGTCTGCCTGGATAAACTTCTGCGCGTCCACCATAACGCTTCCTCTCCTTTTGTTCAGTGTTAATTAACTACTGTTTATCTGTTTGTAAAGTATATATTAACACAAGTTAAATATCAAGCCTTGCATGTGATATTCCACGTAATACACACCAAATCCGCAAGTTTTTTATCTGATTTATACAAAAACCAAGCTGTTTTCCAACAAGGCACAGCACCCAGTTCTTGCAGCAGGCCACGGTTTATGCAGTAAGCTGCAACACGCATTTGGGATACGGCTTCCAGCCGGATCCACTTCCTTTCAGCCTGTCCGCCCCCCCAAAAACAGAGGGTTCTGTCCCGAACCGGGCAGTATCCTGCCACTGATAGAGCCATCTGCCGGGAAACGAGAAAGGGCGCAGCATCAAGCTGCGCCCTGTCAGAGATCGCCATATGGATTTTGAAATAAAAAATGCGGGGTATCATCAAAAGAACTTTTCAGATCCTTTAATGATACCCCGCATGCTCATTCACAACACTATAGATGCCACGGCCTTCGCCCATTCGCAAGCTACCGGTATATTATTTTTTACTCCACAGGAGATAGCTCTCCGCTATGAGACTCCAGAGCTTCGATTCGGTGATCCTGCGTCAGAATCTCCATCTGGCTGATAGCGATGGCATTGAGCTTTGCCAGCCGCTCAGCCTGAGACATCCCCTCGTTGATGAACACCGCATTCAGATTTTCCAGATTGGACAAGCAGACCAGCTGCGAGACATTGGCGTAGTCTCGGATATTTCCTTTCAGATCCGGATGGCTGTCCCGCCACTGTTTTGCAGTCATACCGAACAGGGCCATGTTCAAAACATCGGCTTCACTGGCATACACCATGGAGACCTGCTTTGCGGAAAGCTCCGGCGGAATCAGATTCTCCTTGATGGCGTCCGTATGGATGCGGTAGTTGATCTTGGCCAGGTTTCGCTTGATGTCCCAGCCGAGTTGCTTCATCTCCTCGGTCTTGAGCCGCTCAAATTCCTTGACCAGATACAGCTTGAATTCAACAGAAATCCAGGAGGCAAACTCAAAGGCAATCTCTTTGTGTGCATAAGTGCCGCCGTATCGACCAGCTTTTGAAACGATGCCGATAGCGCCGGTTGCCTCTACCCACTTTTGGGGAGTCATCACAAAACTGTTCAGACCGGCCTGACTCCTAAACGCATCGAATTCGACACGGTTAAAAGACGGGTTGTATAGAGA
>DXIC01000022.1 GCA_019113065.1 Candidatus Agathobaculum stercoravium
GAGGAAAACCGCGAGATCGTCACCGCGCTGATCCGGGTCAGCGCGGCGGAGGGCTTCCGCAAAAAGATGATCGGCGTGCTGGAGGAATGCCGTCTGGACGTCATCCGGCACCGCAGTATGGAGGACGTCTATGTCGCCCGCTTCCTTGCGACCGGCATTGTGGGCATGCTGGAAAAATGGATCACCGAACCCCAGCCCATCCCCAAGTATGAGATGATCACCCTGATGGCAAATATCCTCTCCCCCCTGCTGTCGGAAGGCAGCGAATAGCAGGTGCACCACAACTGCAAATCAGGCGGCATGCCCCCGCGCAGGGGCATGCCGCCTGTCGTTATTCCCGCTTTCCGCCGCTGCCGGGCGGCTCCTTCTGCATCAGCCCGAACAGTACCATATCCAGGATCTGCCCTGCGGCGGCCAGCATGCTGTGCAAGTCCTCCGTCTGCCCCCCTGCCTGGTATTGGCGCAGCAGGGAGGGGAAAATGCTGTCGATGCATTCAATGTACCGCATCACCACCGCGGGCGTCAGGTTGTCCCGCAGGGACATGCCCTCCACAATCCGGTCGAGGAACCGCCGGTTGAGTTCCCGGATGGGGCGGCGCAGTTCCCGGATGTCGTTTTCCAAATGCTGTGGGGCGCGGAACATCACGTTTTCAAATACCTTGCGCCGTTTGGGATGCTGCTGGAAATAGTATTCGCGGATCATGAAGAAATTCCGAATCGCATCCCCGGGCGGCTGTCCCTCCAGCTTCCCTGCGCCGCGCGCGACCTCCTCCCCAAGCGCCTGGAACGTATCCTGCACACAGAGCAGGAACAGGTCGTCCTTGTTCGCATAATAATGGTACATCATGCCTTTGGAAATACCGTGGTTGGCGCAGATGCTTTCCATTGTGACCTCGTCGTAGTTGTGCGTGCCGAACTCCTCCATCGCGGCGCGGAATATCTCCTGCCGGGCGCGTGCCTGCCGTTCCTTCTGGGTCATGCGCGCCCCGCCTTCCTTCTGCCTGCCATCCCCTCGGGCAGCTCGCCCGCCCACTCAAAGCCTTTTTTGGCCATAAAGACCGCGATGATCTCGTTGATGACAGCCGCAGCCGCAATCGTGCCCTGGATGATCTCCGCGCATTCAGGCGCAGGGCCGCTCAGCACGGACACCGCGATACCGGTGAACACCAGCGAAACACCCGAGTGCGGCAGCAGGGTAAAGCCCAGGTATTTCTTTACCGTATCGGGCGCATGGGTGACGGCCGCGCCGAAGTACGCGCCGCTGTACTTGCCGATTGCACGCGCGATGATATAAACCGCCGTGTACAGGCCGGCGCCGAAAATCAAATGATAATCCAGCGGCGCGCCAAGGTTCAAAATGACAATAATCAGCCCAATGCCGATGACCGGGTTCATCACCTGCATGATCCCATTGAGCTGCTCCATGGGGATCATATTGGCGAACACCGCGGAGAATGCCATGCCGATCAGCAGGAAATTGAGCACCGGTGTGGGCAGCAGGCTGTTGATCAGGAACCCGATGCCAGCCGACGCCAGCAGCATCACAACCGTTGCAGCCAGCGAACTGCGCGGGGTTTTCATATGCCGGAGGATCTTGCCGGTGATAAAACCGGTGATAATACCGATCAGCACCGGCAGGAATACCAGGAACAGCATCATGCCTGCCGACACGCCCGATGTGGAAATATGCGCAGAGACGAACGCGACCACGAGGAAAAACACCAGCGCGCCGACAAGATCGTCCAGCGCCGCCATGGGGATAAGCGTTTTTGTCACCGGGCCGGAGGTGTGCATCTGGTTAACAATGGACAGCGAAGGCGCAGGCGCGGTCGCCAGCGCGATACCGCCGAACAGGAATGCCAGATAAACCGGCACATCGGCGAAATGGAAGATCACGCCGAATACCAGGCTGACGACGATGAACGTACCAATCGATTCCGTAATCGTGGTGACGACGATCTGCTTACCGGACTTTTTCATCTGGCTCCAGATCAGTTCTGTGCCGATCATCAGGCCGACGGTGCATTCCAGGATGCTTTCTGCGACTGTATACCAGCCGGCCTCCATGATGGAGTTGCTCAGCAGGTTGATGGCGTGCGGCCCGAGGATCATGCCTGTAATCAGCCAGCCCAAAATGGATGGAAGCTTGAGTTTGGCGACCAGCTTGCCGCACACGAATGCAATCGCAATGGCAAGCAGCAGCCTGCCAATATCCAGCAGCAACATAGCAAGAACCTCTTTCATTCAAAGTTATAGACGGCCTCGTCTGTAATATGCAGTATACCATATATGGACGGAGCCGTCTGCAACTTTTCTGTGAACATATCTGCACCTGCAAAAAAGGAACAGCACTTTCCCCCGCATGATAAAACGCTGCCGGCGGATCATTCCGCCGGCAGCGCTGCAAAAGCATCAAAACGGGCTTTTCTTCTGTTTTCGGGGAAATCAGGCTGAAAGCATACCTTCCAGAGGTGCTTTTACTTGGATGCGGCAGGCTGTTCTGCGGTTTCCTGCGCCTCCATTTTTTCCATGGCTTCAATTGCCTCTTCCCGTTGCTGCTCCTCCTTCAGTTCTTCTATATAGGTTGCGTCATATTTCTTCCGGTTAAGCAGCATTCGGAACACGGCTATGGTCATCAATATCGTAACGATAACCGCCGGCAGGGCGAATACTGTGATCATGGCGTTCAGCGCGTCGTAGCCGCCTACATACAGCAGGATGAAGGTCAGCGCGCCCATAAACAGGGCAACCGCAGCGTTCAGGATTTTGGGCGTGTTGGTCTTGGAAGCGTCGATCTCCGTGCGCTTCATGAACATCATCGGGAAGGAATATGCGATCGAATCCGAGAATGTGATAAACGTCATTACCGCTACGATCAGGAAGAACCACTTCATGAAGGTGCCGAGCGGCAGGGTGTCAAGGAATGCAAAGGTTGCAATGCCGTCGCCGAACTGCTGCATCTGCGCCCACAGGTCGCTGCCGTCCAGGATGCCGAACATCGCGGTGCCGCCGAACAGCACATACCACAGGAATACAACGCCGCAGGGCATGACGCAGTTGACCAGTACGAACTGGCGGAGGGTGCGGCCATAGGCGATGCTGGCATAGAAGAATGCGCTCATCAGGCCGGGGACGATATTCCAGGAGTAGTAGTACATGGTCTGGCTGTTCTGCCAGGTGGAGTTGGTGATCGGGTCCGCGAAGGTGATCATCGGGATAAAGTCGTTGATGAACTCGCCGAGGCTGGTAAACAACGTGCCGAGCAGGCGGTTTGCACCCACCGGGCTGACGAGCAGCACGAAGATCAGAATGAATGCGTAGCACGCTGCATTGATATTACTCAGCTTGCCCATCAGCTTGTGTACACCCGAGGTTGCGAAGATCACGGTCAATACCGTATAGAATATAATGATAAAGGGCTCGAACGCGGGGGTCTCGCTCATGCCGGCAACCGTGCCGATACCGGAGTTCAGCTGGATAACGGCAAGGCCCATGTTGGTGCCGCAGACAACCAGCGACATAACCATGATGATGTTGACGATGTGACCTGCCAGGCCTTCGGTCTTTTCACCGATCAGGGGATACAGTGCAGAGCTGCCCTTGAGGCTGCGCTTTCCGTTGTAATACACAAGGCCAACACCCAAAGCCGCCAGGACGATCAGGAAATAGGGCGGCAGGCCGTAATGCAGGAAGCAGTATTCCAAGGTCGGGATGATCGCTTCCGCAGTGCCCGCCTGTACGCCAAGGAATTCCGGCGGGTTCATAAACATATTGACCGGGCCGGATACGCCATAGAAGCAGATACCGACGGCAATGGTGCCGGTCAGGGTCAGGGTGAACCAGGTTCCGTTGCTGATACTGGGGCGGGCGTTTTTGCCACCGAAGCGGATATCGCCGTATTTGCTGAATACCAGGAACGCGCACAGCGCGACAACCAGGATCGTACAAACGATGTAAAGCCACTTGAAATGGCTCATGATCCATGCAAGCGCATTGGTCAAAAAGCTTTCAAACTGCGTGGGGAAAATCGCACCGATTGCAATAACCAGCAACAGCGCGATAACGCCGGGGAAAAACACTTTTTTGTCTATCAACGACATAATACTCTGCTTAGAGCCGTTTTGCTTTCCGTTCATGATACATCTCCTCTACTCATTCTAAGCCATAAGCCAATTGATATCCTGCTGCGTCCCAAAGCCGTTTCCGTATATGCTGAACAGCTGCCGTACGGTACGGCTGCCGCAAGTCTGCACAGCAGATCGGTCAGCGGTCTGCAATCCGGCCCGGGCCGCAGGAGCTGAACGCGTTTTTTGCACGCATCCTCTCCTCTCCAGCTTTTTATCTCCCGCCCCTGCCGGTTTGGGACGGAATTACGAGAAAACGGGGTGGTGCGGGAGCTTTTCTTCTCCCGCACCGGCCCCTTGGGGAAATATATGCAAGCCAGTCCAAGATGGATAGGGGGGACCGGCATGCAAACAACAGGTAGGGATCAAACCGTGCAGCGGGCAATGACATCCTCGCTGATGCCGCGCTTACGCAGCAGCTCCTGCATCTGTGCGAGTTTGTCCTCCGGAACCTCCGGCTTCTGGTACATGCCGAGCAGCTGCTCGATGCGCTTGTCAACATTTTTGTAGAAGGTCTGCGGGTCGTTCTGGGAGCCGCGGTTGGCCAGATGCGGGGTGAGCAGCTCTTCCTTCATGTAGTCGTAGGTATGTTCGCTCGTCAGGTATTCGCCGCCGTGGCCGACCTCGTGGATCACATCCTCGGGTATGGTCTCCTCATTGACTTCGATATCGCGCAGGTAACGGTCGACATGGTCCTGGATCTCAAAGTCAAGGATCATCTTGTCATAGGACATGGACAGGTAGCCGTTCATAACGCCTGCCGAGTGCAGCATCAGGTTAATGCCGTGCTGGCGGGAGGCCAGATAGGTCAGCTCGCCTTCATATGCGCATTGCGGGCTGAAGATATTGGCGTCGCTGAGCGTGCCGCCGCCGCGGCAGGGCAGGTTGTAGAAGTGCGCCAGCTCTGCGCCGTACTTGACGCAAAGCGCGCTTTCCGGTGCGCCGATGGCGATCGCGCAGCTGCGCAGGTCGGCAGCGGTCGACGCCGTACCGTAGATGACCGGGGTGTCCGGGTTTGCCATCTGCGCCAGGATGATGCCGCCCAGCACTTCGGCATTGGTGACCGCGATCGTGCCTGCAATGGTAACGGGCGAGGTGGTGCCTGCCATCGCGGCCGAGCAGATGACGACCGGCTGGCGGTATTTGCCGAAGGTGAGGATGGTCTCGGTCATGTCATCCGTTCCCAGCAGCGGGGTGTTCGGGTTGGACAGGCCGACCAGCACGCAGTGCTTGCGCAGCTCGTCCTCGGTGTAGCCGAAGCGGGTGCGGGTCATTTCGATGACCGCTTCCATTTCCTCATAGTTGCCGCCCGCCGTGTAAAGCGGCTTCTCGCAGTGGCAGAGGGAAATGTAGTTGAGCACCAGATCGTTCCACTCGGGCGGGATGCCGACGGGGTCGACCGTCATGCCGCCGTTGAAGCCGATATTGGGGTTGGCTTCGTACAGCTTCTGGATCTTGATGTAGTCCTCGATCGTCGCGTCGCGCATGGTGCCGTCGCGGTCGATCAGGTTGGTAACGATCGTCACGCCGCGCGACCAGTGGCCGTCGCCGATCGTGATGTTATACTTGGGGTTGATGCCCTCAAACAGGAAGCTGGACGGTGCCTTGCCGACCCATTCCATCACCTGCTCGGGGGTAAAGAACGCTACGTCGCCCTCCATGCGGACGCCGTGCTCCCTGAGGATCTTCTGCGCGTCCGGATGGACGAACTTCATGCCCGTGTTTTGCAGGATGCGCAGTGTCGCTTCATGGATCTTCTGTACTTTCTCTTGCTCGTTACTCATTTTATTTCCCTCCAGTGGTATAAAATCCAAACCCCGCCAGCGCAGGGGATTGTTTCCCTGGTCCCGCAGCAATTTATTTTTGCGCTATGTATGCGGAACGGCTTTTACGCCTAATATAAAAGCAATCGGCATGCCAACCCCGCTGTTTAGCGGAAATATTTTTTATTCATCACTGTATTATTGTGAAAAGTGAATAATAACTATGCGAAAATTTGTTGCAAACGCACATTTGTCTGCACATTTTATGCAGCCGAGGCAGCGCCCTCACACGGGCATGAAAAAAGCTGCCCACCGTTATGGGTAGCTTTTCGAAGGGTATTTGCGCATAGCGCAAAATTTATTTTCTGCGCTTTGGCGCATAGCGCAAAATTTATTTGCGCAAAAAGCGCAAAAAGCGCAAAAAGCACCGCAGCCCTTACAGGGGCTGCGGTGCCTGGCCGGGACGCTCAATGGGCGCCGTTCATCAGTGCTTTCACATCGATCTGGTACCGTTTGATCCGGTATTGCAGGTTCTGGCGGCTCATCTGCATGGCGCGCGCCGATGCAGCGATATTGCCGTTATTCTCAATCAGGATGCGGCAAATCGTCTGCCGCTCGAATTCCTTGACCGAGCTGTTCAGCGACTCCGTATCCACGTTTTCCTCTGCTGAGCGTGCGATTTCCTCCGGCGTATTTTGAATATTGTCCGGTAGATATTCCGGCGTGATCAGGACTTCATCATATGGGATAATATTCATCGCATGCTCAATGGCGTGCTGTAATTCGCGCACGTTGCCCGGCCAGTTATACGAGTAAAACTGTTCCAGGGTGTACTTGTCAATATCGCGCACGGTGCGCGTCAGCTGCTGGTTGCACTTCATGATAAAATGTTTGGACAGGACGGAAATATCCTCCTTGCGTTCCCGCAGCGGCGGGATCGTGACGGTAACCACGCTCAGACGGTAAAACAGGTCGGCGCGCAGGATATTTTCCGACAGCGCGCGCTGCGGCGGGATATTGATATTGGACAGCACACGCACATCCACTTTGATTTCCGCCGAACCGCCGACGCGCCGGATCCGGCCTTCCTGCAAAACGCGCAGCAGTTTGGACTGCAAACCGATATTCATGGAGTTGATCTCGTCCAGCAGAAGTGTGCCGCCGCTCGCCTGCTCAAACAGGCCGGGCCGCCGTTCCGCGCCGGTATAGGCGCCCTTTTCCGTGCCGAACAGCAGGCTTTCAAGCAGGTTTTCCGGGATTGCCGCGCAGTTGATGGCCAGGAACGGCCCATCCGCCCGGCGGCTGGCATTGTGAATGCTTTGCGCAAACAGCTCTTTGCCGGTGCCGGTTTCACCGTAAATCATGACCGAAGAATCGCTCTTCGCCACCCGCTGGCACTTGGTTACGATGTCGCACATCGCCGGGCTGCGCCCAATGATATCATTAAAATGGTATTCGGCGGTCAGCGGGCTTTTGGCCTTTTTCGGCGATGGCGCTTTGTCCGAACTGTGGAGCAGTTTGTCCTGCAAATCGATCACCTTTTTATGCAGGCTTTCCAACGCGCTCATGTCGGTGATCAGATTATAGGCGCCCAGCATCTGGCCGTTCTGCACAATCGGGTAATTATTGGATATAATATCCATGGATTTGCCGTAGCGCGTGGCATAATACTGCCGCAGGTTGGTCAGCGGTTTGCGGTCGCGGATGACCCGCGGGATCGCCATCTCGCTGCCGTCCAGCATCACATATACATCCTCTACCGTTTTTCCCAGCACATCGTGCGTGGAAATGCCATCCAGCTTGACCGCGGCATCGTTGAGCAGCCAGATCCGCCCTTCGGTATCGCACAGCACTACGGCTTCGCTCATCCGGTTGACAACATTCATCAGCATATCGTGGCAGGCGTCATTGGACGCATTGCGGAAAACGACCAGCGCAACGCCGTCCGGCAGGCCTTTCACCACCGGCGTCGGGCAGCGCAGCAGATATTCCCCAAAGGCCGTGTTTGCATACGCCGGGGTTTCGGATTCCGTGCAGAGCGCCGGCGCGATATCGCAGAGATACAGCCCTTCCAGCCGCCCCTTCCCATGCAGCAGGCTGTTTGCCATCCCGTTCGCCTTTATGATCATGCTGTCCTCTGCAATGAGCAGCGCGCCAAGGCTGCATTGCGACAGAAGTTCCATTGCTTCCTGATAATCCATACCGTTTTATCCTCCATTTCCCCACCAAGCAAAGTTGCTGCTTTGTTCGATGGCTGTATTATACCGTATTGCCTGCCAAAGCGCAAATTTTCTCTGCGCATAAGCAGCGGTATGCGAAAAGGAATTTTGCGCTTTTTGCGCCGGAACGGTCACCCACAATCACAATTCCCATATTCCGATTATGCATTTTCGCTATATGTTCCCGGCTATCATTCAGCAAAATAAACAGCTTTCAAAATCCAACAGGTAATAATCCACAATTTTTACATCGCAAATATGAAAATGCCGCCAAAACACACGCCTGGCGCAAAAAAATCCGGCTCTTTTGCCACCGTTGGCACCGGATTTGCATATACCTTTTGCAGAGGGCGCTGCCGCGCCCCGCAGTGAATCGCAACAAAAAAGAGGGGAGAATTCCTATGTCCAAAGAACAAATGATCCACGACGCGGCAATGGAGATCCTGCGCGACGTAGGCGTCAGGTTCCATAACGAAGAGGCGGTCCGGATCCTGCGGTCGAACGGGATCCGGGTGGAAGGGGAAACCGCTTATTTTACCGAGGAGCAGGTCATGCACTGGGTAAAGATGGCCCCTTCCTCGTTCACACTTTATGCGCGCAACCCACAATATAATATGGTGCTCGGCACAGAGGAGACCTACCCCTCGCCAACATACGGCTGCGCCTTTATGGCGGAGCGCGACGGCACGCAGCGCCCCGGCACGATCGCGGATTACGTCAAATGTGTGAAACTGGTCCAGGCGAATCCGGATTACCACATCAACGGCGGCATCCTGGTCCAGCCCTGCGAAGTGGACGAGTCCACCGCGCCGATGGATATGTTTTATGCCGCGCTGACCCACTCGGACAAGGTCATGCTGCTCCCGACCGGCAGCAGGCAGGCCATGGAAGCCATCATGCAGGCCTGCTGCGCCGTCTTTGGGGGCGCGGACAGCTTCGCGGCCAGGCCGCGCACCATCGCTCTGATCAACACCAATTCACCGCTTTCGCTGGACGGGAAAATGCTGGACTGCCTGATGGTGCTTGCCAAATATGGCCAGCCGGCCATCCTCTGCCCGGCCGCCATGCTGGGCGCGACCGGGCCGCTGCCGATGGCAGGGACGCTTGCCAGCGGCACAGCCGAGGATCTCGCCGGTATCGCACTTGCGCAGATGGTCCGTCCGGGTACGCCGGTGGTGTTCGGCATCCAGTCGACTGCCGCAGATATGCACAGCATCCTGTTTGCGTGCAGTGCCCCGGAGGGGACGGTTATGCAGGGCTTTGGCGCGAAGATGGCGCGTTTTTACGGCCTGCCGTCCCGCGGCGGTGGAAGCCAGACCGACGCGCCGGTGGTCAACGCACAGGCCGGGTATGAATCCATGCTGACCTGCTATTCCGCCTACCGCCACGGCATCAATCTGGTGATGGAGGCCGGCGGCGTCGTTGCCAGCGTCAACGCAACCTCAATTGACAAGATGATCTGCGACTTTGAAATCATCCGGCAGGTCAAGACAGCCTTCAAGCCCCTGGAAGTGAACGAGGAGACCCTCGACCTGACGGAAATCAAGGAAGTCGGGCACGACGGCAGCTTCCTCACCACCGATTATACACTGGATCATTTTATGGACCTTTACATCCCGCGGATCGGTTCGCGCAACGCCCAAAGCCCCACCTATTTCGAGGACAGCATTGATAAAGAGGTCAACCGGCTTCTGGAAGCATACGAAGCGCACCGCCCCACTGTGGACGCAGCTGTTTTGGAGCAGGTCAAGGCGGTCTTTGCAGATGCCGGCGTACCGGCTTCCCGGCTGGAAGCCATCGAAGCCCTTTGATCCCGCCGCAGTATCCATCCATCGTTTCCGACATACACAAACGGACCGGCAAACCGCCGGTCCGTTTTTCTATCTGCCGAAATTGACGTACCCACTAACCGCAGCCTCGCGGTTTCAGCCCTTCCCCCATGCAGTTTGTTCCGCAAACGGGGTCAGTATCCCGGATAAATCGCTGTTGTATTTGGTCCGGATGGCGAGATCCGTGTACAGCAGTTCGCGCACCGGCTGCTTTTTGTGCACCAGGAATTCATACAGCAGATACGGCGGCCGGTACCCCTGCTCAAATGCCTCCTGATCGATCACAAAACCCAGGCTGTCCGACTGGAGGAGGCGCATATTGGGCTCGTTCAAATCGTATGCAACGATTTTCACCTTCCCCTTGCGCCCTTCTTCCTCTACCGCCCGGCACACACCCGCCTGCCCGTTGGAGGCGACGTAAATGCCCGCCAGATCATGGTTTTCGCGCAGGATATGCTGCGTGACCTCATAGGCATAGTCATCCCGGTCAAAGCATGGTTGGAAGGGCAAAAGCCGGATGCGTCCCATGTCCTCCTGCAGCAGCGTATCCAGGAACCCGTTGAGACGGTTATTGTGCGCCGTATTATTTAAATGCCCTGTAATCGGCAGCACCTTGCTGCCCGCCGGCAGCAGCTGGGCGATCAGCCCCGCAGCCGTCTGTCCCGCCCGGTAGCTGTCCTGCCCGACAAAGCAGAGCCGCCGGCTGCCCGGCACATCCGAGTTCAGTGTGACCACCGGCACCCCCTGCCTGTGCAGCTCATTGATGCACTGGCGCAGCTCGGGCGTATTGTTCGGCGTAATGGCAAGCCCCTGTATGCCCTGCGAAACCAGCTCTTCAATACTTTCCAGCAGCAGTTCATCGTCAAGCCCCCTGAGTTCGCGCAGCAGCACCTCCCCGCCGGATGCACGCAGCTCATCCGCAGCCCGCCGGACCCCCGCCTGCACGATCTGCATGGTCGGTGTCTCGGTAGATTGCAGGATAACGCCAAGCTTCGCCCCCTGCCTGGACCGCACCAGCGCCTGCCCGACCAGGTTCGGCTTATAGCCCAGTTCAGCCGCAATCTTTTGGATGCGTGCAGCAACCTCCGGATTGACCCGGCCCCGGTTGTGCAGTGCACGGTCTACGGTTCCGCGGGATACCCCCGCCAGCTCTGCGATTTTCTGCGCGGTAACAGCCATGGTTCTGCCTCCTGCTTTCCATCTTATGCAACCAGTATAGCACATTGCACGCATATTTCAAGGCCGGAAAACCGCTGTTCCGCCTGAATTTTGTAAGAAAAAATAATATACAATCCGTTTCCTGTCATGTTGATCAACCTGCGCAGTGTAATGCACGCAAATGCACGCTCCATTTTCATTCAAAACAACTATTTCCACAAAATCACAGCAGCGATTTTGTGGCCTGTCACGAAAAGTTTCATTACCCGTTTTTTCTGCACATTTTCCCCTTGAATACTGTAAAAATGCGTGATATCCTTAATTCATAGAAAGGATTCAAGGCAATTGGCATTGCACTGAAATCCACTTTACCCTCGGCGCCGCTGTATGGCTAAACCAGGTTTTTGTTTGCGTTCACGAGAACACATCGTCTTCTTTCTTCACTCACAAATCCCCAAACAAGGTGTATCCCCAGCGCCGCGCCTGCTCGGCTGCATGCCAAAGCGGGTACCGCGGAAAGATTGAAAAAGGAGTGTTGCACAATGAAAGGCGGCTTGGCAGAGCTTCTGAACTTCAAGCAGAAAAACAAGGACATGGACGAGTTTATCAAAGTCCCTGTCGGGGAAAAACTTTCCTACTGTTTTGGCGACCCCGCGCTGACGCTGATGTATACCATGACATCAACGCTGCTCATTTACTTTTACACCAATGTGGTCGGCATCTCGGCCGGCGCAGTCGGCATGATCATGCTGATCTCTCGCATTTTCGACGGGTTTTCCGATGTTGCGATGGGCACGATCATCGACCGCACGCATTCCAAATACGGCAAGGCACGCATCTGGATCCTGCGCCTTGCATTCCCCTATGCGATTGCAGCCGTGCTGCTGTTTACCATGCCGGATATCGGCAACATCGGCAAGATCATTTATGCATTTGTCACCTATAACCTGATGAACACGGTGGTATACACCGCAATCAGCCAGCCGTTCCACGCGCTCGGCTCGCTCATGACCCGTGATCGCCGCGACCGCGACACCATCAGCAACATCCGTATGATGCTGTCCATCACCGCAAGCATGGTCATCACCGCGTTCACCCTGCCGCTGATCAACTATGTTTCCAGCGTCACCGGCCACGAGCAGCTGTCCTGGATCCTCGTCACCGGCGGATATGCCATTGTTTCGGTCTTTGTGCTGCTCAATACATATGCCACCTGCACCGAGCGCGTACAGGCTGCACCGCAGAGCAAAAAAGAGGATATCCCGTTCTGGAAATCGTTTAAGATCACCTTTACCAACCGTTATTTCCTGATCGCCCTCGGCCTGATGATCACCTATACTGCTTATCAGGTCATCATCGGCACCGACCTGACTTACTACTGCCAGTACGTCCTGGGCGACGCAAACCTGGTTATGCCGCTGTCGGCGGCGGAGAAGGTCTGCACGATCATCGGCATCGCCCTGCTCCCCGCGCTGCTGCCGAAATTCGGCAAACGCAACCTGATCTGCTTCGGCTGCGCGATGGGCGTCGCCGGCCAGCTGCTGTTCCTGATCAACAGCACCAGCGTACCGCTTGGCGTCGTTTCCTGCATGATCCGCGGCTTCGGTATTGCGCCGTTCTATGGCGTGCAGTACTCCCTGCCCGGCGATGCGATCGAGTACGGCCACTGGAAGAACGGCGTACGCGTAGAAGGCCTGATGTTCTCCTCCATGAGCATGGGCCAGAAGGCCGGCTCGGGCTTTACCTCCGCAATCATGGGCGCGATCCTGTCCATGGCTGCGTTTGACGGCATGAAAGCGACTGCCGCGGAACAGACGGTCGAAGCAATCGCCACAATCGAAGCATTCTACCTCTATGTCCCGATTGCGCTGTGGGTCATCATGTTCCTGATTGCAGCCTGCTACAAGCTGGACAAAACCTATGACAAGATGATGAACGAACTGCTTGCGCGCGAAGGCAAGTCGGCGGAAGCATAACCTCTCTGCTTTGGGCGGGAACTATTTGTGGGTTCCCGCCCGTTTTTTTGTTTCGTTTGCGTGCACCATATATATGCACGCATTTTATCAGCAAAAGTTCCCAATCCGCGCAGAACCCATTTATTGAAAAAGTGCACTTTAATGTTCCAATTTTGCGTTCATTCTTTGTTTTTGTGCAAATATAATATATTTTTTGTTTTATATTTGTTCGCCGCAGCGTAATATTTTTCTTGCGTTCTCGAGAACGCAGTGCTACAATCATTTCGAAGAAGAAAGTTAGACAGTGAACGCATTCCCCACACCACGGCCATTCATAGCCAGCGCCATCCAGTTACAGCAGGAAGTGCCGGCGGCCCGGACGCCACCACTTCAACAATCCCGGAAACCTACACATATTTGTTCATCAAAGGAGCTGCACGACATGAAAATCGGTTTTAATGAAGCAAACGACCGCTACTGCAAGGACCATTCGGTCATGAAGGATCTCGAGTACTGCGAGAAATACGGTTTCGACTTTATCGACATCCAGTCCGAATGCCTCAACCGCGACCTTGAAGCGGGCAAGATCACCCTCGAGGAGATGGGCGAGTGGTTCAAGACCC
>DXIC01000023.1 GCA_019113065.1 Candidatus Agathobaculum stercoravium
CCGAGGTGGGTATCGCCTGCGGTGGACAGAACTTCCAGAACGCCCTCGCCGATGTCGAGGATGGAAACGTCGAACGTGCCGCCGCCAAGGTCATAAACCATGATCTTCTGCTCGGCTTCCTTGTCTACGCCGTATGCCAGCGCCGCTGCAGTCGGCTCGTTGATGATACGCAGCACTTCGAGGCCCGCGATCTTACCCGCGTCCTTGGTCGCCTGACGCTGGGAGTCGGAGAAATAGGCCGGGACCGTAATGACCGCCTGCGTTACCGGCTGGCCGAGGTAGGCTTCCGCGTCCGCCTTCAGCTTCTGGAGGATCATTGCGGAGATCTCCTGCGGGGAATAGGGCTTGCCGTCGATGTTTACACGGTAGTCAGAGCCCATATGACGCTTGATGGAAATAATGGTGCGGTCCGCGTTGGTAACAGCCTGGCGCTTTGCCACCTGGCCGACCATACGCTCGCCGTCCTTGGAAAAAGCCACAACAGACGGGGTCGTGCGCGCGCCTTCCGCGTTAGGGATGACGACGGCTTCGCCGCCCTCCATAACGGATACGCAAGAGTTTGTCGTACCGAGGTCAATACCAATGATTTTGCCCATGATTGATTGCACTCCTTTATATGATTCAGATACTTTATTGCCATTTTGGGTGCGCGCTGTAAAGCGCGCGTATATTTCGGAAAATTTCAAAATTTGAAATTTTCCATAAAATCCGGGAGCATGTATCACGGATTTTATTCCTTAAGAGCGGCGCGGTTTCGTTTATCGGAACCGCAAAGCGACCCCAGATCTGTCCGGACATCTGTCCGGCAGATCTGCTTCGATCGAAAGCGTGCTTTCGATCGAGACGCAATCAGTTTGCGACCTTCACCATCGCGTGGCGGATGACCTTGTCGCCGATCTGGAAGCCCTGCTGGAACACCTCGGCAATCACATTTTCGCCCAGCGCCTCGTCCTCCACATGCATCACCGCATTGTGGAAGTTGGGGTCAAAGGTAGTTCCCGCGGAAGCCTCGATCACGGTGACGTTCAGCCCCTTGAGGCTTTCGGTCAGCTGGGTCATGGTCATTTCCACGCCCTTTTTATATTCGGTATCCGCCGTCTCCGCCTTGATCGCACGCTCCAGATTGTCGTAGGTCGGGAGCAGCGCGGCCACCGCGCGGCTGACTGCATCGTTGTACGCCTGCTCACGCTCGCGCTGGCTGCGCTTGCGGAAGTTGTCGTATTCCGCCGCCATACGGAGATAGCGGTCGTTAAGTTCGTCGAACTTTGCCTTCCATTCGTCTGCCGGCTGCGCCGCTTCCTGCCCTGCGGCTGTTTCCGCCGCCTGCTCAGCCTCTTTCTGTTCGGCCTCAGCCGCTTCCGGCTGTTTCTTCTTGCTCATGTCGTTTCATGCCTCCATTTGCCCGGGAATCAACGTTTCCCGTCTTTTTCGTCCAAAAAGGTTTCGGCAATCAGCCGGTTCAGCCCCTTGGCAAAGCGGCTGAGCTGGGCGGACAGCCTTGCATAGTCCATGCGGGTCGGCCCCACAATGCCGATCACGCCCTGCCCGATCTTGCCGATATCATATTTTGCGTAAATTGCTGAGGTATCACTCAGCGGGTTTTCCCCGTTCTCCGGCCCAATGAAAAACTGGATGCCGTCGATCTTGCGGGTGGCCGGCAGCAGATGCCTGCGGTCGTCCTCCATATAATCGAGCAGCACCTGCGCCTTGCGCATATCCCGGTATTCCGGGAAACGCAGCAGCTTATTTGTGCCCTCGAGGAAAACCTTCTGGTCGCTCAGCTCCTCGATCAGCTCGGCGAGGTATTCCGCCACCGGCGCAAGCAGCGCACTGAGCCCCGCGGCGCGGCGTACAATGTCGAAGCGCTCGGCGGTAATGTGGCTGAGCGGCAGCCCGGTCAGCGTCTGGTTGAGCACATAGGTCAAAAGCTCGGCCTCATCCTTGGAGACATCCGCCATGGTTCGCACCATCTTGTTCTTGACCGTGCCTGAATCCGTGACCACAACAATGACGAAGTTCATTTTATCGACTGCAATGATCTCGAACTGCCGGATGGAGATCTGCGTCATCGCCGGGGTAACGGCAACCGACGCGTAATTGGTCAGGCTGGAAATCAGCTTGCCCGCTTCTTCGATCAGGCGGTCCAGCTCGCGCACTTTGGTCTGCATCATGGCTTGCAGCGAGGTATCCTCCTCGCCGGTGTCCTGCGGCTGTTCCATCAGCTCGTCGACATACAGGCGGTAGCCCCGCGGTGAAGGGATGCGGCCGGCAGAGGTATGCGGTTTTTCCAGATAACCCAGTTCCTCCAGCTCGCTCATCTCGTTGCGGATCGTCGCGGAGGAGAACGGAAGGGCATGCCCTTCTGTCAGCGCCTTGGAGCCGACCGGCTCAGCCGTACGGATATAGTCGCCGATAATGGCCTTGAGTATTTGCTTTTTTCGTTCCGAAAGCTCCACCGAAGAAGACTCCTTTCTCACCGGTTTAGCACTCCACTCCCCCGAGTGCTAAGCTTAATTTACCACTGCCAGGCCCCAAAGTCAAGTGCCGTTTATGAATATTTTGTTAAATGATTGGCAGGATTTAGTCACACGCGCCCGACATCTGCCTGACGGGCACAAAGCGGCAGGCATACTGCGCGGTTTCCGGATTGTTTGGCTTGCTTTCAGCCCGGCAGGATAGTATAATGGTATGCGGAGAAGAAAGCCGTGAAACGGCGTCAAGAGAGAGAAAATATTCCAAACGCGAAGGAGAAACACAAATGAAAGAAGTGAAAGTCGGCATCGTCGGCCTGGGCCGTCTCGGCTCTGTCCATGCGCAAAACCTGGCATTCAAGATCCCCGGCTGCAAGCTGGTCGCCGCCTGCTCGCTCGAGCAGAAGGAGCTGGACTGGGCGAAGGACTACCTCAAGGTGGATTTTGTCACCACAGACTACAAGAAGATGGTTGACGAGGCGGATATCGAGGCGGTTGTCATCGTATCCTCATCGCCTGAGCACTGCTGGATGATCGAGTACGCGCTCGATGCGGGCAAGCATGTATTCACCGACAAGCCGCTCGGCTGCTCGCTCGAGGAGTGCAAGCGCGCCGAGGCTGCGGTCGAGCGCCATCCGGACAAGCTGTTCTTCCTCGGCTTCATGCGCCGCTATGACCCGTCCTATGCGGACGCCAAGGCGCAGATCGATGCGGGCAAGATCGGCAAGCCCTATCTGGTCAAGGCGACCGGCCTGGACCCGGAAGCCCTGGTTGAGAGCTGCATCAAGTTCTCCAAGACCTCGGGCGGTATTTTCATCGACGCCGCTTCGCACGACATCGACCTGATGCGCTGGTTCCTCGGCGGCGAGGTGACCGAAGTTTATGCTGCGGGCACGACCTTCAAGCACCCGGAATTCACCGAAAACGGCGACACCGAGACCGGCATGGCCATGCTCAAGTTCGACAACGGCACGGTAGCCTTCCTGCATGTCGGCCGCACCGCACCGCACGGCTACCACACCGAGACCGAGATCGTCGCGACCGAAGGCCACATCCGCGTGGCGGGTGTGCCGTGGAAGGACCGTGTGATGGTATACGACCAGTACGGCGCACGCCAGGAAATCGTCGAGAACTTCCCGCAGCGCTTTGCTGAAGCCTACCTGCTCGAAATGGTGGACTTCATCGACTGCATCCAGACGGGCCGCAAGCCCGAGCTGACCGTATACGACGGCACCAAGGCGACCATCGTTACCTACGCGATCACGGATTCGTTCCATACCGGCAGGGCGGTCAAGGTCGAGTATTAAGCGCACCGCATATAAACGCATCGAAACAGCAGAAAGCGCAGGCGAATGCCTGCGCTTTTCTTTAGGCAATACCGCATAATTGGGCAAGAGCGATTTGCGAGAATAT
>DXIC01000024.1 GCA_019113065.1 Candidatus Agathobaculum stercoravium
TGCATGGACATACCGATCCATTGTGGTTTTAATGCTGGCGTGTCCCAGCAGCTTTTGCAGCACTTTCGGCTGCATTCCGCTTTCCATCGCACGGGTTGCATAGGGGTCATACCGGCAGCGTCTGAAATACCTCTCCTGCCGCTTCCCCTGGGGTTTTCCCATGGATGAGTTTCTTTCCTGCAGGCAGGAAAGCGCACACCGCTACACTATATAGTATAGCGCATGGTGCTCTTTTCCTCAAGGCTTCTCCGCGATTTTTTCAAATGCAGCCGTCAGATCACAGGTGCCTGACCGATATACTGTCCCGATATTGCTGTCCGATGAGGATACCGTCCGTATACAGCGGCGAAATGAGCGCCCCGGCCAGTCATCCGGTTCGCTCATTTGCCCATGTCGGCCGTAGCCAAAACCGGTTCCGGTTTACGCATGGTGACGCACCGCCTTCCTACTGTGCCTCAAACAGCGCGTCGTTCATCTCCTTGATCTCGCCCGCTGTGTAATAGTCGCTTGCACCATTATAGGAATTGGCGTAATCCTCCGTGATCTGCTGCAAGGTCTCCACCATCCCTTCGGCCGCGACCTCATCGCGGCCGTTGGTATAACTGACCACGCCATCCGTTTCCTGCCGGGTGAGCTTGCCCCATTTCCCGCCGTAAACCGTGTAATAGACGGCGCCGCTGCCGCCGCCATTCTCGTGAAGCAGCAGCAAAACGTCCTCCCCCGGCTCCAGCACCGCCTCGCCGCGATAGGTCTGCTTCTCCCAGCCGATCTTCCCGCCGTCCAAGCGGACCGTGATCTCCTCCGGGAGCGACGGCGGCTGGTTTTCGCCGGGCTTGTAGGTCAGGAATGCCTGCGCAGGCCGGACGGTCGCGTCCGTGTGCATGCTCTCAAGGGTTGCCCCATCCTCGCCGACGTTCCATTGGCTGGGGGCCAGGGAGTCCACCGTGCCCACTACGGCGAGGTCTGCATGCAGCAGAACGTCCTCCCAAATCAGTTCCTGCTTATTCTCATACTGGGTCGGGTCTACGTCAATTGTCTTTGGCCACACCAGATACACCAGCAGCCCGCAGCCGATCGCCACTGCAATGATCGCCAGCTTCTTCATCCTCATCCTCCCTTTTCCCTTTTATAAAAGAACACCCCTTGTCCGATATTGACAGCTTACAATATGGCAGACGAAGGCGTGTTATCGATTGGATGCAGCG
The DNA here is from genome assembly GCA_019113065.1 of Candidatus Agathobaculum stercoravium. GTDB lineage: Bacteria > Bacillota > Clostridia > Oscillospirales > Butyricicoccaceae > Agathobaculum > Agathobaculum stercoravium. Next base: position 1,206 of record DXIC01000024.1, read on the forward strand.
CATCATAATTTATCCGATTTTTTCTGGTTTACAATACCGCGCCACAGGCAGACAGCCGCCGCAATAACCAGCAGGATCGCAATGATAATTGCAATGTTCAGTATCACAGGCGTCGCGCGAATGATGGTTTCAGCCAAGTCATACTGCGGCATTTCATTTGAGATCGCATACTGAATCACCATATGCTTTGCCATCAGCCACTGGCCGCCGGCAACCACCGCCGCGCATAACAGGATACAGGCAACGGACAGGCCGTACAGGCGGTTGGCCCGTTTTCTGAGCGCCGCTTTCCTGCGGCGCCGGAACGCTTCTTTATCGAGCCGCTGTTTGATGATCTCCAGATTGCCGTCATCCTCAGGAAGCAGGTGATCCATGTATTGCTTGAGCAACTCCTGATCGCGGTCGTTATGTGTCATCTTGTTCACCTAAAACTTCTTTGATTTTTTGTAAGGCCCGCGAATACCGGCTCCGCACCGTGACCGGGTTCATCCCCAATTGATCCGCGATTTCATTGAAGGAAAAACCCTGGTACCGCAGCCGCAGGATGTGCTCGGTTTCCGGTTTCAGGATAGATAACAGGTCGTTGACGTATATCCTGCCGAGCACGGTGTCCTCCATGTTCCGGCTGGACAGCGAGGCGGCTTCCATATCGGGGAGCGCATCGATGGACGGCAGCGAAACCAGCCGCATCTCGCGCTTTTTCAGGTAGGAGACCGTGAGGTTATGCGTCACCTTCGCCAGCCAGCTGGTTGCGCCGAAGCGCGGCAGCTGGTCCGGCGTCAGCGTTGCCAGATGGAGGAACACTTCCTGCAAAATTTCCTCGGCAATCCCCCGGTTATCGGTAATATTCATGATATGGAAATAGATAAAACTGCCGTAATCCCGGTACAGCGTATCCATTGCCGCTTCATCGCCCTCCGCAAGGCGTCTCAGCAGGCGGTACAGCTTATGATTTTGTAACGATTCACTTATAAATGCCATGTTTCACTATCCCACCGATCTGTCCGCTCCATATCATCGCGCAGCAGGCGTATAGATAACAATGCCGCGGCGACAGCATGCAGCTGACTGGGCGTGCAGTTTGCGAGCTGGCAATTGATCTCTTTCAGGGATTCCCAATCAATTTCCATAACTTCCTGACGCGTTCTTTGTTTTTTCTCAATTTGTCAGGCCTATGGAAAACATTACACAGCAAACCGGGTGCCGAAAACCGTCCATGGTATGTATGGTTACAGTACCTATTATAAACCTGACAATGGTTGATGTCCATTGGAATTGCGGGGAAAACCCGCAAAGGAATACTCCCTTTTTTAAGGGACAGCGCCGCAGGGCGGTTTGTTGCAGTCCGGCAGCCGCAGATTTTTCCCGCAGGCCGTCCCTCCTGCCGGCTGCCGCGCGGGTGGTTCCGACAACTTCCTCTGGCTTTTTGCGGCGCTTTGGCTTATACTAAGCTTAACCTTATTTCTGCGACAAGGAAGGATGTCCAATGCCGTCTTACGTCACCCATCATATTTTCGCCCAGACCGTGCAGCGCGTCACAGGGGATTCCGTCGCGCACATCGCCGCCTCCTATCCCGCGGGCTACCGCTGGGGCGCGCAGGGGCCTGAGCCGCTCAGCCAGTACCACACGCCCTTCCCCAGCCAGACGCACCGCCTGGCGCAGCGCATGCGTACCGAACCGCCCGCCCCGCTGTTTGAGGCGCTGTGCGAAGCCGCCGTGCAGGAACACAACACTGCGGCGCTCGCCTATGTGTTCGGCTTCTGCACGAATTACGCGCTCGACCGCGTGACGCATGCCTTTATCGCGGCACAGGCCGAACGACTTGCGCTGTATGTGCCCGGCTATTCGGCGGAGGCGCGCCGCAAGCTGGCGGAAAGCGACATCGACGGCATCCTGATCGCAAACTATATCGGGGCTGAACCGGCCGCCTTCGAGGCTTACCGCCTGCTCGACCCGAACGCCGCGGAATGCATCGTGCTTGCGCGCGTGGTGTCCCATGCGGCCAGGTCGGTCTACGGCATACGCATCCCGCCCGCCGCGGTCTACCATTCGCTGCACGATATGCGGCGCGTGCTCCATCTCGCGCACAGCGGCAGCCATGCCCGCGGCCGTTTGCAGCGCTTCGAACACCTGCTCGGCAAAGCCGGGCTTGCCTCGTCGCTCATCCGCCCGTCCGAGCCCCTTGCCGCCGACTGCGCCAATCAGGAGCACCGCCCGTGGCTGTCGGACGGCGTCGAACGCACGGATTCGTTCTTCGACCTGTTCGATGCGGCGGTGCCGCTCGCGGTCTCGCTCCAGCGCGCCGTGCTCGACCGGTATTATCAGCAAAAGCCCCTCGATCCCCGTTTTTTCCCCACGGATTTCACCGGTTCGGTTGCGAAAAGTTAAATTTTAATAAACTGTCGACAGGTTTCGCATGACTTCGCCCTCCCAAGTGCGTAAGCTATCCATTGTTACCAAACTGTAACCTTTGGATTGCGAAAGGAGGGAATATGGAGCGCCTTTTTGCTCCATACTACCGTCATGCGAAACCTGTTATCTTTTGTATTCGGCCTGTTTTCCGGGCTGCTGTTTGCACTGGTGCGCGCAGTGCTGCTGCTCGACCGGCTGATCTGCTGGATCTATGACCTGCCGCTGTGGGCGGCCATCGCCCGCGCGTTCCACTTCGCGCAGCGCAGGCGCGCGGTCTGCGCGTTTACCCTGTTCGTGCCGCTGTTCTTCGTGCCCGGCGCGCTGCTGACGCAGAGCGGTACCCTGGTGCTGGCGGACGGTGCGCCGCTCGGCTTTGTGGAGGACCCGGACATGCTCTCCGCGGCGGTCACGGAGCTGGAGGAGAGCGCCTCCGCGCTCGCGGGCGCGGACTATGCCCTGCCGGTTGCCCTGGAATCCAGGGCGCTGCGTGCGACGCCGTCCCAGTTCCTGACCGCGGACGAACTCAAAACCGGCCTGATCGAAGCCAGCGGCGAGCTGGACACCCTCGCCGTCATCTCGGTAAACGGCGAACAGGCGGGCGTATGCCGCTCCGCCGAGGACGCGCAGGCGCTGCTCGACCGCGTCAAGGCGCAGTACACCACCGCAACAGACGAAAACGCAGACTTTTTGCAGGAGGTGCGCGTGGACGAGGTGGTCGCGCAGACCAGCCTTGTCTCGGATTTCGGCGCGCTGTACGACTACCTCGCGCCCCGTCTGGATGTGACCGCGACCCGCTCGGTGACCTATACCGAGGAGATCCCCTATGAAACCATCACCCGCGAAAACGACCAGCTCGACCAGACCTACCGCGCCACCTTGCAGGAGGGCTGCACGGGCGAAGCGGTCGTCACCGCCGAGATCCAGACCGTGGACGGCGAAGAGCACGGCCGCACCATTCTGGAGCGCACCGTGCTCAGCAATGCCACGGACGAGATCATCGAGGTCGGCACCAGGAACGTGGGCATCGGCACGGGCGAGTTTGCCGTCCCGGTGACCAGCTACACCTTTACCTCGGGCTTCAAATGGCGCTGGGGCAAGCTGCACGGCGGCGTCGACCTCGCCGTCCCCGAAGGCACGCCGGTCTATGCCGCGGACAACGGCAAGGTGATCGTCGCCGGGGATCTGGACAACGGCTACGGCAGCTATATCATCCTCGACCATCAGAACGGCTACAAGACCCTGTATGCGCACAACTCCGAGCTGCTGGTCTCGGTGGGCGATGTGGTCGCCAAGGGCGATAAGATTGCCCTTTCCGGCAACACCGGCAACTCCACCGGCCCGCATGTGCATTTTGAGATCCAGGTCAATGATGAAAAGGTCGACCCGCAGCAGTATATCACGCTGGCATAAACGAATACGGAAAAGGGCAAGGCATATCGCCTTGCCCTTCAGCTTGTCGAAAAAGTCTTTCGCGCCGCAGCGCGCATCAAATAGGAAATTGCGGCTTGCTGCAATTTCCATAAAAACCGGGAGCGTGTATCTCGGTTTTTATACAAACCGATGACAAGTGTGCCCGCAGGGCGCGCGCAGGCATCGGCAAATTCGATCGAAAGCGTGGTTTCGATCGAGAGGCTGTTCGAAAAACTATGTTTTTCGACAGCCTCGAACATACCCACAACCCTGTGGGTATGTTTTTTTGTGCGGCAGGCCGGATTTTGGGGGTTGACAAATATACTGCGTGGATGTATATTTGTTCTATCATAATAATACAAAGGGGCGATGGACATGAGAGTGAAACAATGGCTGGCGGGCTGCCTGAGCGCGGCTGTGGTGCTGGGCTGCCTGCCCTTTGCGGGCGCGGCGGACGATACCGCGCAGGCGCGGCAGGAGGATTTGACCTATCTGGTGCAGACGCTGACCGGAAACCATCCGGATTTTTATGCCAACACCACCGAGCAGGAGGTAGAAGACAAGACAGCGGAGATCGAGACCGGGCTGGAGGACATGTCCGACTTTGATTTTGCGATCGAGCTGTCCGAACTGGCGGCGCTCGCGGGCGATTCGCATACCATGATCTCGGTCGGCAACGCAATGCAGGATTATCACCTGATCATCATGGCGCCCGACTGGTACGAGGGGCGCTGGGTGCTGTCCGGTGCGGAAAAGGCGTATCAGGACTGCATCGGGCAGGAGATCGTTTCGATAAACGGGCACAGCATGGACGAGCTGATGCAGGCGCTCGAACCCATGATCCCGTATGACAACGAGGTGCGCCTGCGCCGCCAGTTCGGCGGCATGGTGTATGTCACCGAGATTTTGCAGCACTACGGCATGGTAACGGGCAGGGAAGAGCGCCTGCCGGTCGTGGTGCGCGCCGCGGACGGTGCGGAGACCACGCTGGATATGAAGGTGTATTCCGCGTCGGAATACGCGGCGCTCGACCCGGGCGCGTATATCAACGCGAGCCGGCTCCGCGCAGCGGCGCCCGTGACCGAGCCGGACCGGGGGGTCTGCTACAAGCTGCTTGATCTTGGCGGCGGCACGCTGTATATGCAGTACAACAGCTGCCGGGAGGATCCCAACCATCCGATGGACGAATTTGCCGCCGAGGTAAAAGCAAAGCTGGAATCGGGCGACTACACTAAGTTCATTATCGACCTGCGCAATAACGGCGGCGGTTCGGACGGCGTGCTGTACCCCGTCACCTATCTGGCGCAGCAGTTCATTGCAAACGGCAACGCGGCGTATGTGCTGGCGGGCGAGGGGACGTTTTCCTCCGCGCTGATCAACACCGTGCAGCTGAAAGACGTGGGCGCAACCTTTGTCGGCATGCCGACCGGTGGCAGCGTGGACCATTTCGGCGCGGTTACGGCGTTTGAACTGCCCAATTCGGGCATCCGCGGCCAGTACTCCAACAAGTTCATCGATCTGGGCAGCTATTACGAAGCCGCTGGGCCCTACGGCGTGGAGAGCTTTCGGCCGGATATCCAGGTAGAGCAGACGTTTGCGGATTATATGGACGGTGTGGACACGGCGGTGCAGTATATTCTGGACAGCGCACCGGTGCATCCGGCGCTGACCAAACCGGCAGCGGTTTCGTCCGCGCGCATGGTCGTTGACGGCACGCCGGTGGCCGCGGCGGCATATGAGATCGAGGACAGCAATTACTTCAAACTGCGCGATCTGGCGGTCGCGTTCACCGGCACCAATGCGGCGTTCAACGTGACGTGGGACAGCGCGGCGCAGACGGTCACCCTGACGGGCGGCGTATACGAGCCGGCCGGCGGCGAGCTGGAGCCGCTCACGGGCGGCACGCAGACCGCGACCCGCGCCACAGCGGATGTGTATGTGGACGATATGCCGCTTGTCGGCAAGGCGTATGAGGTGGGCGGCAATCACTATTTCAAGCTGCGCGACCTGTGCTTCATGCTGGGCGTCAGCGTGGAATGGGACGGCGCGGCGCAGACCATCGTGATCGATACCAGCAAGCCGTATATCCAGTAAGCGGGAAGCGGCTCGCGGCAAACAAAAACAGGCGGCGGAGCAAAGGCTCCGCCGCCTGTCTGTTTCAGTCCAGGTAATCACCGACCGGGCTTTGATTGTACTGCTTGATGATCTGGATGATGACCGAGCCGTCCGGCTGCGTGGTTTCCTCGATGATTTTATAAAGGGTATGGTTCCGTTCGAGCGTGTGTTTATAGTGCGTGACCTCTTCCTGCACCTGACGCACCGCCAGATCGTGTGCAATATCCTCTTTGAGCATAAAATGTAGCGTTTGGCAGATGCAGGCCGCCTTGATGCGTTTCATATGAAGCCCCTCTCTTTCCGGATTGGTGAAAATGCTGTACAGCGTAAGGGTATCTTGTAGATAACCTACAAACTGTACTTTTATTTTAGGGAAAAATCACTGAAAACGCAAAGGTAGTTTTGAACAAATGACAGGAGGGGGAATTTTGTGCGCTTTGCGCATGGCTCAGAAGAAAGAGAGCTGGCCGCAGTCATAGCCGCGCTGGTACCGACGGGTGATGTCCTGCATCCGGTAGAAGATGCCCGCCGCGTCGCAGGTGCGGGTGAACACCTCCCAGAGCTGCCGCGCGTGCGGGCTGGCGCACTGGTAGCGCGTGCCATAGCGGGCGATGTACTTTTGTTTCAGGCCGGGGAAGGCGTGGTCGAGCTGCCGGTAAAAATAAGCGCGCTGGCGGTCGCGCATGGTCAGGCCGAAGGCGGGATAGATGAACGGCACGCCCGCCTCTTTCGCGCGGCGCACCAGCGTCAGGATGTTTTCCTCTGTGTCCGTGATCCACGGGAGCACGGGCATGAGCAAAATACAGGTGGGCAGGCCCGCGTCCGACAGACGCGCGAGCGCGTCCAGCCGGGCGGAGGGCGCGGGGGCATGCGGCTCGATGATCCCGGCGAGCGCGTCGTCCGCCGTGGTGACGGTCAGCTTGCACAGCACGGGCGCGTTTGCGTGGATCTCGCGCAGCACGTCGGCATCGCGGCAGATCAGGTCGCTTTTGGTGGCAATGGCCACGCCGAAGCCATAGGCGGCGAGCAGCTCGAGCGCGTGCCGCGTGAGCTGTTCGGTGCGCTCGAACGGGTTGTACGGGTCGCTCATCGCGCCGGTGGAGACCACGCCGGGCCGGGTCTTGCGGCGCAGGTCGTCGCGGATGATGCGGAGTGCGTCCTGCTTGGCGTATACGGTGTCGAAATCGTCGTTGCGGTAGCATTCCGAGCGGCTGTCGCAGTAGATGCAGCCGTGCGGGCAGCCGCGGTAGATATTCATGTTGTAGCGCGCGCCGAACCAGCCCGCGCTGTTTTTCGTATTCGTGACAATGGTTTTCGCCGGGATGGTCTGCATGGGCGGCGCCGCCTTTCCTATATAAGCAATAGTATAGCAGAAAATCCGGACAACGTCTGTCCGGATAGCAGAAGGTGCAGCGCGAGCCTTGCGTTGTTATGCGTCCCGTGATAGGATGGATAAGAGGAGGGAAAAGAATGCAGCCATATCATGAAATCGATATGCAGGCCTGGCCGCGCGCCATGCACTGCCAGGTGTTCCGCGACAGCCTGCTGCCGTCCTACTGTGTGACGTTTGAGTTGGATATTACGCATTTCCGGGAACAGGTGCGTGCAGAGGGATGGTCGTTCACGCTTGCGATGACCTATGCGGCCTGCCGCTGTGCGAATGAGATCGAGGCGTTCCGCTACCGCTTTCTGGGGGATAAGGTTGTGCTGTTCGACCGGATCGACACGGCGTTCACCTATTTGAATCCGGAAACCGAGTTATTTAAGGTGGTAAATGTGCCGCTGTGCGATACCATGCGGGAGTATGTTGCGCGCGCATCGCAGACCGCGCGGGAGCAGGACGCGTACTTCACCGGTCCGCTGGGAAATGATGTGTTCCAGTGTTCGGCCATGCCGTGGGTGCGCTACACGCATATTTCGCACACTGAATCCGGGAAAAAGGGGAACGCCACGCCGCTGTTTGACTGGGGCAAATATTTCACGCGGCACGGGCGGACGCTGTTGCCGTTTTCCGTGCAGGCGCATCACTCGTTTGTGGACGGGCTGCATATCGGCCGGCTGGCTGAGCGGCTGCAATCCTATCTCGATGGATTTGATGCGCAGAAGGACTGAAAAACACACAAAATGCCGGACGCACATGATGTACGCCCGGCGTTTATGAGAATATATAGAAGGAAGAAAGGTGTGCAGGATAAAAAAAGAACGCGACTTCAGGCCGCACTACTGCACAGCCCCGTCGCGTGTCTTTAGCAGTAAATCAGAAACGGCTTCCAGCGAGATAAGCTCTCAAGCTGTCCGCCGATGATGGTAAAATTATAGCACCCGCATACTTGTTAAAACAAGGTGAAAACCTGACAAAATCTCGTTTACAATTTGTTCATAATTGTTCAATTCGACAAAAAGAGGGAGGAAAAGTGCCGGATTACGGTAAAATAAAGAAAAAAGGAGAAATTACTTTACAAATTCGTTTGTACATGGTATCATATATTGTGTTTTCGCCCCCCGCTTAGCTGACGGGAAGACCGGCCGCGTCCCTACCGCGTCCATTTCACCAAGCCGCAGCCCGGCGCGCGGGTATGAAAAACAAACAAATTCATTATTACGAAAGGTGAAACTATCATGATCCGTAAGGAAGACAAGACCGCCGTTATCGAGGCAAACCGCACCCATGCGACCGACACCGGTTCCCCGGAAGTCCAGATCGCGATCCTGACCGCGCGCATCCAGGAGCTCACCGAGCACCTCAAGGTCCACAAGAAGGACAACCACTCCCGCCGCGGCCTGCTCAAGATGGTCGGCCAGCGCCGTTCCATGCTGGCTTACCTGCAGAAGAAGGACATCAACCGCTACCGTGCGCTGATTGCCAAGCTCGGCATCCGTAAGTAAGAAAAACAAGGGAATAGGGGGGCAGTCTGCTCCCCTATTCGTGTTTTCCAAAGGAAGGCGGCAAAACCGCTTTTTAGCAGTTGAAGGAGAGGGAAAGTTGCGGGAATGTGTATTTTCCCCTTGCTTCAAGTGCTAAAAAAGTGATGCGCCGCCCTCCGAAATAATGATTAAGGAGGAAAAAAGAATGGCAAACATCAATCCTTTTGACTTCAAAAACTACCGCGTTTTTGAAACCGAGATCGCCGGCCGTCGCTTAACCGTCGAGACCGGCAAGATGGCGCAGCTCGCCAACGGCTCGTGCCTCGTGCGCTACGGCGACACCGCAGTGCTCGTCACCGCGACCGCGTCGGCCAAGCCGCGCGACGGCATCGACTTTTTCCCGCTCTCGGTTGACTTCGAGGAGCGCCTGTATGCGGTAGGCCGCATCCCGGGCAGCTTTATGCGCCGCGAGGGCCGTCCCTCCGAGAAGGCGATCCTGGCCTCCCGCCAGATCGACCGCCCGATGCGCCCGCTGTTCCCCAAGGACCTCAGAAACGACGTTTCCATCGTCTGCACCGTGCTGGAGAACGACTATGACAACTCCCCCGAGGTCGTAGCGCTGCTGGGCGCTTCGATCGCGGTTTCGATCTCGGACATCCCGTTTGACTACGTCGTCGCGGGCTGCCAGGTCGGCATCGTGGACGGCAAGACCGTCATCAACCCGACCTCCGAGCAGCGCAAGGTCTCCGAGATGGACGTCACCCTGTGCGCAACCAAGGATAAGATCGTCATGATCGAGGCGGGCGCGAAGGAAGTGCCCGAGGAGCAGATGTTTAACTCCCTGATGGAAGCGCACGAGGAGCTCAAGAAGATCTGCGCGTTCATCCAGGGCATCAAGGACGAGATCGGCAAGCCCAAGTTCGAGTACGAGCACCACGACATCGACCACGACCTGTTCGACAAGCTCGAGGCTGCGTGCAACGACAAGTTCGAGGCCGCCATGGACACCGACGACA
>DXIC01000025.1 GCA_019113065.1 Candidatus Agathobaculum stercoravium
AGAGCCGATAACACGCAGATCAAAATGCGGTTATCGGCTCTTTTATTTTTTCTCGGATAAATATAAATACCGCTATGTCGACAAACTTTTCTTGACCTTATGGGGAAATAGCAAAGCCAAGAAAAGCCGTCAAGGGTCAAGATGAACGCTTCGCGCCCTTGACGGCTTTTCCCGTCTTTGCTCACAGGCAGACAAGAGGGCGCAAACGGAAAGACCGCTTGCGCCCTCTATCTATCATAGGTGTCTTGTGGTCATTTAGGGGTTAAAAAAGCCTTGATTTATACGGCTTTGCGGGCTCGAAAACAGAGGGGTAAGGTGTTTATATTCAATCCCTCAAAAACGGCGTTCTATTGCGTAACAAAGCGGATATACCGCATTTCGTGATATACCCGCTTTCTGTTATTACAACCTGTCTGTCAGCCGTTAAATAGTTCCTTATCCCTCTTTATCTTGCCTTAGGTCTTTTTTGCGTTCTGGGGCGGTTTGCCGAGGAGAGGGAGCGGATCTGACTGGAAAGAGTCTATGTAATTTTTGCATTCAACATTCCTACCTAAAGCTGCAACGGCGGCTGTTGATTTACTTTGCATTGGTTGCTTTGCTGCCCATTTTAACGATAATGGAATATTATATATACCGTGCAAAGCAGTACCCGCATGAGTTTGGATGAAAGCTATGAGCAGCGTATTACCTATGCAGTGGATAAAATCGAAAACAAAGGCACGGCGAGCCTCGCAGAGTCGCGACCATCCTGATGCGCTTCTGCGAAGATGTCGTGAAGTAAAGATTGCTTCGGCTATTGCTGTAAAAACAGTAGATCAGGGCTGGCAGCCCGGGCGATTGCTCACGCTGCCAGCCCTGATTATATATTACTCTGGGATCCAATTTTATGAAAATATGTTTTAGATCAAATTTTTGTTTTGCTATGGTATAATATCTATGCCGTAAACCACAAGCACTTCTCCCAGTACATCAAATTTACACCAAATTTATGAACAGTGGTGTAGATCCTTGTAGAGTTATGGAGAGGGCAAAACAGAAGCTGCTTGAAACGTTCTGAAAATGCGGAAATATCGCAAATCAGACGAACATTTTCAAAAAACAGAGAGGAAAAGAAATGGTAAAAATCCTGTTCGTATGCCACGGCAATATTTGCAGAAGCCCGATGGCTGAATTCGTCATGAAAGATCTGGTCAGAAAAGCCGGGTTGGAAAAGCAATTTGTTATCCAGTCCGCCGCCACCAGCAGGGAAGAGCTTGGCAATCCTGTCTACCTGCCTGCGCGGCGGAAGCTGGCGGAGCACGGGATCCGCTGCTCCGGCAAAACAGCCTGTCAGCTCCAGGCCAAAGACTACGGGGCATATGACCTGCTGATCGGCATGGATCGTGCGAATCTGCACAACATGCGCCGTATTTGCGGCGGAGACCCCGATGGGAAAATGCATCTGCTGATGGAATATGCGGGACAGCCGGATCGGGATGTGGCAGACCCCTGGTATACGGGCGACTTTGAGGCCACATGGCAGGATGTACTGGCAGGCTGTCAGGGGCTGCTGGTCCGCCTTATGGCAGAGAGCTTCGCAAAACCATAACGGGTACTGCGAAGCATCCCGCGTCTTTTGCTGCGCTGTAAATCTTACCGAAACATTGTTTTTAATTCTCCATTCCTGTATAATGAGAGCAAATAAAGTTTTGTGAGGCGATGAGACAATGTTCTTTCTGGTCGATCTGGAAAATGTCCATAATCCCGGCCTGTCCGGCGCAGACCAGCTGTGCGCAGAAGACTCGCTGATCCTCTTTTTCAGCGAATCATCGCGGAATATCGAGCGCCGCTATCTGACCGAGATCGAAAACGCAGACTGCCAGCTGGAAACCTACAAGCTGAAAACGACCGGCAAAAATGCGCTTGACTTCTACATCGCTGTCCGCGTGGGTGAGATACTCTGCGCCGCGCCGGACGCGAGCATCGGGATCATCAGCAAGGACAAGGGCTATAAAGCGGTCTGTGAATTTGTTCGGATGCGCGGCAAATCGGTCGGACGTGTGGTGAAATCCACGACCATCGAGGGCGCCATTCTGGCGGCGGACGAAGCAAACCACCGCACAAAGCGGATCCAGCGGCAGGTGCAGACCGAGAACATAGAATCCTTCTATGCGGCGCATCAGGAGAGAATGCGGATCCGCAGCAGACTGCGCGAACAATTCGCCGGGACCGAATACGAGCATATGCTCGCTGATATCCTTTCCATCGTTTTCGGAAAAGAGCATTCGCCCAAGGTCATCTATCTGGATTCCCTGCGGCACTTCGGCAGAAAGAACGGAACCGAAATTTACCGCAGGCTGAAAGACTGCGCCATTTTTTGAGAACATAGGCAAAATCCGCATCAATAGACTGCAATAAAGCGATGTGATAAATGTGGAAATCATCTGCACCCCCTTTGGACAAACTGCAGACGGACAGTCTGTGGAGCAATATACGCTGACCGACGGCGCCTGCCGAGCAGATATTTTGACACTGGGCGGCATCATTCGCACATTGATTGTGCCGGACCAACATGGCGTGCCGATCGATGTTGTGCTCGGCTTTGACTCTGTTCGAGCTTACGAAGCGCAGTCATGCTACATTGGCGCGCTGCTCGGCCGTTGCGCCGGACGCATTGCTGCCGGCTGCATCGCCATCACCGGACAGGAGTATCATCTATCGTGCAATGAAAAGGGGATCAACCATCTGCATGGCGGCTGTGTCGGCTTGGACAAGCGCATCTGGCGCGCCAAAGTTGAAGCAGACCGCCTTCTACTCCACTACGACAGTCCAGCCGGAGAGGAGGGCTATCCCGGAAATCTCAGTGTCACTGTCGCTTATAGCCTGCGGGACGGTTCGCTCGCCCTTGACTATTCCGCCAAAGCGGATGCAGACACGGTTTGCAATCTGTCCAGTCACGCCTATTTCAATCTGGCAGGGCACGATGCGGGGGAGGTTGGTGAGCAGCTGCTGTGCGTCCACGCCGGACGCTATACGCCGCTCGGCGCATATAGCGCGCCAGATGGAACGATCGCATCAGTGAATGGCACACCGCTCGATCTGCGTATCCCGCGCCCAATGGCGGACGGCTGGGACAGCGGTTTTGATCAAATCCGCCGCGCAGGCGGATACGACCACAACTATATTATAGAGGGTGAAGGGATGCGTCCTGTTGCCGTGGTTTACTGCGTTCAGACGGGAATCCAGCTCACTCTGCGGTCGGATATGCCCGGCGTGCAGGTGTATTCCGGCAACTCTATCGGATCAGATCTGCCGCGCGGAAAAGGCGGTGCGGTCTATGGCAAACGTCATGGCTTTTGTCTGGAGACTCAGTTCTGGCCCAACGCATTTGCCTGCCCGGGCTTTCCGTTGCCCATCCTGCGGGTGGGGGAGATCTGGCACCACCGCACCGAGTACGTTTTTTCCACGCGATAAAGGCGAAAATACAGCACAAAACACCGGCAAGACAATTGTCCTGCCGGTGTATACTTTGCTATGGAATTATTGATCGGACGCCTGCAGCACAAAAATGCGGGAGTCAAAGTCGCAGCTTTTACGGTCGTCCGGCTGGCATTCGCCGGCAGAACCGTCTGTTGTGATCAGGCCGATGTGCATCAGCTCGTCGCCGTAGTGCGATTCCTTCCCGTCGACGACATAGTCCAATGCAGGATCCAGACCTTTGAGCCGCACCCGGCGGTAGGGGCCGTTGACCTCATTGAGGAACTTGTAGTAGCCGACAATAGCCGTGCGCTTGTCCGGACTGACGACCATCCAGCTCATGATATTCCCGCCATCAAACGGCGACAGCAGGCGATAGAAAGTGCCGAACTGGATGACCGCGCGGTACTGCTTCATAAACGCGATCTGCTCGCGCACGAGCGCGCGTTCCGCTTCGGTCAGCTTGTTGAGATCGAGCTCATAGCCAAAGGTGCCGAAGAACGCCACGTTGGCGCGGGTCGAGATAGGCGTGGTGCGGAACAGTTGATGGTTGGGGCAGGCCGAAACATGCGCGCCGATCGCGCTGACTGGATAACAGTAGCTTGTGCCATACTGGATACGCATGCGCTCCACTGCATCCGAATCATCCGAGCACCAGCCCTGTGGGGCATAGTACAGAATACCCGGATCAAAACGGCCGCCACCCGAGGCGCACGATTCAAACAGGATATGCGGGAACGCAGTGACCAGACGCTCATACAGATCGTATACGCCAAGGATATAACGGTGGAACACCTCGCCCTGCCGGTCGGCAGGCAGCGCCGCGGAGAAGCACTCGGTGATGCAGCGGTTCATATCCCACTTGACGTAGGATATCTTCGCGCCAGAGAACAGCGCATGTAACTGACTGAAAATGCAGTCAACGACCTCCTTGCGGCTGAAGTCGAGCACATACTGGTTGCGCCCGTGGGACGCCGGACGGCCGGGCACATGGATGATCCAGTCTGGGTGCGCGCGGTACAGATCGGAATCCTTGTTGACCATTTCGGGCTCGATCCAGATGCCGAATTTCATGCCGAGCGCCTCAATCCGCTCGGACAGGCCGGCCAGACCACGCGGCAGGCGCTCTGGATTGGGGGTCCAGTCGCCCAAACCGGCGGTATCGCTCGAGCGCGCGCCGAACCAGCCGTCATCCAGCACGAAGAGCTCAACGCCGTCCTCGTGCGCTGTACGCGCGATGTTGACCAGCTTATCCTCGTCGAAATCGAAGTAGGTGGCTTCCCAGTTGTTGATCAGAATCGGGCGCGGCTTGTCACGCCATTCTCCGCGTGCCAGCCGGCTGCGGTACAGGCTGTGATAGGTTTGGCTGAGCGCATTTAAGCCGTCCGCAGTATAGACTATGACCGCTTCCGGCGCCTGGAACGACTCTCCTGCCTCCAGCTTCCAGTCGAAGCCGAACGGGTGGATGCCCATGAGCACCCGGGTGGTGTTCCAGGAATCGACCTCCGCCTGCGCGAGGAAGTTGCCCGAGTAGATCAGAGAAAACCCAATCGCTTCGCCCTTGTCCTCGTCAGCCGTCGGGCGCTTGAGGATGACAAAGGGGTTGTGGTTGTGCGAGGAGCAGCCGCGCACCGAGCCGACTGACTGGACGCCCTGCTCCAACCGGCGGTCCTTGCGCTGGCGCTCACGCGACCACGCGCCGGAGAAGTGGATGAAATCATAGTCGCAGTCTGGCAGATCCAGACACAGGCTCATCGCGCGGGTCAGGTGCAGCGGCTGACCGCCGGTATTGACGATGCGCGCCGAGCGTGCCAGAGCGTCGTACCCGGCGAACACGGTATACAGCAGCTCCACCTGTACATCTGCGACCGGGTCGCGCAGCAGGATGGACAACGTCTCAGCCTCGTTGTCCTGCTCACAGTAGGTGGCGGGCAGGCCGGTCAGAGCGGGCTTGCTGGCTGTGACCGTGTGGGAGACATACTGCAGATCGATCACGCGGTTACCGTTCGGCTCGACCAGTTCAATGGCTGGCGCGGAAAAATCACCTGTGCCGTAGGTGGGGTATTCGCGCTTGATGTGGTCCATGGAAAACCGCTTATCGCCTTCGTAGACGTAGGCGGTCATCGGCCGGTGGTTGCATTCGAGCAGATGTCCAAACTCCTCCCGGTCTCGGACAGCCTTACCAAAGTAAAGCTGTCCGAGGTTGCCGTTGCGGAGGATCTGGAAGATGTAGCTCAGCCGACCGTTTGTCAGATGGAAGGTCTTGCTGGACGGATGATAGAGAATGCTCATATACGATTCTTCCTTTCTTCCGTAGAAAAGGGGATGGGCGGGTCAGTCCTTGTCAGCCTTGGATGCGTGCAGCGCGTTGACCTGACGGGTCAGCGCATCCAGACGGTCTCCCTTGAGCTTGTACGCATACTTGAAAATCAGGAAGCTCAGGATGGCCAGAATAATCGGGATGACGAACATCAGCACGCGGATACCGAAGATCGTACCTGCAGACTGCATCTCGCCTGCGTTGGCCAGTGTAGCGTCGTAGCCGACGATATCCAGACCAATACCGGTCAGCAGGCCGGCGACTGCCATGGCGGCCTTCATCAGGAAGGTCTGCGCAGAACAGGTGACCGATTCATTGCGTTTGCCGAACTTCACTTCGCCGTAGTCGATGACGTCCGCGATGCAGCAGGTGGTCGTGCCGAGCGACAGGCCGGAGCCGAAGAAGATGAATGCGCAGCACAGAACAACCGCAAAGTAGTTGGTCGGGATGACATAGCCCGCCACGCACAGCAGCACCAGACCAAGAACCGGAAAGCCGCAGGCGAGGAAGTAGACCTTCTGACGGTCGATGCGGTGCGCGATAGCAGGGAACAGGAACAGGCCGATCATCTCAAAGACGATCGCAAAGCCAAAGATTGCGTACAAGCCGGCGTCACGGCAAACTTCCTTGAAATAGTATACCGCAAAACCCTTGAGGATCTGGGTGCAGAGATTGAAGGTCAACAGCAGGCCGATAAAAGCGACGAGCTGGTCGTTTTTGACAATAACAGAGAACGCTTCCTTGAGGCTGGTCTTGGTCGCCTTTGCACCGATCGTGGGCGGCTCCTTGACGTTGAAGACCGTGATGGCAATGCAGATGATGAACAGCACAACAATCGCGATGGCGGAGTAGGTGAAGCCGGTCTCGGAAATGTTGAAAACGCTGCCGTCATCTTGGGTCTGCATGACCGTGGTGTCGCCTGCCATGCGGTTGAAGAAGTCGATCATGTACAGGCCGAAGGTGCAGATCACAAAGCCGCCCAGCGACGCGCCGATACGCGGTATGACAGAGATGGACTCGCGCTCGCGCGGGTTGGAGGACAGGTTGGGCAACCAGGACCAGTACGGGACGTCCATCATCGTATAGCTCATGCCATACAGGATGTAGGTTACGGTCACATAGATCATCAGTTGGGTCTTATCCTCAATGCCGAAGGTAGTGAACGTCAGGATAAAGAACACCGAGTTGACCAATGTGCCGATGGCGATCCAGATGCGGAACTTGCCGAAGCGGGTACGGGTGTTGTCCACGATCATGCCCATCATTGGGTCGTTGATCGCATCCCAGATGCGCGCTGCAAAGAACAGTACGCCGACAAAGGTGCCGCTCAAGCCAAGCGTATCCGTGTAGTACAGCATCAAGAACGCGCCGACCAGATTGACGATCGCATCCTTACCGATCGCGCCGATGCCGAAAGCGTATTTTTGCCGCGCCGGCAGCCTGCCCGAGGTGTAGTTCTCTTTTTTACCCATGGTGAATCTCCTTTCTTTTCTGCAGGGTATGGAAATGTATTTTGAATAAATGTCCTATTAACGCCGATCCTGCAGCATTTTTATCCTCAGAACGGACAAACATGCTGATTCGCCGTATTGCACAAATCATGCGCGCTTAAATTGTGCAATACTTACAAATAAAAATCGATGTTCTGTGGACATATTCAACAAAAAATATATTGACTATTTATGCGAAATAACTATAATGGTATCTGTCAGGTGAACAGAACCTGATGAACAAAATCAATCGAATCGATCATACGAATGGAGGCTATCCCAAATGAAGAACAAGTATTCTTATTCTGAGAAGCTGGGTGCGCTGCTTTACAGCATGAACCGTATGAACACATATATGGGTCGTGTCACCGAAGCAGACCGTGACTGCATGGAAGTTCTGCGCGATATGAATCGCTGAACCACAGGCAGTATACACTTAGCAATTTCTTAACAAGGAGCAGATGGCGCTGGGCAAAAGCCCGGCGCTTTTGTATTTTAGAGCTGGACCGGCGGGCGGATAAGGGGACGAACCGTGCCGCCGGCCCATGCAGTTCCGGATCGCGCTCAGTCCACGCTTTGCGCGAACCGCAGAAAGGCGGCTCTGCCTGCATCCGTGCGCTTATACACGCCTGCATGCTCCAGAACAGTGGCAAACACCAGCCCGACCTCCTTATGGATAATGGCTGTGATATTGTCCGGCGTCAGGTCATATCTGGAAGCAAAGCCTTCTGCCCAGTCTGCATGGGCAGCGGTCAGTGGGTCGGTACGCAGGTCGCTGCCGCTGAGGAGCGCCTCACCAAGAGCCGCCAGCTCGGTTTTGAGACGCGCAGGCAGAACGGCCAGACCCATGACCTCGATCAGGCCAATGTTTTCCTTTTTGATATGGTGGAGTTCGGCGTGCGGATGATACAGCCCGAGCGGGTGTTCGGGAGTGGTTAAATTATTGCGCAGCACAAGATCCAGTTCATATTCCGCGCCGCGTCGGCGAGCGATCGGCGTGATCGTATTGTGTGGCACGCCGTCCGTCTCAGAAAGGATCATCGCGTCTTCGTCTGTATAGACACGCCACGCGGTCAGGATGCGGTCCGCCAACTCAACAAGCCGCGCCGGATCGGCGCAGTCCAGCCGGATAACCGACATCGGCCACTTAACAATGCCCGCGCGCACATCCGCAAATCCGGGGAAGGACAGTACCGTTTCGACCGGCGCTTTGGCCATCGCAAATTCATAATGACCGCCCTGAAAATGGTCGTGCGCCAGAATAGAGCCGCCGACAATGGGCAGGTCGGCATTGGAGCCGACAAAATAATGCGGGAACTGGCTGACGAAATCGAGCAGCTTGCGGAAGCAGGCACGGTCGATCTTCATCGGGGTGTGCACGGAATTTAAGCAGATACAGTGCTCGTTGTAATACACATAGGGGGAGTACTGCAAAAACCAAGGTTGTCCGTCGATCGTGATCGGGATGATGCGGTGGTTCTGACGCGCGGGATGGTTGACCCGGCCGGCATAGCCCTCGTTCTCCGTGCACAGCTGGCAGCGGGGATAGGCAGCTGCCGGCAGGTTGCGCGCCGCTGCGATCGCTTTTGGATCTTTTTCCGGCTTAGACAGATTGATCGTGATGTCCAGCTCACCGTATTCGGTCGGTGTTTTCCACTGAACGTCCTTTGCGATCCGGTCGCGGCGGATGTAATTGGTATCCTGACTAAAGCGGTAATACCAGTCGGTCGCATGCACCGGGTTTTCTGCATATAGCGCATGGAATTTGGCAATGACTTCGCGCGGCGGCGGCGTCAGGCGGCCCATCAGGCTGGTATCAAACAAATCGCGGTAAACGATCGAGTCGTTTTCCAGCACGCCGCGGGCGTGCGCGTCGTCCATCAGCTCATCCAGCACAGCGGGCAGGTCAATGGGGGAGTCGTCCAGCACGGGCTCCTCGTAAGCGTCCAACTGCAGCGCTTCAAGTAGGGTGTTGACCGCCCAGATATGGTCCTCTGGCGCGATCAACCCTTTTTGCTCCGCATAGCGGACCAGACGGGCAACAGCGGTGTCGATCATTATGCAGCCTCCCTTACGCTTCGTAGCCGTGTGGATGGGACTTGTGCCAGTTCCACGCGGTCTCGATGATGGTATGCAGGCCGTCATACTGCGGCTTCCAGCCAAGCACCGATTTGGCTTTTTCACTCGAGGCGATCAACTGCGCCGGATCGCCTGCGCGGCGTGCTTCAATTTTGGCAGGGATCGGATGGCCGGTCACCCGGCGCGCTTCCTCAATGACCTCTTTGACCGAGAAGCCCACGCCGTTGCCCAGATTGAACACGTTATTGTCGCCGCCTGCGAGCAGGTAGTCGAGCGCCAGAATGTGCGCCTGCGCAAGGTCGCAGACATGGATATAGTCACGGATACAGGTGCCATCCGGGGTGGGGTAGTCGTCGCCGAAGATCGAGATTGCTTCGCGCCGGCCGTTTGGCACTTGCAGGATGAGCGGCAGCAGATGGGTCTCCGGATCGTGCGCCTCGCCGATCGAAGCGTCCGGCTGCGCGCCACAGGCATTGAAGTAGCGCAGCGCCACATAATGCAGCCCATGCGCGACCGAGACCCACTTCATCATCTTTTCCATGGACAGCTTGGTCTCACCGTAGCAGTTGGTCGGCTCGGTGCGGTCGGTCTCGAGGATGGGCACGCGCTCAGGTTCGCCGTAGGTCGCGGCGGTCGAAGAAAAGACGATCTTGAGCACATTGTGCGCGACCATACTGTCCAGCAGGGTCTTGGTGCCGCACAGATTGTTGTCATAATACTTGAGCGGCTTTTTCATGCTTTCGCCGACCTGCGAATTGGCTGCAAAATGGATCACGCCCTCGATCTGCTCCGCTTCGAACAGCTGGTCAAGAAAGGCGCGGTCGCGGATGTCGCCCTCGTAAAAACGGGCCTTCGCCGGTACAGCCGCACGGAAGCCGGTCTCCAGATTGTCCGCTACGACCACATCGCGACCGGTCTCGACCAGTGCGCGTGCGGTGTGCGAACCGATGTAGCCCGCACCGCCCAGTACAAGAATTGCCATAGTAGGAACCTCCTTATGCATTGGTGTTTATCTTTCCCTGCGCGCGGCAGGGAGGAAATGCCTTTTCTCACGCCAGCACGGCGCCTCCGACCGGACGGATCCGGAGAAAGTGGCAGCAACCCTGTCCCAGCACCGCTTCCATACCCTGCTGGAAGGCGGTTTCTTTTTGTCGGGGCACATAGGCTTGGATCGTGCCGGCAAAGCCGCCGCCGTGTACGCGGACTGCACCGTCTCCACCGAGCAGATGCTCGGCCAGAGCGATCGCCACGGTCACTGCCTGCTCCTGCGGCTGCGCAGTACAGTACAAATTCTGCAGCAGTTGCGCGGACGATGCGCCCGAACGCCGCACCAGAGCAAGGAAGGAATCGACCTCCCCCTGTGTCAGGCAGTCCGCTTCCTCCTCTGCATAGCGGTTATCAGCAAAAAAATGCATGGCACGTAACGCAGCACGGTCGCCTGCCTGCGTCCTCACCTCGTTCAACCGCTTCCAGAACGTGGCTTCCTCCACATCCCGTAGGTATTCCTTGCCGAAGCAGCGGGCGGCCGCCGACATCTCTGCCGGGATCGCAGCATATTCGTCGGTCAAGTCGGCATGATCGGCGCCCGTATCGATTACGCACAGCGAATATCCCGACTGCTCCAGATCAAATCCGATCCGGCGTATATCCGGCTGCATAGGGCTGCGGAAGTCGATCGCTACAATACCGCCGACTGCGCTTGCCAGCTGATCCATCAGGCCGCAGGGCTTGCCAAAATACACATTTTCCGCATACTGGCCGCACAGCGCCAGATCGACCGGCTGCAGCTCGTCACCGCAGAACAGATGGTTGAAGATCACGCCAATTAGTATTTCATAAGCGGCGGAGGAGGACAGCCCCGAACCGCCCAGCACGGTCGATTCGATCACTGCGTTGAATCCGCCCAGCGTATAGCCCATCGAGGCGATCCGCGCCGCAACGCCGCGCACCAGCGCGATCGAGGACTGCTGCTCCTTTTCGCGCGGTGTCAGATCGTCCAGATCCACCGTGATGCGCGGATATCCGCTTGACAAAATACACACGACCTGTGTTCCGTTTGGTGCGGCGCAAGCAACCGCGTCTAGACTGACTGCCGCCGCAAGCACCCGTCCATGCTGATGGTCGGTGTGGTTGCCGCCCAGCTCGGTGCGCCCCGGTCCGGAGAAAAGGCCGACAGCATCTTCGCCGCCGAATGCTTGCTCGTAGAATTTTACTAAATTCGACAGGCGCGCACGCTGCATTTCCAAATCGACACCTGTTCCATATACTGTGCGAAGGTTATCATCCAATGCGCCGTTTGACAGCTTATTCTGCATGATATTTTGCGCCAACATGATTTTTCATCCCCCTTTTCTTTTGTCGTCTCTCACTGTTCTTGCTTGTTCACAGTATAACACTTTTACTTATAATTTCAATAAATTTTACTAAAAAACATAGCTAAAAATATGCATTGATTTTTAGTAAATACGACAACAAAAAAGGACGCCGTATCGGCGTCCTTTGATCAGGTGGACATTGTGTAATTATTCGGTTAAGGAACTGACGCTCGCCCGTTCGATCAGCATCGGCGGGACGACGATCTTGAGCGGCACAGCGTCGTGCGCCTTATGCGTCCGCTGGACCAGCAGGTCGACAGCCACGCAGCTCATCATTTTTACATGAGTGCTGATACTGGTCAGCGGCGGATCAGTCAGCTCGGAAAGCGGGGTATCGTTGAATCCGATCACGGACATATCCTCCGGTACGCGCAATCCCCCCTCGCGCAGCGCACGCATTGCGCCGAATGCAGCCTCCTCGTTGGCTGCCAACAGCGCAGTTGGCAACGCACCGCCATTCTGCAGGCGGCTGCGCATGGTCTGATAAGCATCCGCCGCAGTCATCTCCGCCTCGATCAACAGATCGGGAGAAAACAGCCCCTGCGCGGTCATAAAGTCGATGAAATACTGCCGGCGCACCTCAGGCGCGGGACGTTTGCGTTCATCCAGCTTGCGGTCCGGCCCCAAAAAGCCGATCCGGCGGTGTCCATGTGCGACCAGCCTGTCGAGCGCCTGCTCTACGCCCAGCTTGAAATTGATCACTACGGAATCAAACCGCAGCTCATCTGGCGCAGAATCGAGGAACACCAGATTGTTGTGCAGCGCGCTGAGTGCGGCGATCTGATCTTCGGAAAAAATCCCGATCGCCAGAATGCCGTTGACTGCCTCGCTGCCCATCAGCTGATAGCTGCCGTCGGACTCGACGAGTGAGACCGTGCTGTGTCCCAGATCCAGACAGTGCTGCACCGCGTGGTTTTTCAGATACAGATAATAGGGGTCCTTGAGCTGTTCGACCGGCGAGAGCATCTCTGCCACCGCAAAGCACAGATGACCGGCTGCATCGCGGCGCTGCCGGGGCGAAGGCCTTTTATAGTTAAGCGCTCCTGCCGCCTCCAAAATAGCCGCACGGGTCGCATCACTCACGCTCATGGTCGGGTCGTTATTCAGCACGCGAGAGATAGTCGTGATGGAATAGCCGGTGTGCTCGGATAATTCTTTCAACGTTGCCATAAAACTGGACCTCGCTTTGTCCATTATTTTAGTGAAATTCACATTTTTATTATAGCGAATGCGTCAGCCCTTTGCAAGCGCTTGATACGGCGGATCAGAAAACACGACCGAAATTATGATTTGGTTCAATTTCTTAGGACAATATTCATAATTTGGACGGAATCCGCAGATCAGGAAGCTATTTTTTAAGAAAAATTCCAGTGCCAAGGTAGACTTTACTGCAAAATTGATGTATTATGTCTATTGCGAAAGAATTATGGAATAGCTGTCAGCAGGCCGTAGATATAACACACATTATGTACGAGGCATATTGACACGATTCCGTTATCCGAATTTTGCTGAAAGGGGGCGCGGTGATATGAACGAAGTGCTGCGGCAGGAAAAGAAATATCCGATCGACGCGGCACAGGGCGCCATGCTTCGCGCCCGGCTCGACCGGTTGATGCTGCGGGATACGCACAACGGCGCGCAGGGCTATCGGATCCGCTCACTTTACTTTGATACGCTGGATGATCAGGATTTTTCCGACAAGGTGGACGGCCTTGAGCTGCGGCGCAAGATCCGCCTGCGGGCATACAGTCCGGACGCGGATTTCGCCATGCTGGAGATCAAGCAGAAGCAGGGACCCTATCAGCGCAAGCGGTCGCTGCGCGTCTCCCGCGCGGATGCAGAGCGCCTGTGCCGCGGGGATTACCGTCCGCTCACGCAGTATGACGATCCGTTCGCCGCAGAGTGCTACGGTCTGCTGCACTGCCGCTGCTACCGACCGAAGGCGGTTGTCGAGTACCTGCGGCAGGCCTATATTGCCCGGGAAAACCACATCCGCATCACGCTGGACAGCCGTATCACCGGCACGGAGACATCTTTTGATCTGTTTTCGCGCAATTTGCCGCAGTTTCCGGTGATGGACCCGTTCCACATGGTGCTGGAGGTCAAATACAACGGATTTTTGCTCAGCTACATCAAAGACCTGCTCGACGAAGTCCATCGGCCGGAGCTGTCTATCAGCAAATACTGCCTGGAGCGTCAGCTGACGCTGGGCGCCATATCATAAAGATAAAGGAGATCAGCAAATGAGAGAATATCTGTTTCAGCTTTTAGAGACAAGCAGCGGCGAGCTGACAGCTGAGACCATCGTGCTCCGCATGGCGGTCGCCGCAGTGATCGCGTGCTTTATTTTCCTGTCCTACCGTCTTTCGCACAGCGGCAGCATATACAGCATGAAGTTTAACGTATCGCTCGCGGTGCTGACGCTCATCACCACAACGGTCATGATCGTCATCGGGAACAACATCGCTTTGTCGCTCGGTATGGTCGGCGCGCTGTCGATCGTCCGCTTCCGCACGGCGATCAAGGATTCCCGGGATACGATCTACATTTTCTGGGCCATCGTGGTCGGTATCTGCTGCGGCGCAGGGAGCTAATCGCACGCCGCATGCGAAATACCGAAACCACAAGGTATTCATCCATACAGACGGCACTGCCGACATCGAGCGGGATGAGGTCCATCACGGCAAAGTGATTCGGGTCTATGACTCCATCAAAGAGTACCGCCGGCACAAGGAGCTCCAGCTGCTTGAAAAGGCAGGGAAGATCAGCGGAGTAATGTGGCAGTTTCCCTTGGTCATACAGGAAAGCTTCGCATATCGTGGCGAGCGTATAAGAGGAATCACCTATAAGGCAGACTTCAAATATACCGACACAGAATCCGGAGAGACCATAATCGAGGACGTAAAAGGGCAGGATCATCATACGGGGAAGTACCTTACTACTGAAGCCTTCCGCCTAAAGTGGAAGCTGCTGAAACAGCGATACCCAGAATTTAATTTTAGGCTTTTTTGAGCATTTAAGAACAAATGTTCTTGTACTTCTACTGGTGTTGTGATACAATACGGACACAAGAACAATTTGTCTTGATCTCTATGTATTCCCCACGCGAAAAACGAACCAAATCCGCCACATAAAGTGGACCGAAAAGAGACTCAGGGCAAGAGATGCCTTGG
>DXIC01000026.1 GCA_019113065.1 Candidatus Agathobaculum stercoravium
GGTGCTCATCATGGACAGCGACCATGTGGTGCTGAGCGCTTTGCAGCCGGAGACCGTCGCCGCGCGTTTTGCGGGCGACGCAGAGGAAGGAGAGAACGAGGATGCGTAAAGGGACCCTGTATGTGTTTACCGGCCCGTCGGGGGCGGGCAAGGGCACGCTGCTTTCCATCCTGCGCGAGCAGGACGACAAGCTGTTTTATTCGATCTCCGCGACCACGCGCGCGCCGCGCCCGGGCGAGACCGACGGCGTGCAGTATTACTTCCTTACCAAGGCGGATTTTGAGGAGAAGATCGCGCAGAACGCGTTTTTGGAGCACGCCCGCTATGTGGATAACTACTATGGAACGCTCGAGGCGCCGGTCAATGAAAAGCTGGCCGAGGGCTATGACGTGATCCTTGAGATCGAGGTGCAGGGCGCGATGCAGGTGCATGAAAAGCGCCCGGACGCGGTGATGGTGTTCATCGCGCCGCCGTCCTTCGAGGAACTGGCCGCGCGCCTGCGCGGACGCGGCACCGAGGACGAGGAGAAGGTGCAGAAGCGCCTCGAAACCGCGAAAGAAGAGCTGAAAAGCCAGGATAAATTCGATTATGTCGTGGTAAACGACGAGATCGACCGCGCGGTGCGCGAGATCCAGGGCATTTTTGCCGCGCGGCGTGCATAATGCATCCCATTCCAACATAAATAATACAAAGGGTAATATAAGGAGAACTGATAACAATGCTGAAACCTTCCATGCAGGAACTGATGAAACGAGTGGGCAACCGCTATCTGCTGGTCAACCTGGCGGCGCAGCGCGCCCGCGACATTGCCGACCAGGCCGAGGAGACCGGCGAGCAGCTGCCGGATAAGGCGGTCAAGCTGGCGCTGGACGAGATCGCCGCGGGCGAGATTGTTTACCGCCCCGGCCCGCGCACCGAGCCGGTGATCGTGCAGAACAACCCGATCGCAGCCGCCATGGTAGACGTGGACGACTCGGTTGTAATGGATGAGGACGAGCCGCACGAGGGCGCTGAGGACGAGGAAGACGAGGACGACGGCCGTCGGATCGACGAGTTCGACGACCACGAGCTGGATGACGGCGACGTGCCGGAGGAGGACCGCTGAGCCATGCATCTGGCAGGGAAAACGGTCGTCCTGTGCGTGACAGGCGGCATTGCAGCCTATAAGGCTGCGGACCTGACCAGCAAGCTGCGCCAGGCTGGGGCGGCCGTGCGCGTGCTGATGACCGAATCGGCCACGCAGTTCATCTCCCCGATGACGTTCGAGACGCTGTCCGGGTATCGCACGGTGGTGGACACGTTCGACCGCAGCTTTGCGTGGGAGGTCGAGCACATCTCGCTGGCCAAGGCGGCGGATGTGTTTGTGATCGCGCCCGCGACCGCAAATGTCATCGCCAAGGCGGCGCACGGCATCGCGGACGATATGGTGACGACCACGCTTTTGGCAACTAAGGCGCCGGTCGTGATCGCGCCGGCGATGAACACCGGCATGTACGACAACCCGGTGACCCAGCAGAATTTGCAGATCCTGCGCGGGCGGGGCTTCCACATTGTCGACCCCGCGGCGGGGCATCTCGCCTGCGGAGATACCGGCCGCGGCAAGCTGCCGGATACGCCCACGCTGCTGCACGGCATCGAAAAGGCGCTTACCCCGCAGGACCTGCGCGGGCAGCGCGTGCTGGTGACCGCCGGGCCGACGCAGGAGGCGATGGATCCGGTGCGCTTTTTGTCCAACCACTCGACGGGCAAGATGGGTTATGCGATCGCGGCGCGCGCAGCCATGCGCGGCGCGGACGTGACGCTGGTCTCCGGCCCGACCGCGCTGGCGGCGCCCGAGGGCGTGCAGCGGGTGGACATTATCTCCGCGCGCGACATGTACGATGCAGTTATTTCACGCGCGGAAAAGCAGGATATGATCATCAAGGCGGCCGCGGTGGGCGATTACCGCCCGGCGGAAACCGCTTCGGAAAAGCTCAAAAAGGGCGAGGGCGAGATGACGGTCGCGCTGGCGCGCAATCCGGACATCCTGGCCGAACTGGGGCGGCGCAAGCACCCCGGCCAGCTGCTGTGCGGCTTTGCGATGGAGACGCAGAACCTGCTGGACAATGCAGAGAGCAAATTGCAGCGCAAAAACTGCGATATGCTGGTGGCGAACTCGCTGCGCGACAAGGGTGCGGGCTTCGGCACGGATACCAATGTCGCCACCCTGCTGTTCGCGGACGGACGGCGGGAAACACCGCCGATGATGAGCAAGGAGGACCTTGCGGATATCATTCTCGACCGGCTGCTCGCAATGCAGCAGTCCGGCCAGTAAATTACAGAAAGAAAGGAGTATAGCTTTTGACGGGACAAATCTGCGCGGTCGCTGTGGACGCGGCGACCTATGCGATCGACAAGCTATATTCCTACCGTGTGCCGGACGAGCTGCGGGAACAGGTGCAGATTGGCACCCGCGTTCTCGTGCCGTTCGGCTTTGGCAATAAACGGGCGGAAGCGGTCGTGCTGGCGTTCCGTCAGGACACCGGCGAATACAAGCTCAAGCCCGTGGTCGAGGTGCTGGACGACGCGCCGGTTCTGACGGCGGAGCAGCTGAAGCTCGCCGCATGGATGCGCGAGCGGCTGTACTGCACTTATTTTGACTGCGTGCGCGTCATGCTGCCCGCCGGGCTGTGGTTCAAGCGGAACGAGACCTATACGCTCGCGCCGGACGCCGACCTTGCTGCGCTGCGGCAGCGTGAGGACGAGGCGGGCGCGGTGCTCGCCCTGTTCGACCGGCCGGGGCAGACGCTTGCCGTGAGCGACATCCGGCAGCGGCTGGGCGGCAAGAGCGTTACGCGCGTGCTGGACGCGCTCGCGGGCGAGGGTGTGCTCGTTTACCACAGCAACACCACGCAGAAATCAAACGATAAAACCGAGAAAATGCTCTCGCTGGACATGGAAGCGGATGAGGCCATGGCGCACATCAGCCGCCGCAGCCCTGCGCGCATGGACGTTGTTTCCGTGCTCGCGGACGGCGGCTGGATGAGCCAGAAGGAGCTTGTGTACATGACCGGCGTGTCGGACGCCGCATTGCGCGACATGGTCAAAAAGGGCATTTTGAGCGAGCATTACGAGGAGCGCCTGCGCACGCCGGACTTTTCCGAGGTGCCCAAAGCCGCGCCGCCCGTACTCAGCGCTGCGCAGCAGCAGGTTTTCGACGGCATCGCCGCGCTCATGGACGAAAATGCGCCGCGCGCCGCGCTGCTGTTCGGCGTGACCGGCAGCGGCAAGACGCAGGTCTACTTAAAGCTGATCGAAAAGGCGCTGGGGCAGGGCAAAAGCGCGATCGCGCTCGTGCCCGAGATCGGGCTGACGCCGCAGGTGCTGCGGCAGTTCGCCGCGCAGTTCGGCGACGAGGTCGCGGTGCTGCACTCCGCGCTCTCCGCCGGGGAGCGGTACGACAGCTTCAAAAAAATCAGATCCGGCCGCGCGCGCGTCGTGATCGGCACGCGCTCGGCGGTGTTCGCGCCGGTCGAAAACCTCGGCGTGCTCATCATCGACGAGGAGCAGGACGGCGCGTACCGCTCCGAGCAGTCGCCGCGCTACCATGCGCGCGACGTGGCGAAATACCGCGTCGCCCAGCAGAACGCGCTGCTCGTGCTTGGCTCGGCGACCCCGTCGGTCGAGACGTATTACGGCGCAAAGCAGGGCAAATATCCGGTGTTCCGGCTGGCTGAGCGCTTTCTCGGCGCCGGTCTGCCGGATGTGCTCATTTCGGATATGCGCGGGCTGGCCCGCGAGGGGCGCACGGGTGTGATCGGCCCGCAGCTCGAAAGCGAGCTGATCGACACGCTGGAAAAGGGGAAGCAGGCGATTTTGTTCCTCAACCGGCGCGGCAACAGCCGGGTCATCGGCTGCGCGCTGTGCGGCTGGGTGCCCGAGTGCCCCTCCTGCTCAACGAGCATGACCTATCATTCGGTGTCCGGCCGCGCGATGTGCCATTACTGCGGCGCATCGGTCAAGATCACGGGCAAATGCCCGGTATGCGGCGGCGAAAGCCTGTTCACCGAAACGCCGGGCACGCAGAAGGTCGAGCTGGAGCTGCATGAAAAATTCCCGTCCGCGCGCGTGCTGCGCATGGACGCAGACACGATGAATACCAAGGGCGCGCACGAAAAGCTGCTGTCGCAGTTTGCCAAAGGCGGGGCGGACATCCTGCTCGGCACCCAGATGGTGACCAAGGGGCTGGATTTTGAAAACGTCACGCTGGCGGGCGTGCTGGACGCGGATCAGAGCTTATACGCGCAGGACTACCGCGCGCGTGAGCGCACGTTCTCGCTCATTACGCAGGTCGTGGGGCGCGCGGGACGGCGGTTTGATACTGGCAAGGCGGTCATCCAGACGTACAGCCCGGCGCACCCGGTCATCCTCGCCGCGGCGCGGCAGGACTACGAGGCGTTTTTCGAGCGCGAAATGGAGACGCGGCAGGCGCTCCGCTGCCCGCCGGTGTGCGGGCTGACCGTGCTGACCGCGGTGGGCGAGGTCGAGCAGCAGGTGCTCAAAAGCCTTCTTGCGCTCAAGACCCGCCTGCAAAGCCTGATGGAAGGGCAGTATGCGGACGTGAAAGTGCCGGTTTTAGGCCCGGCCGCGGCGCAGGTGGTCAAGGTGATGGGGCGCTACCGCTACCACCTGACCATGCGTGCGGACAGCACGGCGCGCTGGCGCTCGCTGATCGCGGGGGTCATCCGCGAGTTTATGCAGGACAGCAAAAACCGGGGTGTGACCGTGTTTGCGGATGAGAACCCGGATATGTAAACGTATAGGGGGTATCCAATACCCCCTATATACGGGACGCGGTTCCGGCAGAAACCGCGTCCCGATACCCCCGGACGCCGCCCAAGGCGGCTGGGTCGGGGTATAAAAACGCACGCACAGGTCGCGCGTTTTTATGCAAAGCAAGAAATCATCTTGCTTTGCGAATATAATGCGCGCCGGGGGCGCGGAGGATACGATATGGAAGGACACTTTACGATTCGTGAAGCCGTGCCGGGCGACGCGGCCGCGCTGCTGGACATTTACGCGCCGTACATCCGAGATACGGCCATCACATTTGAATACGACGCGCCCACGGCGGAGGAATTTGCCGCGCGCATCGGGGAGACCGCGGCTTTGCACCCCTATCTTGTGTGCGAGCGGGATGGCAGGCCGGTCGGCTACGCCTATGCGCACCGTATCCGCGAGCGCGCGGCCTACGACTGGGCGGTCGAGCTGTCCATCTACCTTGCGCCCGAAGCGCAGGGGCAGGGCGTGGGCACGGCGCTGTACCGCTGCCTGATCGACCTGCTGGAGCAGCAGCGCCTGCGGATTTTGTACGGCTGCGTCACCCTGCCGAATGAGAAAAGCCAAAAGCTGCACGAAAAGCTGGGCTTTTCGCTTGTCGGCGTGTGGCACGGCTCGGGCTGGAAGTTTGACGGCTGGCACGATGTCGGCTGGTTTGAAAAACGGCTCGGCGGGGACGGCGCGGCGCAGCCCGTGATCCCCTTCCCGCAGCTGGACCGGCAAAAAATACAGGAATGTTTACAAACCTATACGGAAATGCTGAATGATGGAGGACTGAATTGACATGGCACTTCGCAACATTTTAACCCAGGGCGACGAGCAGCTTTTGAAGCACAGCCGCAAGGTGGAGAAATTCGACGCCCGTCTGCATACCCTGATCGACGACATGCGCGAGACGCTTGAGAACTCGGGCGGCGTCGGCCTGGCTGCGCCGCAGGTCGGCGTGCTGCGCCGCGTGGTCGTGCTGCTGGACATCAACAAGGATCCGGAGGAGATGGTCGAGCTGGTCAACCCCGAGGTGATCGAGCAGAGCGGCGAGCAGCGCATCGTCGAGGGATGCCTGTCCGTGCCGGGCGTGTACGGCTACGTCACCCGCCCGACCTGGGCCAAGATCCGCGCGCAGGACCGCTTTGGCAACTGGTTCGAGCGCGAGGGCGAGGGCGTTGTCGCGCAGTGCTTCTGCCACGAGACCGAGCACCTGGACGGGCACCTGTTCACCGAAAAGGTAGAGGAGTATGTGGACATGGAAGAGCTCCAGGGCGGCGAAGAGGAAGGCGCGGAATGAGGATCGTATTCATGGGCACGCCGGACTTCGCCGTGCCGAGCCTGCAGGCGCTCATCGATGCGGGGCACGAGGTGTGCGCGGTGTACACCCAGCCCGACAAGCCGCAGGGCCGCAAGCAGATCCTGACCGCGCCGCCGGTCAAGGAGCTGGCCTTGCAGTATCATATCCCGGTTTACCAGCCTGCGACGCTCAAAAACGAGGAGGAGCAGGAAAAACTGCGCGCGCTCGCGCCCGAGGTGATTATCGTTGTGGCGTACGGCAAGCTGCTGCCCAAAGCGGTGCTCGACATCCCGCCGCGCGGATGCATCAACGTGCACGGCTCGCTGCTGCCGCGCTGGCGCGGCGCGGCGCCCATCCAGTGGTCGGTGATCGCGGGCGACGAAAAAGCCGGCGTGACCACCATGCAGATGGCCGAGGGGCTGGACACGGGCGATATGCTGCTGACGTACGAGACCGAAATCGGCGCGCGCGAGACTGCGGGCGAGCTGTTCGACCGGCTCGCGCAGGCGGGCGCAGAACTTCTGGTGCGCACACTCGTCGAACTGGACAGCATCACCCCGCGTCCGCAGGACGACAGCCGGAGCTGCTATGCGCATATGCTGGATAAGCAGATGGCGGTCATCGACTGGGCAAAATCCGCGCGCGAGATCGACTGCCTGATCCGCGGGCTGAGCCCCTGGCCGGTCGCGCTGACGACGCTTGACGGCGCGCGGCTCAAAATCTATGCCGCCGAGCCGGTTCCCGGCACAGGCAGGCCGGGCGAGGTGCTCGTGAGCGACCCCAGGAAGGGACTCACCGTCGCGTGCGGCGCGGGCGCGCTCGCGCTGCATGAGGTGCAGCTCGTCGGCGGCAAACGCATGAAAAGCGCGGACTTCCTGCGCGGCCATGCGATTCAAACAGGAACCATTTTAGGCGAGTAAAAGGAGCAGGATATGCCTTATTTCGGTTATTACGGCATTGATATTTACTATATCGCGCTGGTCATCCCCTGCATTATTTTCGCCTTCTGGGCGCAGGCCAGGGTCAAAAGCACGTTTGGCCGCTACGAGCAGGTGCTGAACCGCCGCGGACTGACCGGCGCGCAGGCGGCCGAGGCCGTGCTGCGGCAGAACGGCGTGACCGGCGTGCGCATCGAGTGGGTCGCGGGCAAGCTCAGCGACCATTTTGACCCGCGCACCAACACCATCCGCCTGTCAAACGCGGTCTATTCGTCCACTTCGGTCGCGTCCATCGGCGTGGCCGCGCATGAGGCCGGGCACGCGGTGCAGTATGCAGTCGGGTATTTCCCCATCCGCCTGCGCGCGGCCATCATCCCGGTAACGCAGTTCGGCTCGATGGCGGCGTTCCCCCTCATCATCCTCGGACTGTTTATGAATTCGGGCATCCTGATCGACATCGGTATCTGGGCGTTCGCGCTCTCGACCGTGTTCCAGCTGGTCACGCTGCCGGTCGAGATCAACGCGTCCAACCGCGCGCTCGCGGCGATCGAGCAGGGCGGCCTGCTGACGCCCGAGGAATACCCGATGGCGAAAAAGACCCTGACTGCCGCCGCAATGACCTATGTCGCGGCGCTCGCCGTATCGCTTGCGCAGCTGCTGCGCCTGCTGCTCATTTTCGGAGGACGGGGACGCGATGATCGATAAACGCCCGCGCACGCCGCGCGAAGCGGCGGCGTTCTCGCTGTTTTCCATGGCTGAGGAGGGCGCGTGGTCGGACGGCGCGCTGCATTACTATCTGGGCCGCGCGGGGCTGGACAGCCGTGACGCGGCGCTCGCCTCCCGCCTTGTTTACGGCACGGTGCAGAACGAGCTGCGGCTCGACTGGTATCTGCGGCATTTTTCCAGCGTGCGGCTCAAAAAAATCGCGCCGCGTGTACTCGCGTGCCTGCGCATGGGGCTGTACCAGCTGATTTTGATGGACAAGATCCCGGCGCATGCCGCGGTCGCGGAGACGGTCGGGCTTGTGCGGCGATACTGCCACGCAAACGACCGCACGGTCTCATTCGCCAACGCGGTGATGCGCAAGGCCGCGCAGGCCGCGGAGCAGGGCAAGCTGCCCGTGCTCGACTGCCCGGATAAGGAAAGCTATTATGCGCTGCGGTACAGCCACCCGGAGTGGCTGGTGCGGCTGTGGTCTGAGCAGTTCGGCCTGAAAATGGCCGAGCGCCTCTGTCAGGCGGACAACGCGGACGCACCTGTTTCCGTGCGTGTCAATACGCTGAAAACAACGCCCGCGGACATGCAGGTTGAGCTGGAAGCCGCGGGGCTGGCGGTCACGCCGCACCACGCATTCCCGGAGATCCTGCTGTGCAGCGGCGGGGACGCGGCGGCGCTGCCCGCTTTCGCGGAGGGGAAAATAACCATCCAGGACGCGGCGAGCGCGCTGGCCGCCGCGGTGGCCGATCCCCAGCCGGGGGACACGGTGCTCGACTGCTGCGCCGCGCCCGGCGGCAAGAGCTTTGCCATGGCCGAGCGCATGGAAGGAAAGGGCAGCGTGACGGCCTGCGATATTTACGAACATAAGCTGCGCCGCATCAAAGAGGGCGCGTCCCGGCTGGGGCTGCCCAATATCCGCACTGAACTGCAGGATGCGGCCGCGCCGCGGGAAGCGTGGTTCAGCACGGCGGACGTGGTGCTGTGCGACGTGCCGTGCTCGGGGCTGGGCATCATCCGCAAAAAGCCCGAGATCCGCTACAAAGACCCGGTGGGGCTGGAGCAGCTGCCTGCCTTGCAGGCGAAGATCCTGCAAAACTGCGCGCAGTATGTAAAGCCCGGAGGCACGCTGGTCTACTCGACCTGCACGGTTTTGCAGCGCGAGAACGAGGACGTGGTCCGCGCGTTTCTGGCGGAAAACCCGGATTTTGAAGCCGAAGCATGGTCGCACCCGGTGTGCGGCGTGCGAGAGGACGGCATGGTCACCCTGCTGCCGCCGGTACATGACACGGACGGTTTTTTTATCGCGAAAATGCGGCGGAAATGTTAGGCGCTGGCCGTCAGACGGGAGGGAATCGCGGCGCTGACGCGCATTTTCCGAATGCTTTTCCCTAAGTGGAAGTTTGCGGCCTCCGACTCGCTAAGAGCCGCCCTTCGGGCGGTTG
>DXIC01000027.1 GCA_019113065.1 Candidatus Agathobaculum stercoravium
GACCGCATCGACTTGCAGGTCGCCGTGCAGCCGGTCGAATACGCAGCGCTCGCCGCGCGCGGACAAGCTGCCGAGGAATCCTCTGCGGATATCCGCGCCCGTGTGCTGGCCGCCCGCGCAGTGCAGTATGCCCGGCAGGGCGAAGGCATATGCAACGCCGGCCTGCCGCCTGCGCGGCTGGCGGAATGCTGCCCACTGTCCGCAGAGGCATCCCATATGTTCGCCGCCGCCTTTGACCGGCTCGGCCTGACCGCCCGTGCGCACGACCGTGTGCTGCGCGTCGCGCGCACTATTGCAGACCTTGCGGAAAGCCCGGTGATCGGGGCGGAACACCTCGCGGAAGCGCTGCAATACCGCACGCTCGACCGCGCTGCCGCGGATTGATCCCCACAGGCTGTGGATTTTTGTGGAAAAGCCTGTGGATATTGTGAATAAGTTCTGATTTTTCACAAATTCGACACAATTTTACAATATACTATACACAAAAATCTTATGTTAAATCCCATCTCTCTCAAGGAGGTCTTTTCCCATGCCCTATCCTTTTGCCCGCCGCGCAGGGACGCTCGCCCTGCTCGCCGCCCTGTGCATGCCGCAGGCCGGCGCCCTGTCGAACATTTCCACATGGGCGCAGGAAGGCGTTGCCGCCGCGCAGGATGCCGGGCTGATCCCCAGCGCGCTCGAATCACTCAGCGCACGCGGCGAAATCACGCGCGCCGAATTCTGCGGCATCGCGGTCAACGCCTATAAGGAGGTCAGCGGCAAGGCTGTGTTCGCCTCGGGCAAGCGTCCCTTCCGCGACTGCGACGACCCGTATGTCGTCGCCGCGTATGAGCTTGGCCTGATCAACGGCCGCGGGGATGGTTATTTCGATCCGGACGCCAGCATCGAGCGGCAGGACCTCTGCGTGATGCTGTACAACATCCTGGACGCGGCGGGGATCGAAGCGCCCGCCATCGCAGGCGACGCCTGCGTGGAGGATTATCCCGACGTCCCCGACATCAAAAGCTATGCAGTGGACGCAGTCGTCACCATGGTGGACTATACCGTCGTAAACGGCATCACGCAGGACGGCGCAACCGTCCTCGCACCGGACGGCACCGCGACCCGCGAGCAGGCGCTGATCATGGCAAACCGCTTCTGCACCGCTTTTGCAGACGAGGACAGGAACAACAGCGATGCTGACAATGCTGTGTCCGATCTGCCCGAGGTAGAGGACCCGTCCGACCTTTGGACCGACCCCAGCCTGATCCTGCCGGAGACCACTGAGGAGAAGATGGCGCTGGTATACGGCATCGGCGGCGAGCAGTACCAGACTGCGGAGGAAGCCGAGGCAAATATGGTGGAAATCGCGGTTCCGGTATGGCGGCTGCAGGAGGACGGCAGCAAGACCAGCGGCACCGCTTACTTGCAGGTCAACAAAAACCTTGCGCCGATCTACGAGGCCATCTTTGAGGAGATCTACAACGGCGACGAACAGTTCCCGATCAAGGACGTAGGCTGCTATTCGTGGCGCACCGGCGAGCATTCGCAGGGCACTGCGGTCGACATCAACTGGGACGAGAATATGGAAGCGACCATCAACGCCGACGGCTCGCTCACTCCGACGACCGGCTCGCACTGGTCGCCCGGCGAGGACCCGTACTCCATCCCCGAGGGCGGCGACGTATACAACGCCTTTACCAAGTACGGCTTTTCCTGGGGCGGCAACGCATGGACAAGCAAGCGCGACTATATGCATTTCAGCTATTTCGGCCGATAAAAATGCAATACCCCGTGGGTTTTCTCCCACGGGGTATTTTCATGCAGCTTATCATTCCGGCAGCAGGCTGCGCCGTTTTTTCCAATAGTATACCACACCCACAATGTCTGCCAGTGCCCAGCCGATCGGTACGGATACCCAGATACCGGTCACACCGAGCGCCGGGACGGCCGACAGCAGGTGCGCCAGAAGGACGCGCGTGCCCAGCGAAGCCGCCGTGAGCACCACCGACATCCCCGGGCGGCTGACCGCACGGTAAAACCCATACAGCAAAAACAGCAGCCCGATCCCGAAATAGCAGGCGCCCTCGATACGCAGGTACCCCACGCCCACAGCAATGATTTCCATTTCCTCCGGCGGGATGAACAGCCCCATCAGCGGCCGAGCGAACACGCACACCAGGATACTGATGGCCGCACAGAACCCAAACGCACAGGCTGCCGCGCTTTTTATGCCGCGTCGGATACGATCCGCCCTGCCCGCGCCGTAGTTCTGCGCGATGAAGGTCGAAAACGCGTTGCCGAAGTCCTGCACCGGCATATAGGCAAAGGAGTCGATCTTGACCGCGGCGGCAAACGCCGCCATCACGGCCGCGCCGAAGCTGTTTACCAGCCCCTGCACCATCAGGATGCCGAGGTTCATCACCGACTGCTGCACGCAGGTCAAACAGGAAAACCCTGCGATCTCGCGCACGATCGAGCCGTCCCACTTCATATGCCGCCGTGCAATGCGCAGCTCCGGGAAGCGGAGCAGGTAATACAGCAGGATGCCGATGCCGGACACATACTGCGCGATCACAGTCGCCACTGCCGCGCCCGCCACGCCCCAGCGGCACACCAGCACGAACACAAGATCAAGCACAATGTTGAGCACCGCAGATACACCGAGGAACACCAGCGGTACCACCGAGTTGCCGACCGCCCGCAGCAGGTTGGCAAAATAGTTATAAAGGAAGGTAGCCAAAATGCCGAAAAAGATGTAAAACAGGTATTCCCGCATAAGCGGCACAACGGTTTCCGGCACTTGCAGGGCGCGGATGATCCAGTCCAGCCCCGCAAAGGAGAGCGCGTTCAGCGCCAGCGCCGCCAGCCCGATCAGCACAAAAGCAAGGAAAAAGCTGTTTTTCAGCCGTTCGGTATCCCGCCGCCCAAACTGGATCGAAAAAAACGCGCTGCTGCCCATGCAAAGCCCGAGCAGGATCGAGGTCAGAAAGGTCATCAGCGTATAGGCGGAGCCTACCGCCGCCAGCGCGTCCGCGCCGAGGAACCGTCCCACGACCAGCGTATCCGCTACGTTGTACAGCTGCTGCAACAGATTGCCCGCCATCAGCGGCAGGGCAAAACGCAGCAGCCTGCCGGTAATGCCGCCCTCTGTCAAATCAAGGGACAAGTGTCCCCCCCTCCTTCCGTATGCACTGCATATAATCCTATCAGAAAGCAGCGCAGACGTCAATCTCCGCCCGGGTCAACCGTTGGTTGAAAAAAGCAACCGGCAGTTAAACTTTGCCTCCATTGTGCGGCAGCGTCACGCATGATATGATAAAAGCGCAAAAGGCCCTTTGCATATCTTACCTATTATAAAAGGATGATCGTTATGCAGCTTCAAATTGGGAACATCATTGCCCGCGCGCGCCGTGCCAAAGAGCTGACGCAGGAAAACCTTGCGGATATGCTCGGCGTCAGCGCCGCTGCGGTCAGCAAATGGGAAACCGGCGCCAGCTGCCCGGATATCACCCTGCTCTCCCCGCTCGCGCGTGCGCTCGGCATGACCGTGGACGCGCTGCTTGACTTCCACGCCGCCCCGGCCGACGAAGAAATACACGCCATCGCGAAACGTCTGCATGAAATATTCGACAAAGAGGGCTTTGACGCGGGGCGGCAGGCTGCCGAAGCCGTCCTGCGCGAATACCCGACAAGCGGTTCACTCAAACTGGCCGCAGGGAGCCTGTATTACCATTACCTCGCCTCTGCGCTGAACCGCGCGGAGGATGCAGGGCAGGCCGCGGAAGAAATCAGCAGGCGGTGCCTTGCCCTGTTTGAACAGGGCGAAGCGCAGAGTACGGATGCAAAAGAACAAACCGTCGCCAAAATGCTGCGCATCAACACCCTCACCATGCTCGGCCGCTATGAGGAAGCGGAGCATCTGATTGGCGAACTGCCGGCAAAGCAGGCCGTCGACCCGGACGTGCTTCGCCTGAACCTTTATGTGGCGCAGGATAAGCTCGCGGACGCGGAGCTGCTTTCCCGCCGTGCGCTGCTGACTCATGTCGGCGAGGTCTCGACTGCGCTGATGAACCTGGCCACCGTCGCGCGGCGGCAGAAGGACTTCGCCGCCGCCCACCGTTTTGTAAATGCTTTCTGTGCGGTGGATGAGCTGTTCGGGCTGGACCGGTCAAACGGCCTGCTGCTCGGCATCATGCTCGCGCAGGACGAGGGCGACAACGAAAAGGCGCTTGCCCTTTTTGAGCAGTATATTGACGCGCAGCTGGCCTGCACTCTGGACTACCGGGACAACCCGTTCTTTGCCGCCGTGCAGACGCATGTACCCACGCCGAACGAAATTGCAGAGACCCGGCGCCTGGCCCTGCGCGCGATCGAAGAGGACGAACGCTACGCGCCCATCCGGGACGAGCCGCGTTTCCGGGCAGCGCTCGGCCGCCTGCACGCCGTGATCCCGCCGGAAGCATAAAAATAACACCCGGAACGGAAAGCCGCTCCGGGTGCTATGCTTTGAGACGCTTTTTCATATTCAGAATGGAACTCCCCTGTTTTGATTTTCAGGAAATAAATATAAAAAAACCACGCGGCTTGATCTGCATTTCCCTGCAAGCCCTGCGTGGACAGAATCGGTAAGTGGTTTTACTTATCGCTTTGCGTCTCATGCTCGTCGCCAAAAATCAGATCGTCGATATCCGGCCGGTCGGGCTTCTGCGGGATGCGGATTTTTCTCATGTGCCTTGCACCTCCTTTGCTTATTATCCTATGCATTAGTATACCACATTATGCAGAAAAATCAAATGAAATTTCTGTAAAGTTACACAATTGTAACAAATCCATTCGCGCCGTTCCATCAAGTTTTTGTTAAATCCGCCCATTATCCCTGAAAATTTACAATGCTGCAATGCATAATCCCCTCAGGGACGCCTGTTTTGGGGGCGCATTTCGGGTAAAAGAAACCCCCGCCCTGCCGATGCAGCCCGATTAGTAACCTGCACGACTCGGCAGGTGGGTTTTCTGTTTGGCATGTCTGCGCTTCCAACGTCCGTGTATACCCGGGAGGCCTGCTGCTCGATGCCAAAACTTTCCGAAATCCCGTACTAAAAATGTGGGTTAAAAAAGAGCTGCTGTCGTACAGGGCAGGGATTACTGCCTTGTCTTGTGCGCTTTGCGCGGGAGGGGGTTATTCGTCCTCCTCGGCCTCGGCGCGCTCCATGACGATGTCGAACACCGCGTCCGCAATCTCGTCGTCCTCGACTGCTTCCAGCATTTCCTCGCCGTCTTCCTCGACGATCTGCATGATGACGACTTCCGCGTCCTCTTCCAGCGAAAGCTCCGCCGGGATAAACGCCAGATAGGTCGTGCCCTCGTACTCTACCGTGTCAATGTGCTCAAACTCGACTTCGTTGCCGTCCTCGTCGATCAGCGTTACAAAATCGTTGCCGTACTCTTCGCTCATGGGGTCCGGCACCTCCTTATGTTTCGTTGCATAATCCGGGGATTGCTTCCCCTGCTTTAAGCATATCAAATCGCACCCGATTTGTAAAGCCCAATTATCCGGGCTGCGTACTGTCATAGTATGCTTTCCATGCGAAATATCATACCAGTAAAAAAAGTCAAAATAAAGCCTTGACTTTGCATCAACTCTCTGTTATAGTAATTCAGGTAACAAGAAAGAAGGCATGTCCTCACCCGCAGCGACTGAGCAAACGGGTCAATAATCCCCAAGGCCGGTTTGGGCGGCTTTGTGCGTTTATGTTTGGAGGACGGTTTTTTACCGGTCCTTTTTTCTTTTGTCTTAACCTGTTAATTGTTTGGAGGTGCTTACCAATCAGCAGCATGGAACATCAAATCAATGAAGAGATCCGCGACAAGGAAGTCCGTCTGATCGACGACAACGGGGAACAGCTTGGCATCGTCCCCATCCAGCAGGCGCAGGATATCGCCGTGGAAAAGGGCATGGATCTGGTCAAGATCGCCCCGCAGGCCAAGCCGCCTGTCTGCAAAATCATGGACTACGGCAAGTACCGTTTCGAGCAGGCCAAGCGCGAAAAGGAAGCGCGCAAGAACCAGCGCGTCGTGGAGATCAAAGAGATTCGCCTGACCCCCAACATTGACGTCGGCGACCTGAACACCAAAGTAAAGAACGCCTGCCGCTTCCTGAAGGACGGCGACAAGGTCAAGGTTTCGGTCCGTTTCCGCGGCCGCGAGGTCACGCATGCGTCGCTTGGTCAGGATCTGCTCCATCGCTTCGCGGAGCTGTGCGCGGATTGCAGCACGGTGGAAAAGCAGCCCAAGCTCGAAGGCCGCCAGATGATCATGTTTCTGGTGCCCGCCAAGGACAAGTAAACCAAAAGCGCGGTTTCCGCGCAAATTCAGAGAGGAGCAAACCTTATGCCTAAGATCAAAACGCACAGCGGTGCAAAGAAGAGATTCTCCGTTACCAAGAACGGCAAGTTCAAGCGCGGCCACGTCGGCAAGCGCCACCTGCTCAACGGCCATGGTAAGACGACCAAGCTGAAGCGCCACCTCCGCAAGGAAGGCTTCGCGGATTCCACCAACGTAGCGCAGCTCAAGCGTCTGCTGCCGTACAAGTAATCAGAACACATCTTTCATATAGGAGGCAATTACAATGGCAAGAGTTAAGGGCGCAATGATGACGCGCAAAAGAAGAAAGAAGATCCTTAAGCGTGCTAAGGGCTACTGGGGCGCCAAGTCTACCCACTACCGCGTAGCCAACCAGGCGGTCATGAAGAGCCTGAAGTACGCATATATCGGCCGCAAGCACAAGAAGCGCGACTTCCGCCGCCTGTGGATCACCCGTATTTCGGCTGCTGCCAAGTCCTGCGACATGAATTACAGCCGCTTCATGAACGGCCTGAAGAAGGCCGGCATCGACCTCAACCGCAAGATGCTGGCTGACCTCGCGGTCAACGACAAGGCTGCTTTCGCTGCCCTGGCAGAGAAGGCCAAGGCTGCGCTCTGATCCGCGCGCCGGGTTTTATACCAGCATAACCAAGGGAGCCTTTCCGGGAAACCGGACAGGCTTCCTTTTTTTATTCCCTCTTATGGAAAACTGTGCTATAATGATGCTGTGGTTATTCTCAGCAAAGTTAGAAAGGTGGTTTTTCCATGCAGCAGCCGATCCGAATCATCTCCCGCGAAAACAAGCGGCTTTATGCAGACGCAATCCCCGGGCATTTTGCAACCAATCACTCGCACATCAATTACTATATTGATATGTCCGAGATCAAACATAACATGTCCATGGCGCTCGAAGCGGCGCGCAGCATCGCGTTCCATTTTTCCATGGTCAGCGTAGACACGATCATGTGCATGGAAGGCACGGAATACATCGGCGCATATATCGCCCGCGAGCTGGCGGGTTCCAGCCTGAACGGCATGAATTCCGGCAAGGACATCTATCTCGTTGAGCCGGACAGCAACGTCAACGGCCAGTTCATGTTTGCGGACAACCTGCGTCACATGATCGAGCACCGCAATGTGCTGGTGCTGGTCAACACCGCGTCCACCGGCCAGACCCTCTCGCAGACGCGCGAGTGCGTCGAGTATTACGGCGGCCGTGTAGCAGGCTACTCCGCGCTGTTCTCCAATATCTCCGAGCTGGACGGCAAGCCGGTCATCAGCCTGTTCTCGGGCGCGGATTTCCCGCATTACCACAACTTCGTGCGCGGCAAGGACTGCCCCGCGTGCGCGGCGGGCACACCGCTGGACGCGATCGTCACCCCGCGCGGCTATACCAAGCTGTAAACCAAAAATAAACCGGAAGGGCTATTCCCCTTCCGGTTTTTGTTTTGCGCAGGTTTTATGCGCACAGCAGCCGCCGCGCCGCGGGCAGTGCGCGCGCTTTTCGCAAACCTGGACGTCCCCGCCTTCGATGCGGAGCACCCTGCCGTTCACCACGCATTCCGCCATCTTGCGGCGCGCGGTGTTGTACATCGCCTGCACGGTCGTGCGCGCCACGCCCATCTGCGCAGCCGCCTGCTCCTGCTGCATGCCTTCGAGGTCGATCAGGCGGACCGCCTCATATTCGTCCAGCCCCATGGTGACCGGCTCCCCCGCGCAGCCCATACCGCGCGGGCCGAATTCCCGACACTGCGGCAGTCCGCACACCCGGCGGCATTTTTTCGGCCTGGGCATGGGTCAGCCGTGGCAGTGCCCGCCGCAATGATGATCGCCGTGCGAGGAGCAGTCATGCCCCTCCCCATGGTGCTCATGGTGGCTGCACTTGACATCCGGGTTATACGCCAGTGTGCCGGACAGGAACGCCGCGACCGCCTCGTCCGCGCTGCCCTGCACGCCGCCGAGCAGGCGGATATCCGCTTCCGCAAGCGCGGCCTGCGCGCCGCCGCCGATGCCGCCGCAGATCAGGGTGTCCACGCCCTGCGCCGCAAGGAAGCCCGCAAGCGCGCCGTGGCCGCTGCCATTGGTATCCACAACCTTGGAAGAAAGGATTTCCCCGTCCTTTGCCTCATATATTTTAAACTGGGCGGTGTGGCCAAAGTGCTGGAATACTTGGCCGTCCTCATATGTGACTGCGATTTTCATTTGGGATACGCCTCCGTATTTTATTTCCGGCATATGCCGGTTAATAAATATATGATAGCACCTTTCCGGCATATGTCAATAATATTTTTCCTAAACACAGCGCTTGCTATAAAATGAAAACGACGGCACAGGCCGTCGTTTTAGCTTGTCGAAAAATTTCCGCGCCGCAGCGCGCATGAAATAGAAAATTGCGGCAAGCCGCAATTTTCATAAAAACCCGCGACATGTGCGTGGGTTTTTATACAAGACGACTCCGAATTGTGCCTGCAGGGCGCGGTTCGGAGTCGCAAATTCGATCGGAAGCGTGATTCCGATCGAAAGGCTGTTTTACGGCCGCAGGAACTCCGGCAGGCGCCGTCTGGCCTCCAGCCGGTAGATGCGCGCCCCTTCGGAGGAGAACTTCTCCTCGTATTCGGTCATCACATTGCCCTCGAAGTCCGAATGGTGCAGGTCGAGCGAGATGTTTTGCAGCAGCCAGCCGAACTGGCAGATCTCCGCAAGCGTCCACTCGAAAAACCGCTGGTTGTCGGTTTTGAAACAAATGTCGCCCTGCTGCGCCAGGATCTCATCATATACCTCGAGATACGCGCGCCAGGTCAGTCGGCGCTTGCGCTGGCGGTTGGGCGGCCACGGGTCGGAAAAGTTTAAGTAGATGCGGTCGACCTCGCCGGGCGCGAACACCTCGCGCAGCTCGGCCGCGTCGAACGACACGAACCGCAGGTTGGGCAGCGGATGCAGCTGGCAGCGCTCGGCCGCCATGATCAGCGCGCCCTCCTCTCGCTCGACCGCAATAAAGTTCACGTCCGGGTGCTGCTCCGCCATGCCGATGGCGAACCGCCCCTTGCCGCAGCCGATCTCCAGATGCAGCGGATGGTCGTTGCCGAACAGCGCGCGCCACTTGCCGCGCTTTTCCTTCGGCTCGAACGCCATCACATCTGCGCACGCCGCGAAGCGGACGTCCAGATTTTTCTTTTTGCGCATTCTCATGCGTTGAAATTCCCCTTTTTTCGATTTTTCAGTGTTTTCATTATACAGGGAAGGGCGTGGATTTGCAAGGGGAATCGATGTGCAGCGCCGTCCGCGCTGCATGCAAGATATTTCTTGGGAAATCCGGCAAGCTGTGCTATAATAATTTCATATTGATTGGGGGAAGAAGAGTATGTTTAAACGCTCCAGCGGCGTGCTTGCGCACGTCACTTCACTGCCCTCGCCGCACGGTGTGGGCACCATGGGCAAAACCGCCTACGATTTTGTTGATTTCCTTGCCGACGCACATCAGACCTACTGGCAGGTGCTGCCGCTTGGACACACCGGCTTCGGAGATTCGCCGTACCAGTGTTTTTCCGCTGCGGCGGGCAACCCATACCTGATCGACCTCGACCTGCTGGTCAAGGACGGCCTGCTGACCGAAGCCGAGGTCAAGGCGGGGGATTTTGATGCCTCCCCGGACGAAGCCGACTTCGAGCAGCTTGCGGACACCCGCTGGCCGCTGTTCCGCAAGGCATATTCCCGCGTGGACGACGAGATGCACGAGAAGATCGCCGCATTCACCGGGGAAAA
Source organism: Candidatus Agathobaculum stercoravium (assembly GCA_019113065.1). Classification (GTDB taxonomy): domain Bacteria; phylum Bacillota; class Clostridia; order Oscillospirales; family Butyricicoccaceae; genus Agathobaculum; species Agathobaculum stercoravium. The sequence continues at coordinate 10,105 of DXIC01000027.1, forward strand.
CGCCGAATGGCTGCCGGATTACGCGCTGTTCATGGCGCTCAAGGAGGAAAAGTACCACCATATGCCGGTCTACATGTGGCCGGAAAAGGCGGTGCGCGACCGCAAGCCTGCGGCGCTCGCCAAAGTAACGGAAGAGCTGCGCGACGAGATCGACTTCCGCATCTTTTTGCAATATATCTTTTTCCAGCAGTGGAACGCGCTGCGCGCCTATGCCAACGAAAAGGGCATCCAGATCATCGGCGACATCCCGATCTATGTATCCGCCGACTCATCGGACGTGTGGACGCATCCCAAGCTGTTCAAGCTCAAGGCCGACCGCAGCCCCAAGCTGGTTGCAGGCGTGCCGCCCGACTACTACTCCGCCACCGGCCAGCTCTGGGGCAACCCGGTCTACGACTGGGACGCGCACCGTGCGGAAAACTACGCCTGGTGGATCTGGCGCATGAAGAGCAACATGGCGCTGTTCGACGTGGTGCGGCTCGACCACTTCCGCGGCTTCGCGGCGTACTGGGAGGTCAAGGCCACCGAGGAGACCGCGGTCAACGGCCGCTGGCGCAAGGGCCCGGGCATGGAGCTGTTCCGCGCCATCGAGGACGCGCTCGGCCCGATCCCGCTGATCGCGGAGGATCTCGGCGTGCAGACCGACGAGGTGCGCGAGCTGCTTGCGGAGAGCGGCTTCCCGGGCATGAAGGTGCTGATTTTCGGCTTTACGCCGGACGAGGACAACGAGCACCTGCCGCACAACTATGTGCCGAACAGCATCGTCTACACCTCGACCCATGACTCGCAGACCGTATGCGAGCAGATCATGGATATCTGCACCGAACCGGAAAAGCAGTTTGCCTACCGGTACCTGCGCACCTCGCACAGTGAGGCCATGGGCTGGAGCGCCATCAAGAGCGTGTGGGCCTCCCCTGCGCGCATCACCATGACCACCCTGCAGGACCTGCTCTCGCTCGGCGCCGACGCGCGCATGAACACCCCGGCCACCATCGGCGGAAAAAACTGGCGCTGGCGCGTGCGCAAAGAAGCGCTCAACCCGACGGTTGCCGCGATGCTGGGCGAGATCACAAAAACCTATATGCGATAAACATACCACCATCATTCCATTTGCGACAAGAAAAAGGATAGCGATAGCATGAAAATCACCACAGCAATTTTTGATTTGGACGGCACCCTGCTCAACACCCTGGGCGACCTGTGCGACAGCGTCAACTGCGCGGTCATGCGCCGCGGCTTCCCCGCCGTAACCGAGGAGCAGACGCGCCAGCGCGTCGGCAACGGCGTGCGCCGGCTGATCGAGCAGTGCATCCCGGAAAACAAGCGCACCGAGGCGATGGTCGACATCTGCCTGGACGAATTCCGCACCGCCTATACCGAGCGCATGATGAACCGCACCCAGCCGTACGACGGCATTATGCCCCTGCTCAAAGCGCTCAGGAAAGCGGGCGTATCGGTCGGCGTGCTGTCCAACAAATACGACCTGGCCGCGAAAAGCCTGATCCGGCATTACTTCGGCGACCTGGTGCAGATCACGCACGGCGAGCGGCCGGACGTCCCGCGCAAGCCCGATCCGACCAGCGCGCTCGAGCTGCTGCGCGAGCTGGGCGGCAGCCCGGAAACGACGCTTTACATCGGCGACAGCGCGGTCGATATGCAGACCGCGAAAAACGCCGGCCTGACCGCAGTAGGCGTAACATGGGGCTTCCGCACCGCGGAAGAACTCAAGGCAGCGGGCGCGGATGAACTGGCACATTCCCCCGCCGAACTGCTGCCCATGTTCGAGCACGGCCTGCTTAATGTGGATGCGATCTGCAAGGCGTTCACCGGCCGCGGCTTCGGGTTTACATACTTCCCGACCGCAGCGGAAGCGCTGCCCTATCTGATCGACACCTGCTCGGGCAAATCGGTCTCGCTCGGCGGCTCGATCACACTCAAGGAACTGGGCTTCCCCGAAGCGTTTTCCAACAGCACTGCCGTACACTGGCATTGGGTACGCAAGGGCGAATTCTTCCAGAAGCCGGATATCTATCTGTCCTCTGCCAATGCGCTGAGTGAAACCGGCGAGATCGTCAATATCGACGGCACGGGCAACCGCGTGTCCGCCACGCTGTTCGGGCCCAAACGCTGCATTTTCGTGTGCGGCGTCAACAAGCTGTGCCCGGATCTGGAAAGCGCGGTCGAGCGCGTGCGCAATGTTGCGGCGCCGCTCAATGCAAAGCGGCTGGGCGTAAAAACGCCCTGTGCGGTGGACGGCAAATGCCACGACTGCAAAAGCCCCGACCGCATCTGCCGCGCCATGGTTGTCCACATGGGGCCGCCGCTCGGCATGGAAAAGTGTGAGATCGTGCTGATCGGCGAGCCGCTCGGCTATTGATGCACCGAAGAAAAGAAAAACTGCAAACGGCGCGTTTTTGCGTGAAACGCGCCGTTTTTTCTGCCTGCAACCGCAGGTTGCGGGATTTCCAGCCAAACTTGGTGGCGTGCAACCCGCCTTTTCGGTAAAATGAGGCCATCAAGCAAGGAGGTAACAAAACATGACGCTTGGAGAAAAAATTACCCATCTACGTAAAAAACGCGGGCTGTCGCAGGAGGAGCTGGCAATCACGCTGGGTGTATCGCGGCAGGCGGTCAGCAAATGGGAAACCGGGGAAGCGAAGCCGGACACAGATAAAGTGGTCGCGCTGGCGGAGTATTTCGAGGTGACAACCGACTGGCTGCTGCGGGATATCGCGCCGCTGGAAACCCATACCGGTACGGACGCACATATGTCGCCTGCACAGGCGCGGGCGGGTGCGCCGCTGCTGCTCTGCCTGACGCTTGGCGCGAGCGCCTGCGGGCTGTTCCTGCTGTTTTATGGGCGCTTTGTGTCTGCAAGCGACATCCCGTCTGTCATCGGCCTGATTTTACAGATCTGTGCCATTGCCATGGCGATGGGCTTTGGATTGTATTTGAAGAATGGCATTGACGCCGCACAGGGTTCGGGCTTTATCCGCGCGTTCTGGCGCGTGGACATCTGGATGGTCGCGCTGCTGCCGCTGCGCATGCTTTATTTCACGTTCATGCAGCTTCTGTCCCTGATCCCTGAGTCCACCCTGTCACGCCTGTGGACCAGCCTGCCGCAGCCGTTTTGGGAGCTTGGCAGGGTGCTTTTGTTCGCCGGTGTGCCAATTGCCCTGTATCTGGCGGTGTGCCTGTTCGTGACGCTGGTGCTGTGCCGCCGCCCCCGTCAAAGGGGCTGAAAAAACTTTACCTGTTTTTCATATTTTAGCTTGACAGGATACATCCCCTTTGCTATAATAAATATCGCGCTGGTGCTCCGGCGCGATAAAAAATGCGGCTGTAGCTCATCTGGTAGAGCGCCACCTTGCCAAGGTG
>DXIC01000028.1 GCA_019113065.1 Candidatus Agathobaculum stercoravium
CTCAACCGCATGAACGACCTGGTGGAGGGCTGCAAGATCACGGGCGACATCCGCCTCGACGGCGAGGATATTTACCACGACTGCGACGTAAACCTTTTGCGCAAGCGCGTGGGCATGGTGTTCCAGAAGCCCAACCCGTTCCCGATGTCGATCTATGACAACATCGCCTACGGCCCGCGCACGCACGGCATCAAGAGCCGCGTCAAACTCGATGAGATCGTCGAGACCTCGCTGCGCCATGCCGCCATCTGGGACGAGACCAAGGACTGCCTGAAAAAGTCCGCGCTGTCCATGTCCGGCGGCCAGCAGCAGCGTATCTGCATCGCCCGCGCCCTCGCGGCCGACCCGGAGGTGCTGCTGATGGACGAGCCGACCTCCGCGCTTGACCCGATTTCGACTGCGAAGATCGAAGACCTTGTCCTCGAGCTGAAAAAAGATTATACTATTGTTATGGTGACGCACAACATGCAGCAGGCCACCCGCGTATCCGACACGACCGCGTTCTTCCTGCTGGGCGATATGATCGAGGTCGGTGAGACCGAGAAGCTGTTCTCCATGCCGAAGGACAAGCGCACCGAGGACTACATCACGGGGAGGTTCGGCTGATGAGAAACCGTTTCGATACCCAGCTGATAGAGCTGAACAACGAATTGATCGCCATGGGCGCGCTGTGCGAGAACGCAATCGCAAGCTCGGTCAAGGCGCTGCTGAGCGAGGATGTCAAGCTCGCCGCCTCCGCTATCCGCATCGACCAGGAGATCGACCGCAAGGAGCGCGAGATCGAGTCCATGTGCCTCAAGCTCCTGCTCCAGCAGCAGCCGGTCGCGAGCGACCTGCGCCTGATCTCCGCCGTGCTCAAGATGATCACGGACATCGAGCGCATCGGCGACCAGGCAAGCGATATCGCGGAGATTGTCACCTACCTGCCGAAAATCAGCGGCCATAACAAGCACATCGAGGAGATGGCGCAGGCGACCATCAAGATGGTCACCGACAGCCTGGACGCGTTCGTGCGCCGTGACCTGACGCTCGCGTGGAGCGTCATTGAATACGACGATGTGGTCGATAATCTGTTCACTGCGTGCAAAAAAGACCTGATTGCGGACATCGCAAACAACCCGGCAGACGGCGAGCGTGTGCTCGACATCCTGATGATCGCCAAGTATCTGGAGCGCATCGGCGACCATGCGACCAACATTGCCGAGTGGGTCGAGTTCTCCATCACAGGCACGCACAAGAGCGCGGAGTAACGGCAGAGTTTTAAGGAAATCACTGCAACGCAGTGATTTTCTGTTAATGTGCGCCTGACGGCGCGGGATTTGGGCTGAAAATGGCCGCAAGGGGCGGCCTACGAGGAGGAAACGCATGATTTACTGCGTGGAGGATGACGCAGGTATCCGCGAACTGGTTGTTTATACGCTGCAAAACACCGGGCTGGAAGCGCGCGGCTTTTCGGACGGCGGCGCGCTGTTTGACGCGCTGCGCCTGGATAAGCCTCAGCTGATCCTGCTGGACATCATGCTGCCCGGCGAGGACGGCATCACCATCCTGCGGCGGCTGCGCGCCGCGCAGGACACCGCAAAGATCCCGGTTATCCTGCTGACTGCGAAAAACACGGAATATGACAAGGTGGTCGGGCTGGACAGCGGCGCGGACGACTATATCGCCAAGCCCTTCGGCATGATGGAGCTGGTGGCGCGCATCCGTGCGGTGCTGCGCCGCACGCAGGGCGAGGCGCCGGAGGAGTCCGGCTCCCACCTGCTGGTTGCGGGCAGCATCTGTGTGGACGAGCGTGCGCACAGCGTGCACGTCGGCGACACCGAGGTGCAGCTCACGCTCAAGGAGTATCAGCTGCTGTGCCTGCTGATGAAAAACCGCGGCGCGGTGCTCACCCGTGATGTGCTGCTCGAGAATATCTGGGGATACGGCAATGAAAGCGAGACCCGTACCGTGGACGTGCATATCCGCACGCTGCGGCAGAAGCTGGGCACGGGCGGTTCGATGATCGAAACCGTCCGCGGCGTCGGCTACCGCATGGGAGACCACGGATGAGGAAGCGCGTATTCGGCAGTATCTTCTTAACGGCGCTCGTCACCCTGCTGCTGACCGCGTCGCTGCTGCTGATTGCGGTGCATTCCGGCCTGTCCCACGATATGCGCGGGCGGCTGGCCAATGAATGCAGCTACATCGCTGCGGCCATCCAGGACGACGACTGGCAGGAACTGGTGCGGATCGGCCGGGTGTATGCGGACCGGATCACCCTGATTGGGGAAGACGGCGCGGTGCTGTATGACAACGAGAGCGACGTAAGCGGAATGGAAAACCATGCGTCGCGCCCGGAGGTTGCGGCGGCGATGGAAAAGGGCGTGGGCGAATCCAGCCGTCTGTCCGACACGCTGTCCCAGCAGACCTATTACTATGCGCTACGGCTGGGGGACGGCATGGTGCTGCGCGTCGCGTCCACAGCGGACAGCGCGCTCGGCGCCCTGTCCACGGCCTCGCCGTGGATCGTGCTGATCATCCTGCTGGCGCTGCTGGTGGCAGCGGTGCTGGCAAGCTGGCTGACCCATGTGTTCCTCGAGCCGATCGTGTCGCTCGACCTGCATGAGCCGCTCAAAAACGATGCATATGACGAGCTTTCCCCCCTGCTGCACCGCATGGACAAGCAGAACCGCAAGATCGCGTCCCAGCTGAACGAACTCAAACGCCGTCAGGCGGAGTTTGATGACATCACCGCACGCATGGACGAGGGGCTGGTGATGTTTTCCGCGCAGGGCGGCATCCTGTTTGCCAACCGCGCGGTATGTGCGATTTTCCCGGAGGACAGCGCCACGGGCGGCTACATGACCCTGTGCCGCGACCCGGAGTATGTCCGCGTGGTCGAAGAAGCGCTGGGCGGCGAGAGCGCGCATGGCCGCATGGAAAAGGACGGCCGCGTCTATTCACTGACCGCAAGCTCGGTCGCGGAGGACGGGCAGGGGCACGCGGCGGTGCTGTTCGTGGTCGATATCACCGAGCGCGACCAGGCGGAGCGCCAGCGGCAGGAATTCACCGCCAATGTGTCGCATGAGCTCAAGACCCCGCTGACCAGTATCATGGGTTTTGCGGAGATCATGGAGAACGGCATCGTCAAACCGGAGGATATTGCGCCCTTTGCGGGCAAGATCCGCACCGAGGCCAGACGCCTGCTGACGCTCATCGAGGACATCATCCGCCTGTCCCAGCTGGACGAAGGCGGCGACCCAACCCCGTTTGAGACGGTCGAGCTGGCCGCGCTGTGCGGCACGGTGCGCGACCGATTGCAGCACAAGGCGGCGGAACATAAGATTATGCTCAGCGTTGCGGGCGCGCCGGTCACGGTTTCCGGCCAGCGCCGCACGCTCGAGCAGATGGTTTTCAACCTCGCAGACAACGCAATCGCCTACAATAAGCCGGGCGGCAGTGTGCTGCTGGAGACCGGCGAGGAAGGCGGCGCACCGTTTGTGCGCGTGTCGGATACCGGCATCGGCATTGCGCCCGCGGACCAGCAGCGCGTGTTCGAGCGCTTCTACCGCGTGGACAAGAGCCACAGCAAGATGACCGGCGGCACCGGCCTCGGCCTGTCCATCGTCAAGCACGGCGCGGCGATGCATCATGCGCAGATCGAGATGCAGAGCGCTTTGGGCGAGGGGACGAAGATCACCCTGCGCTTCCCCAAGACACAGGCAGAATAAAAACACCCCCGCAGGCCCAGCCTGCGGGGGTGTTTATTTTTCAGGACGACGGAACCAGTCTGCGGGTGTGCCGCGCCGCTCGCGGCGGCGAAAATGGCTGACAATGCGGCGTTTTTCGCCGCAGCCTTCGCAGATTTCAGGCTGTAAAGATAATCTGACGTCTTTTTCCGTGTAGTGCGCATGTTCAAGCCGGTTAAAGCAGTCCAGACAATACCGTGCCATAAAATCACATCAATACTACTTTATACTACTTTATCGGATAATGCAATATTCAATTGCATAAAATGATATAGTGTAAGATAGAAACGAGGTGGGATCAATGAAGTCATTAAAAGAGAAAATATCAATTACGTTAGATGTAGATGTAATTGAGAAAATACGCAGATTAGCCGATGAAGATGACCGCTCGGTCTCACAATATATCAATTTAATCCTGCGAAATTATTTGAAAGAAAAATAAGACCAGCTGTTAAGCTGGTCTTTTTGATTGGGTCAGGACAACCTGCCCTTGAAATCCTCATATCCAAACATGCGCACGGCCTCGTCCGTGCCGTCCGCGCGGCGGATGGCGATGAGCGGCAGCGGCACGCCGTTGAAGGTGTTGGTCTTGACCATGGTGTACAGCGCCATGTCCTCAAACACGACCTGCTCGCCTTCGAGCAGGCGGGTGTCGAACGAATACTCGCCGATCACGTCGCCCGCAAGGCAGGAACGGCCGGTCAGCAGGTAGGTGAACGCCTTTTTGCCCGGCTCGCCCGAACGCCACACCGGCGGGCGGTAGGGCATTTCGAGCACGTCCGGCATGTGGCAGGCCGCCGAGGTATCCAGAATGGCAATGTCCTTGCCGTTGTGCATGACTTCGAGCACGGTGGAAACCAGATAACCCGCGTTCAGCACGACCGCTTCGCCCGGCTCGAGATAGATCTGCACGTTGTACTTTTCACGCAGATCGTTGATGCACTTGACGAGGGTCTCCACGTCGTAGTCGTCGCGCGTGATATGGTGGCCGCCGCCGAGGTTGAGCCACTTCATGCCTTCCATATATCCGCCGAAGCGTTCCTCAAACGCCGCGACCGTGCGGACAAGGTCGTCCGCGTTCTGCTCGCACAGGGTGTGGAAGTGGAAGCCGTCAATGCCGGCGAGCAGCTCGGGCTGGAAGTTTGCCTCGGTGATGCCCAGACGCGAGGTCGGGCCGCAGGGGTCGTACATCGCGTGTTCGGCGGGCTGGGTGGAGCACTCGGGGTTGAGCCGCAGGCCGCAGCTTTTGCCTGCCGCACGCGCCAGGTTGCCGTATGCCTTCCACTGGTTAAAGGAATTGAATACAATGTGGTCGGCGTAGTGCAGGATCTCCTGAAATTCGCCCTCCGCGTAGGCGGGGGAGTAGACATGCGTCTCGCCGCCGAATTCCTCCTTGCCGAGACGCGCTTCGTACAGGCCGGAGGCCGTCGTGCCAGCGAGGTACTCGCGCAGCAGCGGATAGACCGAGAACATGGAGAACGCCTTCTGCGCGAGCAGGATCTTGGCGCCTGTGCGGTCGGCCACGTCGCGCAGCACCGCGAGGTTCTGCACCAGCCGGTTCTCGTCCACAATAAAACAGGGGGTGGGGAGCTCGGTAAATCTCATATCAGTCCACCAGCACCGGATTGTCGTTGATCTGCCACGGCAGGCCCCACTTGTTCAGGGCTTCCATGTACGGATCGGGATCGAACTCCTCAACCGTATAAACGCCGGGTTTGTTCCACTTGCCGGTCATCAGCATCATCGCGCCGATCATTGCGGGCACGCCGGTGGTGTAGCTGATGGCCTGCGAGCCGACCTCGCGGTAGCACGCCTCGTGGTCGCACACGTTGTAGATATAGGCGGTCTTTTCCTTGCCGTCCTTTTTGCCGGTGAAGATGCAGCCGATGTTGGTCTTG
>DXIC01000029.1 GCA_019113065.1 Candidatus Agathobaculum stercoravium
GCCGGGCATGGTGTACCACGACCTCAAGGCCGCGATGGATGTGTTTTCGCCCTACCGGGACGAGACCGGGCAGGTCATCCACTACCACCACCACGACACCTGGCACGACGATAACGGCTCGTCGCACATCAAGGCGGCGCTGCTCAGCCCGTTCATCGTGATCCCGTTTGTCGAAGGGGAGATCACCATCGGCCCGTGGCAGAACCTGACGCTGGTCGAGTGCGACACGCGCGACCGCACGCGGGACGTGGTGTTCCAGGTGATGGGAGAATGAAACTTCGATCCAAAGCGCGATGCGCTTTGGATCGAGTTAGGACACCCCGCGCAGGGCGCGGATGTGTCCCGAACGCGATGTTTGCGCGCCGCAGGCGGCACACAAAATCGCGCACTTGTATCAAAACCGCCGGCAAAGCCGGCGGTTCTGATGAAAATGGCCGCACAGCGGCCATTTTCTGTTTTATATGCGCTGAAGGCGCGTTTTCTGTTCGGGTTGCCGGGCGCAAGTTGACAAATACAGGGGAAAACGGTATGCTGGAAGCAGAGCTGTTCTGTGTTTATGGAAAAGAGGAATGTGTATGTCCAATCCCAATATCATATCCCCGTCTGCGGCGGGCCGCAAGCTGCACGCTACGGAAGAGATCGCCGGTTTTGCGGTGCGCCCCGGCCTGTTCCTGGTCAACGGCGCAACCATCGTGCCCGGCGGCATCAGCTTCACCATCCACTCGATCGGCGCGACCAGCTGCGAACTGTGCCTGTTCCACCGCACCGAGCAGCAGCCCTATGCGGTGCTGCCGTTCCCCGACCGGTTCCGCATCGGCAACACCTGGTCGATGATCGTGTTCGGGCTGGACATCACGCAGTTCGAGTACGCTTACCGCATGGACGGGCCGTATGACCCCGAACGCGGCCTGCTGTTCGACAAGACCAGATTCCTGCTCGACCCCTATGCCCGCGCGGTGACCGGGCAGAGCCTCTGGGGCGAGCGCCCTTCCGCGGATACTGCGTACCATGCCCGCGTGGTCGAGGACGTGTTCGACTGGGGCGATTATAACGATACGCACATCCCGTTCCAGGACATGGTGATCTATGAGCTGCATGTGCGCGGCTTTACCCAGCACCCCTCCTCGGGCGTGGAACACCCGGGCACGTTTGCCGGGCTGATGGAAAAGCTGCCCTACCTCAAAAAGCTGGGCGTCAACACGGTCGAGCTGATGCCGGTGTTCGAGTTTGATGAGCTGGCGGACGAGCGCGTTGTGGACGGCAAGCGCCTGCTCAACTACTGGGGCTACAATACCGTGTGCTATTTTGCGCCCAATACGGGATACGCCGCGGCGGTCGAGTTCAACCGCGAAGGCACCGAACTGAAAACCCTGATCCGCACGTTCAACGCAAACGGGATCGAGGTTATTCTGGACGTGGTGTTCAACCACACCGCTGAGGGCAACGAGCAGGGGCCGTTTTTCTCATTCAAGGGGCTGGACAACAACGTCTATTACATGCTCACGCCGGACGGCAAGTATTACAACTTCTCGGGCGTGGGCAACACGCTCAACTGCAACCATCCCATGGTGCGGCAGTTTATCCTGGACTGCCTGCGGTACTGGGTGGTCGAGTACCGCGTGGACGGCTTCCGCTTCGACCTTGCGAGCATCCTCGGCCGTGACGAGGACGGCGGTCCGCTCTCCGAGCCGCCGCTGCTCGAAAGCTTGGCGTTCGACCCCATTTTGGGCCGTGTCAAGCTGATTGCGGAGGCGTGGGACGCGGGCGGCATGTATCAGGTCGGCTCGTTCCCGTCGTGGAACCGCTGGGCGGAGTGGAACGGCAAGTACCGCGACGACCTGCGCCGGTTCCTCAAGGGCGACGACCATTTGGCGCAGGCGGCCGTGCAGCGCATCTGCGGCTCGCCCGACCTGTACCCGCCCGAGCAGCGCGAAAACGCCTCGGTCAATTTCCTGACCTGCCATGACGGCTTTACGCTGTACGACCTGTATGCCTATAACGAGAAGCACAACCAGCAGAACGGCTGGGACAACACGGACGGCGCGGACGACAACAACAGCTGGAACTGCGGCGCAGAGGGCGAGACCGACGACCCGGAAATCAATGCCCTGCGCAGCCGCCTGCGCAAAAACGCGTTCGCGGTGCTGCTGTGCAGCCGCGGCGCGGCGATGTTCCCGGCAGGGGATGAGTTCGGCAACACGCAGTTCGGCAACAACAACCCGTATTGTCAGGATAATGAGATCTCGTGGCTGGACTGGGGCCGTCTGGAGCCCCATCACGATCTGTTTGCGTTTGTACAGGGCATGATCGCGCTGCGGCGCGCGCACCCAATCCTGCGCGGCGCGACCGGCCCGGCGGCGTGCGGCTGGCCGGATGTGTCGCTGCACAACGGCGGCGCGTGGAACGGCTGGATGGACGGCGAGACGCGCCAGATCGGCGTGCTGTTCGCCGGGCGGCACCAGGACGGGACGCACGACGACATCGTCCTGCTCGCCATCAACGCACACTGGGAGCCGCACGACCAGCATGTGCCCGCAGCACCTGAGGGGATGCGCTGGCAGCTGGCGGTGCACACATCGTGCGAGCAGCCGTTTGCGCCGGATACGCCGTTTGACGGTGCGGTGTTCACAATGGGGCCGCGCTCGGTCGCGGTTCTGGTCGCAGAGGCGGATAGCTGACAAAGAGAAAAGCCGCAGGGCATATGCCCTGCGGCTTTGTCATTATTTTTCACACTGATGGGAAGGGGGCAGCGCCGGTCCCGCTGTGGCTATGCAGCGGATCGGGATAATATGCGCGGGAATGCTCCGGCCCCGCGCAAGGAGGAGAATAGGAGGTACACCGGCATCTGCCTGAATAGATCAGTGGGTGAAAACCAGCTTACTTGGAAGCCTTTGCAGCGCGGATGGCGTCGATCATCATCGGAACGACCTTGAACAGGTCGCCGCAGATGCCGTAGTCTGCTACGTCGAAGATCGGAGCGGAGTCCGCCTTGTTGACCGCTACGATGCACTCGGAATCCTGCATGCCA